>JAHQVP010000208.1 GCA_019634275.1 Saprospiraceae bacterium
AAGATACGCGAGCTCGAGGTGAACCGTCTGACGGTGCACCGGACGCCGCGCCATATCTATGCGCAGGTTGTTGCCCCGAACGGCGGCACTGTGCTGGCGGCCGCATCGACAATCGAGCTGGAGGTCAAGAAGGGCATCAAATTGACCAAGGCAACCTTAAAGAAAATTGACTTCTCGGTTGTTGACTATACGAATTGGACCAGGGATGCAAAAACCAACGAACTCATTGCTCGATTGCTACACAACTATAGCATCAAGGTAAATGAGGAGATTGGCCGATATAAGCGCGAAAATTTCAACATCTCTATTGGAGACGAACTTCCGGCAGGCGTCCTGAAGTTGGCGAAAGTCTATATGGCGGTTAAGCGTAAGTTGAAAGTAGGGGATAAGCTTGCTGGACGTCATGGAAACAAGGGTATTGTTTCACGGATCGTTCGTGTGGAGGATATGCCATTCCTTGATGATGGGACTCCCGTAGATATCGTTCTAAATCCACTTGGGGTTCCTTCTCGGATGAATCTCGGTCAGATCTTTGAGACCGTATTGGGTTGGGCTGGAGAAAAGATGGACATGAAGTTTTCTACGCCCATTTTCGACGGTGCTTCTTTGGAGGAAATCGAAGGCTATATCCAAGAAGCTTCCTTGCCTAGTTTAGGTCAAACCTATCTATACGACGGAGGCACTGGAGATCGCTTCCATCAGCAGGCAACAGTCGGAGTCATCTACATGCTTAAGCTATCTCACATGGTAGACGATAAGCTCCATGCACGATCCATTGGACCATACTCTTTGATCACCCAGCAACCCTTGGGTGGTAAAGCGCAGTTTGGTGGACAGCGATTTGGAGAAATGGAAGTGTGGGCGCTCGAGGCGTTTGGTGCTTCCAATATTCTACAAGAATTGCTCACCATTAAGTCTGATGATATCATTGGTCGAGCGAAGACCTATGAGGCAATTGTCAAGGGCGACAATCTGCCAGAGCCGAATATTCCAGAATCATTCAATGTACTGGTACATGAATTAAGAGGTCTGGCGCTTGATGTAAAATTTGATTAATCGAAAATTCTGAATTCACGAATATGTCATTCAAGAAGAATTTTAGCAATACAAGAGAACGGGCAGATTTTAGCAGCATCACCATCAGCCTGTGCTCTCCAGATGATATTCTGGAAAGATCATATGGTGAGGTGCTTAAGCCAGAGACCATCAACTATCGTTCTTACAAACCGGAGCGAGATGGCCTCTTTTGTGAGCGCATCTTTGGGCCGGTCAAGGACTATGAGTGCTATTGCGGCAAGTACAAGAGGATCCGTTACAAAGGCATTGTCTGCGACCGATGTGGTGTTGAGGTAACGGAAAAGAAAGTCCGTAGAGAACGCATGGGGCACATCAAACTGGTCGTGCCGGTGGTACACATTTGGTTCTTTAAGTCGCTTCCTAATAAGATTGGCTATTTGCTGGGCCTTTCCAGCAAAAAACTGGAGTCCATCATTTACTATGAGCGGTACTGCGTAGTGCAGGCCGGCATCAAGGAAGCGGAGGGCATATCGAAGCTTGATCTCCTAACCGAAGAAGAGTACTTCGAAGTGTTGGAATCTCTGCCCCGCGAAAATCAGATGTTGGAAGATGACGATCCGAATAAATTCATCGCTCTTATGGGAGCTGATGCGGTCAAGGAGCTATTGATGCGCCAGGACCTTGATGAGTTGTCCTATGCACTTCGTCATCAGGCTGCCACCGAGACATCCCAGCAACGAAAATCGGAAGCCCTTAAGCGCTTGCGCGTAGTGGAAGCATTTCGTGATGGGCATACCCGATTGGAGAATCGTCCAGAATGGACCATTATCCAATACCTTCCTGTGGTGCCTCCGGAACTAAGACCATTGGTGCCTCTTGATGGAGGCCGATTTGCAAGTTCCGATTTGAATGACCTCTATCGAAGAGTTATTATTCGCAACAATCGGCTGAAAAGGCTGCTCGAAATCAAGGCTCCTGAAGTCATTCTCCGAAATGAGAAGCGAATGCTGCAGGAAGCTGTGGACTCGTTGTTTGACAATTCAAGGAAGTCAAACGCAGTAAAAGCAGAAGGCGGAAGACCCTTGAAGTCACTCAGTGACATTCTGAAAGGTAAACAAGGTCGATTCCGTCAGAACTTGCTTGGAAAACGTGTGGACTATTCAGGTCGCTCTGTGATCGTGGTGGGTCCTACCTTAAAATTGCATGAGTGTGGATTGCCAAAGGGTATGGCCGCCGAGCTCTTTAAGCCATTTATCATTCGGAAATTGATTGAACGAGGAATCGTCAAGACGGTGAAGTCCGCCAAGAAGCTCGTCGATAGAAAGGATCCGGTGATCATGGAGATTCTTGAAAACATCTTGAAAGGACATCCAGTGTTGCTTAATCGAGCACCGACACTGCACCGCTTGTCCATCCAAGCTTTCCAGCCTAAGTTGGTAGAAGGTAAAGCCATTCAGCTGCACCCACTCGTATGTGGTGCCTTTAACGCGGATTTTGATGGTGACCAGATGGCCGTCCACGTGCCCCTGAGTCACCCAGCCATTCTCGAGGCACAATTGTTGATGTTGTCATCGCACAACATGCTCAATCCACAGGATGGTTCTCCCATCACCCTACCATCGCAAGACATGGTTTTGGGATTGTACTATCTGACGAAAGAAAAGCCCTCATTGCATGTGGCAAACGGCAATGGCAAAAGCTATCCGCAGGCATATCTCCAGGATGAAATTCTGATTGCTTTCAATGAAGGTAAGATGGAATTGCACCATCCTGTGAAGGTCAAGGCAACGGTTGAGAACGAAGAAGGGGAGTTGGTGCAAAGCATCATTGAAACGACCGTCGGTAGAGTGCTCCTAAATTCTGTAACACCAGATGAGGTGCCATTTATCAACCAACTGTTGACCAAGCGAAACCTCAAGAAAGTTATTAGCGATTTCATTAATCGGACAAACTTTGAAATAACAGCCAAGTTCCTCGATGACATTAAGTCCCTGGGCTTCTATTGGTCGTTCAGAGGTGGACTCTCTTTTAACTTGGGTGATTTGATTACCCCTACCGTTAAAGCAAACATCCTGGCAGAAGCCCGTGATGAGGTAGACGAGGTATGGGAGAATTACAACATGGGATTGATCACAAACAATGAGCGGTACAATCAGATCATTGACAAATGGACCTATGCTGATAATATGATCACCGATAACTTGCTGAAGGAATTGTCCGAGCATAAAGAAGGGTTTAATTCCGTCTATATGATGCTTGATTCCGGAGCACGTGGATCAAAGCAGCAGATTAAGCAGCTGTGTGGTCTACGGGGATTGATGGCCAAACCACGAAAATCTGGAGATACGGGAGGCGCTATTATTGAGAATCCCATTCTCTCAAACTTCCTGGATGGACTGTCCGTACTTGAGTATTTTATATCGACACACGGTGCCAGAAAGGGTCTTGCGGATACGGCATTGAAAACCGCGGATGCCGGTTACCTGACGAGACGATTGGTAGACGTAGCACAAGATGTCGTCATCATGGAGGAGGATTGTGGCACCCTTAGAGGAAACGACACAACCGCTTTGAAGGATAATGAAAAAGTGGTGGAGTCCCTCTCGAGCAGAATTGTAGGTCGATATAGTCTCAATGCAGTGCTGCATCCAGAGACCGACGAGGTTCTTGCGGAGGCTGATCAGTACTTAGATGATCGCCTGGCTAAGAAAATTGAACGAGCAGGTGTGGAGGAAGTTACCATTCGATCGGTACTGACTTGTGAGACCAAGCGAGGGGTTTGTCGTCGATGCTATGGTAAGAATTTGGCCACAGGACGAATTGCAGAAATGGGTGATTCGGTTGGTATCATAGCGGCGCAGTCCATTGGCGAGCCAGGTACTCAGCTGACGCTGCGTACGTTCCACGTTGGGGGTATCGCATCTGTAACGAAGTCTGAGAGTGAGCTTACTGCCAAGTATGATGCGGTAGTCGAGTTTGATGGCATTAAGACGGCCGTGTATAAGGATGGATCCAACAAAAAGGAGGTGGTCTTGTCACGAACCGGTGAAATTACCCTCACGGATAAGGATACCGGAAAGTTGCTGACCAGTCTGCATATTCCTTACGGCTCGAATCTCTACATCAAGGATAAGTCAAAAGTGTCCAAAGGCGATGTCATCTGCGAGTGGGATCCATTTAACAATGTGATCATCTCCGAGTTCGGAGGAGTAGCAGAATTTGATTCTATCGAAGAAGGAGAGACTTATCGCATTGAACGCGATGATCAGACCGGATATGCAGAGAAAGTCATCATCGAGAACAAAAAGAAGAAGAAGATTCCGACGATTCGCATTCTAAAGAAGAATGGAGAAGAACTGAGGACGTACAACTTGCCCGTTGGTGCATACATCTCAATTGAAGATGGGGCTGCCATTACTCCGGGACAGATCATTGCGAAGATTCCACGAAACCTCGGAAAGATCTCTGATATTACCGGTGGTTTGCCACGTGTGACAGAGTTGTTTGAAGCAAGGAATCCATCAAATCCTTCTGTTACGGCAGAGATCGACGGAGTGGTTTCGTTTGGGAAGATCAAGCGAGGTAACCGTGAAGTGATCATCACGGCCAAGGATGACCAGGTAAGGAAATACTTGATTGGATTGTCGAAGCACATCCTGGTTCAGGAAGGTGACTTTGTACGAGCAGGTACCCAATTGTCTGATGGCGCAATTGCTCCTAAGGACATTCTAAACATCAAGGGTCCTTTTGCTGTATCGACATATTTGGTAAATGGAGTGCAAGAGGTATACCGATCTCAGGGAATTACCATTAATGATAAGCACATTGAGGTGATTGTACGACAAATGATGCGTCGATTAATCATTGAAGATCCAGGAGATACTTCCTTCTTGGAAGGTGAGGCTGTTGAGAAATACGATTTCTTTGAGCAAAACGATTGGATCTTTGACAAGAAATTTGTCACAGAGGGTGGAGATTCCAACAAGCTTCGACCTGGCCAGTTGGTGACCTTACGTCAATTGCGAGAAGAGAATTCGTATCTCAAGAGAAATGATCTTAAGGTAGTAGAGGTAAGGGATGCCGTACCAGCTACTTCCAGCCCGATCTTACAGGGTATTACCAAGTCTTCTTTGGGTACGCATAGCTGGATATCAGCAGCGTCATTCCAAGAGACGACCAAGGTGCTCAGTACGGCTGCCATCAACGCACGTCGCGACAATCTCAAAGGATTGAAGGAGAACGTGATTGTGGGTAAACCGATTCCTGCCGGTACTGGATTGCGAAAGTTTGATGACCTTTTGGTTACCGACGAAGCCATTCAGCAGAGACTTGAGGAGGAAGTAGTCGAAGAGGAGTTAATGGGCTAGAATACCTGTCCCCTTGGAATAAATAAGAAGAGGCTCAAGTCGTTTGGACTTGGGCCTTTTTTTCTGGAAGTACTGCAGAAGTTCTAGGGCCTTTGGCGTGCGATGTACTTGCCGACCATGTCAAATTCAAGATTCACATCATCGCCTGGTACTAACCCCTTAAGATTGGTGTGTTCGAATGTGTAAGGTATGATGGACACTGTAAGAACACCCTCGTGAGGATTGATGACGGTTAGACTTATGCCATTGATGGCAATCGATCCCTTATCGATGACCAGGTGGTCGGCATGGAGTGGATATCGTATGGCAAATACCCAACTTCCGTCTTTTGACTCTACAGAGTCGACTTTCCCAACGGCATCGACGTGCCCCTGGACCATGTGGCCATCTAGCCTTGAACCAACTTTAAGTGCACGTTCGAGATTTAACAGCGTGCCCTCCTGCCATTTGCCCAGAGCGGTCCTGTTCAACGTTTCTTGTACTGCCTCCACCTCGTGCCAATTTTCTTCTTGGCGTATAACCGTAAGACAGACGCCGTCGTGAGCAAGGCTTTGATCCACTTTCAATTCGTGAGAGATTGGGGAGGTAACTCGATAAATTACGTTGGTACCGGCCTTGCGTAAGGACGATACTTTTCCCATGTCTTCAATGATGCCGGTGAACATGTCTGGCCGATTATTATTGAGATCGAAGATAATAGAAGTTGATTAGAGGCATCCCCTGTCGGTAGGATCAGCTGAACAGCTTTAAAACCTATGGAGATGTCGAAGTGACTAAGCTGGAACCGAGCTAACGGATCAATTCAATGAACCCTGTCAGAACTTCCGGATCACTCGTGTTCGGTTCGTTAGAGGATTCAAATACCTGACAGATGTAGGAATAAACGCCCGAGGCCAAATCTTTGCCATTTAGATTTTGACCATTCCAATTGATGTCCGGATCCCCCGTCTTAAATACCAGTTGTCCCCATCGATTGAATATTTTGAGATCAATGCGTTCAATAAACTTGTATGGAAACGGAATGAAGAGATCGTTCGCACCATCATTATTGGGAGTAAAAACATTGGGCAAGGAGTAAAAAGGACAATTCTGGACACATGCGATATTGCTGGTATCGCTTTCATTGCCTAGACTATCCAATGTCGATACCGTGTAGCATCCCGCAATCCCAAACTCGGAACCATGGGAGTACGACTGCTCCAATGGGTCCAGCGTTTCGTACAAAAGCGTGAATTCCGACTCCAGTGAGTTGCCAAAATAGATACGATAACCGGCCACATCCTCTGTATTGTCACAGGTGAGAAAAGGAATGGTCCATCGCAATTGATTCTCAAAAACACCTAAGGAACTGCCATTGCTTTCATCACAAGCATTGTCTACCGTAAGTTCTGCCACACAGGGAGGAACCGCATCGAAAGGCGTCTGACAAGCCACTTGGGAAAGGTTGACCAATGGTGAGGGAACGCCTGAAAAACCATAGGTTCCTTCTCCCACTACGTAATAGCAGTATTCTGTGTCATTGATGACCCCATCATCATCGTAGCGATTGGTTTGTGAAGTACCGATCTGATCAAAATTTACACCATCCGTACTGCGGAAAATATAGTACCGAAAATTCTCCCATGGTGTGCGAAGATCCCAGCTTAAGAGATTGAGGTTGTCCGAGGCTTCGATGGTAAGATAGATGGATGAAGCAGGCCGCGATCGCTTAGGATTGTTCAGACCACCAGCCGTAAACTCTACTTGGTAGCTGTAAGGCTCCCCCACTGTATTTAGACCGGTCATGTCCAAAAAGCTGGTGTCATTTGCGCCTGCAAAAGAAGTGCTTGTGAACGAAGCTCCTGGAATGGCTACAAAATTCTGTTGCTCCAGCCCTACGCTTCTCAAAAGGGTATAGGTATAGGGACCGGGCACCCTGTTGGTATCTAAAAGAGCCGGATCGGGTTTTGTCCATTCAATCTGGATAACGCCATCGGATTCTGCGGTTTCAGTGACCGATACCTTGGTCAACAAAGGAATATCAAGAGCCAGTCCACCACAGTCCTCATTTGATGGCAGACTCTCGACTAGATTAAAAGGAAACCCGGCCGCGGATGTCTGAGCAAAGGTACCGGTAATGCGATAGCAGTAAGAAATACCATCTTCGACATTGGGATCAAGAAAGTGATACGAACCGTCTTCCATGTCGGTGACAAAGAAACCTATTGCCGTATAGCCTCGACCAGCAAGTCCGTTTACACAACTATCCACTAAGAAGGGATTGCTATTTTCCCTACGCCACACGGTAAATCCCTTGAAATAGTCGTCTGCCACCTCTTCGCAACGATAGGGCTTATCCCAAGTCAACCGGTTGCCTTCCACCTGATTCAAAACTTGCAGGTTTTCCGGAGGAGGACCAACGACTTTTATCCGAAGCGTCTTAAGTTCGGCTAAGCCCGTACTGTCTTTGAGGTTGTCAACGGCTCTAAATACCACATTATAGGGGGCATCAGAGATGTGTTCGCACGTAGTATTCCAGATGAATTTTGCACTTACTGGATGTTCTCTGAAGGAAGATCCAATGGAAAACTCGGCTGGATTGACCGATACCTGAAAGGGCCCGCCAATGGCTGAAAGGGAGATCAGCTGGTCTAGGTCGGGATCAGTGGCAACAATGTCTAGGTCAATACGTTCCCCAGCAACGACGCAAAGTTCTTCGGGAGCGTCGATCACGGGTGGTTCATTGTTGCAGCGTTCTACCAGAATCTGCATGTCCCTGATAATCGAGTTAAGCAGTACTCCCTTGCGATATTCCAGGATCTTGAACGCCACATTATATTCACCAGGAGTCTGAGGTGCCTCCCAAACTAAATCCCCTGTGATCGGATCGAGGGTCATAATGTTGTTGGCCCCTGGGGAGATTTGATCCGGAAATAAATAATTTGGAACCTCACTGTCTTCTCCTTGGAAAGGTACGATTAGCTCATATGCCAAGCTGTCACCATCTGGATCATAAGCATTAGGATTGTGGATAAAGCGTTGACCGACACAAGCAAAATCGATTGGCGGTTGTAACAGTACGGCACTACTATTCTCGCCCTGAAATTGAGCGCTCAGAAAGGTAAAGGTGGTCTTTACATGAAAACGAATTTGGATGGAGTTTGGAGGATTGAGATTCTGAATACCCCCCACCCGATTGGGGTCCGTAAAGCTAATGCTGTAGGTAGCTCTTCCCGGATAGGTGTGTTCGGCTACATAAAAATTTCTTTTGATGTCGTTTTCCAACGGGTCTCCATCGCCATTGACACGTTGAATGGCCTCGGATGTACCATCTCCCCAGACAATGGTTAAGGTGTCTCGATCAGCCTGAAAACTACTCGTCTTGGTGTACGTCGTGATGGTAACCCGGATGGTAAGCTCCCCGATTTGCTCATACGTGATCTCTCCAGCACGATTGTGTGTGGCAAAAACAGATGTTATGCTTGCCCATCCAATGACAGTCCAAATCAACAGTAGTCTTTTGCCCACCCTCATCCTTCTAAAATAGTGATACTTACTGAACGGCTGGGTGGCCCCTTTCGTTTTTTAACGATTGCTTTATCTGCACAAAAGAGGAACCACCTATTGACTGTTACCTGCGCACAGTCTTCTTATGCACCTTAATAAGCTGGATTCCCAACCCGGAATGGCATCATGCCATTTGGTTCTCCATTTCGACAGATTCAGTCTGCTGTTGCGAGGCCGTTTGGCCTTTGTGGGATATGACTTGGAAGGGATGGAATGAACACGAATGTGTTTCAATCCTGCAGATTCGAATACGAACCGTGCAATTTGGTCCCAAGCGGTCGCGCCGTCATTGCAGAAATTATAAATGCCCTTGTTCGCCCTTGCATAGGTTAGCGCTTCTGGAGATTTTACCGTGGACAATACCATATGGGCAAGATCAATGGTGTTTGTTGGAGCCCCAATCTGATCACTCACTACCTTGAATGCATCTCGAGTTTGCGACAACCTCAACATGGTTTTGGGAAAATTTTGACCGAAAGGACCATATAGCCACGATACTCTGTAGATCAGATGAGGACCCTCCTGACGTACTATTTCTTTTTCTCCTGCCAGCTTTGATTTTGCGTACACTCCTTTAGGGCGCAATGGATCAGACTCCTTCAATGGACGTCTCAAGTAGTTATGGTAGACGTAGTCAGAAGAAAAGTGCACAAGCAGTACATCATGTTCAGCACAGACCTGCGCCATTGTACGTGTACCGCCTCTGTTTACGAGATAGCAAAGTGCTTTTTCATCTTCGGCTCGGTCAACCTGGGTATATGCTGCACAGTTAATGATGACGTCGTATCGTGGGATGTAAGTTTTGGATTGCGATCTGTCGGTGATGTCCCATTGACTCCGGTCGAAAAAATCGCATTGGATGCTGTCGTATGATTGACAGACTTCTTGGAGAGACATTCCCAGTTGACCATTTGCGCCAGTGACGCCAATACGTATTAGGTCCATGCTCCTGATCGATGTTCGCCCAATAGGGGTTGTTTTAGATCCTTGTCGGAAACAAGGAGTTGGGAGGAAGGGACCTTCCAGTCGATGGCTAATCTGGGATCATCAAAACGCAAGCCTCCTTCGTGATCACGGGAATAATACTGATCGCATTTGTATACAAATGTGGCTTCAGGGCTGAGCACTACATAGCCATGAGCGAGTCCTCGAGGGACAAGCAGCTGCCGTTTGTTCTCACCGCTGAGTTCGATGCTAAAATGTTCGCCGTAGGTATCTGAGGCAGGACGGATATCAACCACAACATCCAACACCTTGCCGATTAGTACCCTGACCAGTTTGCTTTGTGCAAAAGGCGGTACCTGATAGTGCAGCCCTCGTAGGACACCATAAGTGGATGCTGATTCATTGTCCTGTACAAATGGTTCGGTGTACCCCAGTTCCTTCATGAAGCTGCCACGCCAGCTTTCCATGAAGTACCCTCGTTCATCTTCCCAAACTGCTGGCTCGATAATTTTTAAGCCCGCAATTGGTGTGTCGATGCTTTTCATAATTATTTTTTACGGAAGACGATGGAGATAGGAACGCCGCTAAAATTAAAATTCTTGCGAAGTTGATTCTCGAGAAAGTTTCGATAACTCCCTTTGATGTGGTCTGGGTAGTTGCAAAAGAAAGCAAAGGTCGGGCTGTAGGTGGGCAGCTGGGTGATATACTTGATCTTGATAAACTTTCCACGATGTGAGGGAGGGGGAAATTTTTCGATGGCATCCAGCAGGACGTCGTTGAGAACAGCCGTCTTGATTTTAGTTGCCCTTCGCTCGTAGACATCCAGCGCTATTTCAATCGCTTTATGAATCCTCTGCTTGGTAAGTGCTGAAATAAATAGAACAGGGACATCATTAAATGGGGCCAGTTTTCTTAAGATTGCGTCCGTGAAAGTCTTACTGGTCATGGTTTCTTTTTCGATGAGATCCCATTTATTGACCAGAATAACCACACCTTTCTTTCGACGCACCGCAAGTTGAAAGATGCTCATGTCCTGAGCTTCTACTCCTTGCCTGGCATCCAACATAATCAGACAAACATCGGCTTGCTCTACTGCACGCACTGCCCTAATCACCGAATAAAATTCGAGATCTTCCGACACCTTGGCTTTTTTACGCAAACCAGCTGTATCAATGAGGTAAAACTCCTTGCCAAACTTCGAATAGAGAGAATGAATGGAATCTCTAGTGGTGCCAGCGATGTCCGTGACAATATTACGTTCTTCTCCAAGCAAGGCATTTGTCAAGGAGGATTTGCCTACGTTGGGTTGTCCCACGATGGCAATTTTCGGTAAGTCGTCTTCCTGGCTTTCATTCTCATTTAGTTGCTCGGCCAATTCGTCAAGCAATTCGCCACTACCACTACCGGTGATGGAGGAGAGGAAAAAAGTGTTTTCAAATCCAAGGCTCCAAAACTCGTTGGCGTCCAGCATCCGTTGATGATTGTCTACTTTGTTGACTGCCAGAAATACCGGTTTGTCCCCTTTTCGAAGCATGCGAGCCACGTCTTCGTCTAGGTCCGTGATACCGGTTGTGACATCCACCATAAAAATGATGGCGGTCGCTTCATCAATGGCAATTCTGACTTGAGATCGGATCGCCTTTTCGAATACGTCGTTTGATCCATGGACAAAACCGCCCGTATCGATGACCGTGAAACTCTTTCCATTCCACTCGCTGGTACCATACATGCGATCTCTGGTCACGCCACTGACGTCATCAATGATGGCCTTGCGTTCACCTATCAAACGATTGTACAATGTGGATTTGCCCACATTCGGTCTTCCTACTATAGCTACTATATTGTTCAAATTACTTTCGATAACCCAGGTGATCCAAATATCGATCGTCGTTACGCCAATTTTCTCGAACCTTTACGTACAAAGCCAGATGTACTTGCTGCCCCAAGAATGCTTCGATGCGTTTTCTCGCTGCGATACCAAGCGCCTTGATCGAACTTCCCTTCTGCCCGATCAAGATGCCTTTCTGCGATTTGCGATTGACATAGATTAAGGCTTCGATGCGCGTGAGTTTTTCCTCTTCCTTGTATGCCTCGATCGAAACCTCTGTACTATAAGGGATTTCCTCCTTGAACTGCAGGAAAATTTGCTCTCGTATCATCTCTGCCACAAAGAAACGCATATTGCGGTTACTCAGGTTCTCTTCGGGATAATATTGCGGCCCTTCAGGCAGACAATCGATCACCATTTTGAGGAGCTCATCAATGTTTTCATTATGAAGTGCCGAGATACGCACACAGTCACTAAACGTAAATCGCTTCTGCCACTTCTTGATCGCTGCGTCCACCTCAGCAGGCTTGAAGAGATCTGTCTTGTTCATGAGTAGAAAAACAGGGATGCTCAGCTTCCTCAACCGATTGATCAACAGGTGATCATCAGGATACTCTTCTTGCGGCGAGGTCAAAAAGAGCATGATATCGGCATCTTCGAAGGTGCCTTTTACGTAGTGATTCATTTTCTCGTGCAGCTTATACCCAGGATCATCAATAAATCCTGGCGTATCCGAAAAAACAATCTGGTAGTCCGCAGTAGTCAGGATGCCTTGTATTCGATGCCTTGTGGTCTGAGGCTTGTAGGTGATAATGGATAGCTGCTCTCCCAGAAGAGCATTGAGCAAAGTGGATTTTCCTGCATTCGGCTTACCTACAATGTTTACAAATCCTGATCTAAACATCACGGCAATTCTAAGGTGCCCGTGTGTTCCTGCAATCTCATTTCAACCTGGCGAGTCAGATTAGTAGGCTTGTAAGATCGCCAGTTTGGTACTTCTAAATGAGCTCCAAGATTTACATAGTGATGTATTTGAGTGGCCGTCATTTCATCGCCTACATCTCTGGAAACATTGACAAAAGAAATGTAGCCATTCACATTGATCAAGTCTTCATACCACTCCTCGTAGTAGCAATTATCTGAGCCATGAAATGTCAGGACGTTGTCCAACAGCAGGATGAATTTTCGTACGCCTTCCAACAATAGTGGATCGATTATATTTTGCTTCAGGAAGAGAATGTCATTGCCGAGGCAATCATTCCATTCTCCGATCAACTCCACAATGGCCACATGCTCATCATAGTCAACGTAGATAATTTTGGAGTAGAGAGTTCCCGATCCAAATTCATCCCATTGGGGATGTATAAAATAATTGTAAATCTTATTTGTAAATCGAAATTCGTCATAGGTCCTTCCATAGTGCGGGGATCTATGATCATGCGCAGCTACATAGCTGTCTCTCCAAAGATAATGCGGTTCGATATCGTGCACTCCAATAGGTTGTCGGTGGAAAATTAAGCTAATTTCGCGGTGTGTGCACGTGTGGACAGACAATGAGTGAATACAAACCTTCATGACGCATTATGTTTATGTTACTGGCCCGGAATGCAGTGGAAAGACCACTCTTGCCAAAAGCCTGGCCACAGCGCTTGATATTCCCCTGGTGCCTGAATTTTCTCGAGCCTATCTAACGGTTCTGTACCAATCTTATTCTCAGCAAGATGTAGTACAGATTGCAAAGACGCAACGGACGATGCAGGAGAGTTACCGTGCCTTGCAGGCACCAACAGTCATTTGTGATACGGGCCCATTGGTCCTTAAGATATGGGCAGAGGTGGTCTGGCATGAAGTGCCAGAAGAAATCGAAGGCTATTTAAGCGACTGCGTGGGCATCTTGTTGCTGTGCAAGCCAGAAATGGAATGGCAGCCGGATCCGCTTCGTGAGAATCAGCATAACCGCGCAGAACTCTATGAGCGCTATCTCACAGCGGCCAAGACACTCAATTGGCCATACCTAGAGGTAGAGGGTGATTTAAACAAGCGTTGCTCTGAATGCTGCAGCTTCATCAAAGAATCTATACCTTTGTGACAACTCTGCGTGGGGTGCTCATGTGATCAGCAATCAGATGGGCTGAGATTATACCCAGTGTCTAATTAGACAGGAACCTGGCCGGGTAATTCCGGGAAGGGACGACAATCTTCCACTATGAGTCATTTATTGTTTCACTGGACTTAGTCCACAATTGTGTTCAAGAATGATTCGTCTTTTTATGTGGGCCATAATGGCCTTATCGATTGGTAATCATGCAAATGGCCAGATCAGTGTGATCGTACAGGATAGCCTGCAGGATCCGATCGCTGGTGCGGTTGTTGAGCTGGACCAACAAAGGAGCATTACCGACATCAATGGAGCGTGTTTCTTCCCTGAGTCGGGGCAGGCTCTATCTGTGCGCTTACTAGGGTATGAGCATTATATGCTCCGTTTGGATGAAAATGAAGCAACATCACCAGTGGTAATCCAACTGCGACCCGTGGTGTTTTCGCTTGAGCGTGTCGAGCTCATCGCATCCTGGATCCAAGAAGGGGAGCCTTTTTCTCACTCGGTTGTCGATCGAAAGGAATTGGCTTCACGCAATTTAGGGATGGATGTCCCATATCTACTGCAGTACACTCCCGGTGCGGTGGTCACTTCAGATGCGGGCACGGGCATTGGTTATACTGGATATCGTCTGCGAGGCAGTGATGCCACCAGAATCAACGTGACCATAGATGGCATTCCACTAAATGACAGTGAGTCCCAGGGAGTATTTTGGGTGGATCTCCCTGACTTTGCCAGTTCTGTGGAGTCCGTACAAGTACAACGAGGGGTCGGACCATCCACGAATGGCGCAGGTGCTTTTGGTGGCACCATCAGCCTCAAAACCAAAGGAATTGTGCCTGAACCCTACCTGAAACTGGATGGGTCTACTGGATCCTTTAATACCCGCCGGGCAGCACTCAGTTTTGGGACGGGTCGGGTAGGGCGGTACATCACCTTTGATGGTAGAGCTTCCATGCTCAGCTCAGATGGGTATATCGATAGAGGGAGTGCCGATCTTAGATCGTTGTTCGGCTCAGCCAAATACATGAGGAAGAAGACCGCAGTTTCATTAAATGTGTTTACGGGTTACGAGCGTACTTATCAGGCGTGGAATGGAGTGCCGGCCCAATGGGCAGAAGATGAGGACCTCAGAAACAGCAACACGGCAGGGCTGCGAAGTGATGGCAGCTTTCATCCGGATGAAGTAGACGATTATCGGCAGACACACGTACACCTTAAGTGGGGTCAGGATTTCGAAAATAATGTGTCGGGTAGAATTGCGCTGCACTATACCCGGGGCAAAGGGTACTTCGAACAGTACAGAATTTCGGATCCTTTGAGCTCCTATGGCATCGCCTCACTGATGATAGATGATGTCTTGATAGAAGAGTCGGATCTGATTCGGAGAAGATGGCTCGATAATCATTTTGGTGGTGCTATTTTTAGTGTGGAAGGCAACTCCTCGAAACCCTTGACTTGGCATTTGGGCGGTGGTTTTAATTCGTATTGGGGAGATCACTTCGGACAGGTGATCTGGAGCAGATTTGCCGGAGACAGCGAACTTGGTGAAGAGTATTATAGGAATGATGCAGTGAAGACAGATGGTAATCTGTACGCTCGAATCAATGCAGTGAAAGGGGACTTTCGGGCATTTGCTGATATGCAATATCGTGTCGTAGACTATCGGTTTGAAGGTTTCGATGCTGATCTCAACATCGCTGATCAGGAAGTTAACATGGGGTTTTTTAATCCCAAACTAGGGGTTACGTGGCAGCGAGCCAATGTAGAGGTCTACTATTCACTTGCAGGCGCTCATCGCGAACCCAATCGCAACGACTATACCAATTCATCACCCGAAAGTAGGCCGGTACCTGAGCAGCTTTGGGACCACGAATTGGGAATACGAGGACGGGGAGAATCCCATACATGGTCGATTAACGGCTACTTCATGGACTACTCAGATCAACTCGTACTGACGGGTGAGCTGAATGACGTGGGGGAAGCCATCCGTCAAAATGTAGACAAGAGCCATCGAATGGGAGTGGAAGTGGCTGCACAGGTTCAACTTTCCCCCGTCCTGACCCTCCTAGGCAATGGCACTTTGAGTACCAATAAAATCAAGCGCTTTGCTGAGTTTATCGATGATTGGGACACAGGAGAGCAATTTGAGGTGATCCATGAAAACAGCAACATTGCTTTCTCACCTGCTTCTGTACTTTATGGCGGCGTACAGTGGAATCTGATCAATCAGGAAAGTAAGCAGTTTCAAGTTTTTTGGCATCACAAGTACGTGGGTAGCCAGTTTTTGGATAATACAAACAATCCGGAGAGCAGCCTGGACCCCTATTATTTTTCTGATCTGGAACTCCGACTCGGTCTTGCAACGGGTTGGTGCAAGCAAGTGGATTTTCGCTTGCAGCTCCGGAATATTTTTAACTCCAGGTATGCCTCGAATGGCTGGATATACCGGTATCGATCGAATGGATACGATGGTAGACCAGATGATCCGCACACACAGTTGCAAAGTGACGGGCTATACAATCTTACGGGGTTGTACCCTCAGGCACTGAGGAACTTCCTATTGGGGGTAGTCGTCCAACTCTAGCTTAGAAGTTATAGGACAGACCCGCACGGAAAGTCCAGGGAGGTTGTAGGGTGTTGGACTCCTCCAAGACATTATACAAGATGTAAATTTCAGATGAAATTCTTCCTCCGGAAGTGTAACCGGCTCCTATGTAGAAGTTGTTTTCTGTAAAAGTCTCGATCACGGGAGGTCCGGAAAACCCGGAAACGGCCACCTTATCATTGGCGACTTCGTATTCAAAATGAGCAAAAAAGTTGTAAAAGGGTTTGTAGCGGGCAAAAATGCCACCGCTGAGTTCGATCGGATTGAACTTGTATACCCTGCCGTCAAAGCCGATGGTGCGTATATGCTGATAGGCCACTCCAATTCGTGGACCGACCGAGAGCTGCTCCGTAAACTTGTAGCCTACCATAGGATAGAGCGCGATCAGAAATGTGCTCTCACTATTGAAAGATTGGAAGCCCAGACCTGCACTCCCACCATACCAAAGATTGGAGGTGAATTCATTACTTTTAGCGTCTCGAGTCCTTTGGGCGAGCAATCCTGATTGCACGCTCATCAAAATGAGTAGTACGAAGTAGAGTCCTTTAATTTTCATGTTTTTGTCGGTTCGTAGCCCTGAGAATCGTCTCTCATACGTGTAACGTCTGAGTCAGAAAGATAACTTCAAAAGTGAAGTTATTTGATGTTAAACGTCTCTTAAAAACAATTTACACACAAATGTGATCATTATTAGTATAAGCACTCAAAATGCCAATGGATCAGATACGTTGGCATTTAATCCATAGTATCTCTAATGAAGATTTTCTTCTCGGTCTTTTTGTCGCTCTACGTGCTGTCTTCTGGTGTGCATGCGCAATGTGCATGGGATCAGGATAACACGATCAACCCTCCGCTATTGGTGATTGGAGGTCCATACATCCTAAAATGCCCAGGGACAGCGGTTGCCATGAATGTGCAGACAGATGCTACTCCCGCCTCATACCGTTGGACGGGTCCCAATAATTATTCATCTTCAGAAAAGAATCCTGGTGACATTCTGGTGCCTGGTCGTTATACGCTTACGGCTACATATGGGGCTGGTTGTACACGTACCCAATCTGTCGATGTCACCGATAACATTCCAACTCCTCCAAGCATTGATGTCACAGGTGCGGTGATCTCCTGTCGCAATCCTGCAGTTCGAGTATCGGTGACCACCGATGATCCTGTGGCTACTTTTTTATGGACCGGTCCAGCCGGTTTTGACCCAAACACCATTCATAATCCTGCCACAAGGATTCCGGGTGACTATACGGTCACCGTTACGGACAAGAATCAGTGCACCTATATGGTGACGACGACCGTGCAGATCGATACCGTGAAGCCCACCGTTACCGTTGATGACATCAATGCCATGAACTGTACCGACCAGGACTTCATGTTGTCTCCGACGGGAGTGGGGGCGGTCCATCAGACTCCTACCTTTGCTTGGAACGGCCCCCTTGGATTTCGCAGAAGCGGGAGAGACGTCACCGTTTCCATGACTGGCCAGTACCGATTGGTGGTCAGAGATCCTGTGAATGGATGCACGGGAAGTGATTTGATGACGGTGCATCCACACATGGACCAACCGGAAATCGACCTCGTCCCGGCAAAGCCCAATTGCAACAAGCCGCAGGATACCATGCAATTGACCGTGACCAACTGTGACAACTGCGACATCGAGTGGCAACTTCCGGATGGCACGGTGGATGCTCGACTTCAACTGCCCATTGAAGAAAAGGGCAAGTATACCGTAACGGCAATAGAACCAGCAACGGGCTGTATAAGCACTAGAGAAACCATCATAAGCATTGATACATTACCATTGAATCGATCGTTTAGGCCCCTTCCCATAGCCTGTGATGGTCCAGGTTGGGTCCGACTTTTTACGCCGTCCAATTACACCTCCATCGAATGGATTGATTCGGCTCAAGGATTCATTGACAATGCAGATCGTATTTCTCGATTGGAGCCGAGTACAATATATGCCAATACCATCGATAAGAATGGATGTGGCCAGCGGGATACCTTTAGACTGCGGCGATATGAAGACCCCGAGATTGATTTTCAACTGTCCGGAGATACCCTAACCTGTTTTAGAGATCCCATTACGGTAGGAGCTATGGTGACTAACTATACGCGAGCCCAAGTTTCGGAATATCTTTGGACCTTTTCGGATGGCAGCACTGCCACCGGACAGAATGTTCCTGTGACCGTTGATGGGCCTTTTACAGTGGAGGCAGTGGGCACCAATGGTTGCAGAGCCACACGTGACACCTTCGTACCGATTGATTTCAGACAGCCTGAGGTGACTGCAAGCGGTGGCTACTTTGACTGCGTTCAAGGTTCTGTGGATTTACAGGTTTCGATTCCCAGCCTTAACATTATTGATGTGCAATGGTCTGGTCCACGAAATTTTTGGTCCAATCGATTTAACCCCACGGTAAATGAGCCCGGGATCTATACAATTCAGGTCACTGAATCCAATGGCTGTACCAATATGGATACCGCCTTGGTGACCTCTCAATTGCAAACCCTAGATGCCCTAGAATTAATGGCCGAAGACATTAATTGTCGGACCAGTCTTGGTATGCTTGCCATTCAAAATCCCAATCCCAACATTGTCTATGCCTGGAATGAAATAAGCAGTGGAGCCTCGGGCAGTTTCAGTGGAGTCACCGCTTCCGTACCATTGCAGGGCACTTATGCGGTAATTGGGACTCACGTGTCGACTTCCTGTGTTTTGACAGACACCGTCCAGATCTCGATCGATACCATTCGACCTACGGCGAGTATTATGACCAATGGCATCGTCAGATGTGCCGCACGGACCATGGATCTGATGGCAGACGCCACTGCAGGCGTTGAGTTTTTCTGGTCTACCACAAATGGAGAATTTCTTTCCCCACCGGATCAAGGACTTGTTGTGATTCAAGATACAGGGAGGTACATGCTGACCGTCACCAATCCCATAAATGGATGCACTGCGAGTGATGATGTCGTGATACAAGAAGAACCCAATGATCTTAGATCCATTCAGATTGACGCCATACAACCTGACTGCCATGGCGATGACAATGGCGTGATCACCGTCGCGGAAGTGACCGGTGGGGCCGCTCCATACCAATACTCAGTCGGTGGGCTGCAGTTCGGTGCTTCTCCCATGTTTGACAATTTAACAGAAGGGACGTTCCGTGTTTATGCAGAAGATGCGGATGGATGCCGTAGAGATACCATTTTGGACCTGCAGAGAGTGGCGCTCTTCGATGTGGACCTGGGAGAAGATCAATCGATTCGATTAGGAAATGG
>JAHQVP010000209.1 GCA_019634275.1 Saprospiraceae bacterium
ATTCTGATAGCACGTATCCCGAATTGGACGTAGAGCTAGATCGTATCATCGCGGAGATCAATGATTTGAGCCAGACGATAGCTTTGCGTCGGGTCCGTAATGGAGAGACCGCTAATTTTAATGTATTCCTGACCGACGCGGACACCTATGGACAATTCGAAGCGAATGCAGTACCTGATCTAGGCAGCAATTGGGGATATGTCTACGTCTACTGGACGGGTGCAGTCATCACACGGGGGAGTATGTATGTGGATACCAAACGCAACACCGATCTCGATTGCATGAAGCACCTTTTGCGGGAGGAATTGACTCAGGCTTTGGGACTGCTGCAAGACTCCAGTACACATCCGGAAAGTATCTTCTACCAACCCTGGACCTGCGGATTTGAGTATGCCGAGATCGATCAAGCAGTCATTGCCCTTCTCCTTTCTCCCAACATATCAGCAGGTGATTCGAGATCCGAGGTGCGACGCCATTTTGAAGGCAACTAGGGGCCGAATGGGATACCTGGCGGCTGATAATTTAGTATACTAGTCTTATGCTCAGCACTAGTATGTCTATTCTACTTTCTACAAAAAAGCAGGATGGTTTGATTAGTCTCATGGGCCAGGAATCCAATGAATCTATGCTTGCCTTCTACGGATGGTGGCAATTTGCGGTCTGTCTATTTGCCTTTTTGGCATTGATGTCCATCTGGCATCATCTCGGCAGAAGACGACATGATCATGGACAGGTATGGTTGGCGCTATCCATTTTGTGTTGGAGTGTTTCTGGTCTCTTCGAACTGGTGCATCATTATTTTCCTGATGCCTTTGCCTTAGCGGTTATCAATATTGAGGGCTGGAGGACGATCTTGTCCTTGCTCAATAGCCTCTTTATTTTACTTGCACTGCCATGGTTTCGATATTTGCCTATTCGATTTAGACCTTTGATCGAGTCGACCTACTGGAAGTACCTTATCGGAGTTCCTTTTCTCTTTGCACTGCTTCCCACCTTAAGTGCTCTTTTTCTGCAGAAAACAGCGCTGGCTTTGAGCGAACTCGATGTGTACTATGCGATCATGACGCTGGTGTTTTTAGGGTATGTTTTATGGGAGTCTTTTTCGAAGAGAAAACTCATGGGATTGGCTTGGCTGACAGCTTGCTGCATTTTACTCACCTTAGTAGCACAGATATTTAAGTTGGGTGAATCTACAGGAGGGCTGCTCATCCTATCCGCGATTTTTAAGACTTGCCTGATCATGATCTTCTTTGCTCTTGCCTTGAGTTGGATAAAGGAGATTGCAGAAGACGATGTTTTTGCTTCCAAGGACTTAAGGATGGATCTTCGTAAGACTGTCTTAAATGGACGAACGGAGTTGTCCGTCAAGGTTTCTGGGGTAGGAAATAGTGCGAAGAGCATCCGCTTGTCGTCTACACACTATGCGCTCCTCGAAAAATTTATAGTCCGCAGGACAAACACCGAGGATGGGTGGTTAGAGATTAAGCCTCGTCGCTCTATTCCCGGCAAAGTGTATGACATTCATGACTACAATGAAGTGAAACGGCTGCTGCAAGCCTTGCTAGATGGCATCTATGGCAAAAAGGAATGGAGTAAGGAACGTGAGGAATCGACCTGGAAAGAGGTGCTTTTTGAGTTGTCACCGAATCGGGAAAGGAAGATTCGCTTGCGATTATTTCCAAACCAGGTCTCCCTGGAGAGAACATAATAGGTTATCGCGGACGAGAATTCTTTCTGATGAGGACATGATGCCGCATCATGATCATCAGGGGCCCTCCACCACTAAAAGCACCCATTTGTCTGTATTGTCGTATTCGACAAATACGATTTCATTCTGACCATTGCCTAATAAAAGAGCGGGATACGTCTCCTTTGCCGGCAGAATCAAAATGGAACATGTCATGCAAATATTGAATCGAGCTCGTGGCCTTGATGAGATCATTAACGATGCCTTTATGCCCATTGCACAACTCTGGGAAGATCTCGTTTTGTATCCGATCACTTTCGGCCCACATGCGGTGCCTGTTGTATTGCTGTTGCTGATCTTCGGAGGCAGTCTTTTTACCATCTACTTCAGATTTGTCAACGTAAGGCGCTTTGGTACGGCCATAAAGGTCGTACGTGGACGCTACGATGATTTGGAGGATGCTGGCCCCTCTACTGATATCATAGGAACGATTAAGGACGAATCGGTTCAAGGTGAAGTGAATCATTTTCAGGCACTGGCTACCGCAGTCTCGGGTACAGTGGGCCTGGGCAATATAGCCTTGGTCGCGGTTGCTATTTCGATGGGAGGGCCTGGTGTTGTTTTCTGGATGATATTGGCCGGATTACTTGGGATGAGCGCGAAGTTTGTGGAGTGCACTCTGGGGGTCCTTTATCGAGAGGTGGATAAGAATGGTACCGTATATGGTGGGCCCATGTTCTATCTATCCAAAGGTTTGTCTTCGCTAGGTAAGGCGCGACTGGGTAAGATCCTGGCTGCCATTTTCGCGATCATGTGCGTGGGAGCTTCTTTTGGAGGCGGCAATGCCTTTCAGTCCAATCAGGCAGCGGCCCAACTCATTGCAGTGGCATCGCTGGATGGCCCGGCTGTTGGTTTGATTGTAGGCATCTGTTTTGCGGTCTTAGTCGGTATTGTCATCATCGGTGGGATCAAACGGATTGCGCAGATTACGGGTAGGGTAGTGCCTTTTATGGCGGTACTCTATACACTTTCTGCGCTGGTCATTCTGATATCCAATTACCAAGTGCTGGATGAAGCCATTTTATCGATTTTTCAGGAGGCTTTTACACCGCGAGCATCCGTGACCGGAGGTATGACGGGAGTTTTGTTGCTGGGCTTTAGAAGGGCTGCTTTCTCCAATGAAGCTGGTGCTGGATCTGCAGCCATCGCCCATGCCGCTGTCCGCACTAAACATCCTGCCTCTGAAGGATTGGTCGCCTTACTGGAGCCTTTTATTGACACCGTCGTGGTCTGTACGATGACAGCTCTGGTCATCATCGTCTTCAATCAAAATGGTGCCTTTACCTATGGCGAGTTGGTAAATGATGCAGTCCAGTTGCACGACACGGGCGAATTTGTAGGAGGAGTAAATCTAACTTCCAAGGCATTTGAAGCGACCATCCCGGGATTCTCCATCGTGCTGGCTGTGGCCGTAGTCCTCTTTGCATTCTCTACCATCATATCATGGTCATACTACGGATTGCAATCATGGATGTATCTTTTTGGAAAAAGTGCACGAACCCAGCTCACCTTCAAATGCATTTTCCTCATTTTTACGGTCTTGGGTTCTGCCATTACATTGGAAGCAGTAATCAAGTTTTCGGACGCAATGATTCTGGCATTGGTGTTTCCCAATATGATTGGACTCTTGTTTTTATTCCCAAAGGTCAAGGTCGAATTGCAGCGCTACCTGGTTCTGATTCGAAAGAGGAAGTGAGAGAACATGGGGTTGAGTTCTAGACTTGCGACGGTGACGCATTTCTAATATTTTTGGTACAAATTCAGTTGCCTTGAAGAAATACCTGCCTGTTATTTCCGTCATCATTATTGCCAATTTTTGTTTAGGCTATCTCTATCAAATGAGCAACGAGATCGTTTGTTTTACGGAATTGTTCTTTTTTGGAGGTATTGGGTTGATTTTTTGGTTCACGTTTTACCACCCTTTGCGACACCAAATTATACCCTACCTAAGCAAGAAATATCAACAAAACAGCCAACTCGCTCTTTTGGGGGGAATCGGGCTGCTAGCAGCAGTGGCCAACATGGTTTTTTGCCAATATGCAGTAGCAGGCAGTTTCGAATTGCTGTTCGGTTGCGTGAACCCTGCTGATAAAATTTTGGATGTGTCTCTAACCAACAACATTGGAGGCAATCTACTTTGCTATACAGCTTTGGTTTGGCGAATCAAGAAAGATCAATCCCCGGCCATAGCAACCCCTAAGTTAACCAGTGTATCGCAGGCGGAAGTGTCTTCCCGTGCTCCGCTTGACTACCTGTTTTTATCAGCGAGAGGAGGCAATGTCAGGGTGCCATATACCAGTATAACCCATCTCAGTGTTCAGAACAATGCACTCACGATACATAGTCTACAGGGAAAATTTGTCCGATATGAGAGCTTGAAATCCTTTGCATCCCGCTTACCGAAGAGTCGATTCCGGCAAGTGCATCGATCCACAGTTATTAATCTGGACCACCTTATGCGCATATCATCTCTATCGAGCGGAGATGCTCAACTTACGCTTACTGGGGGAGCTATGGTGAGAGGCAGTCGCAGATATAAAGCCAACTGGCAGTAGGGACGGTACTCCGTCTACCAATTCTTTTCCACCGCCTGCCACTTTTGTTCGTGCAGGATGATACTCAGCTGATTTCAACGAAGTTATTTGCAGCAAACAATTGCACATGACTCGAATAGCCCTGCAAGTGAATGAAGTAGATTATGATCTCGATGTACCCGACGGCATGCCACTGCTGTGGATCTTGAGGGACTTATTAGGACTGACAGGCACCAAATATGGTTGTGGACTAGGCAAATGCGGTGCTTGCACCGTGCATGTTGACGGTAAGGCTGTGAGATCCTGCCAAGTGTCCGGTGTCGAAGTCATGGAAAGATCGGTCATCACCATTGAGGGTCTTTCCACCAATGGAGAGCATCCCGTGCAGATAGCGTGGAAAGAATTCAATGTTCCTCAATGCGGCTACTGCCAACCTGCTCAAATGATGCAAGCTGCAGCACTTCTTGGCCAATCAGGAATAAGTTGCTCTAATAGAGTGATTGATCGTGAAATGTCAAAGATATTATGTCGGTGTGGCACATATCCTCGAATCCGCAGGGCAATCGCATCGCTGGTAAATTTAAACCGGGAAGAATGACGCTCGCCAGAAGAAATTTCATCCGTGTGGCTTTGATGGGGTCAGGCAGTCTTGCGATTCAGCATACCCTCCTGGGAGCAGAACCTAAATTTGCCAGGGAATCCTTCAAGCCGATCAAGTACTTGGAGTTTGGCAAGGATGGTAGAATCACGCTTTTTTCCACGAAGGCAGAACTTGGTCAAGGAACGAATACGGCTTTGCGTGCCATGGCAGCAGAAGAACTCTTTGTTGATTCTTCGGTGATAGATCTGATTGTGGCGGAACCGGGAGTGGATATGCAGGTAGCTACGGGAGGCAGTTGGGGCACGGCTGGATGGTACCGCGGAGCCAGGCCTTTGTTTGCGGCATGTCGGCAGCTTTTCATGGATGCCGCTGCGCAATCTTGGAATGTGTCAGCC
>JAHQVP010000210.1 GCA_019634275.1 Saprospiraceae bacterium
CTCATAATGTACGCGTGACTAAGGAAGCACCTAATTATTTCAGAGGTTCTTTCTAGGCCTCTTAGGCATTTAGGGCCATCCTCACTTAGGATGCAACAACCCCCGTCGCCACTGCTAATGTGCAGATACATAGGGCCTCGGACCTCGTATGTGGTCTGATTGTGGCGCTCAGAATTCCCAAGATTCTGTTAAAGGGAACCCGTTTTTCAAAAATATTCCAAAAAAAAATCGGCAAGCTGCAACTCTCTCGAAATTGATTCGCTCTTTTAGAACATCTGCGGGCAAAAAGACCCCAGCTTGGCAGAAATTGAAAACTTAAAAGCAAACAATCATGCGAACTATTTTGATCAGTTTTCTTGTACTAGGAACAACACTTGTCCATGCGCAATTTTCCCTACGTCCACAGATGGGCTTTAACACCGCCAATTTCAGATCAGCGGATCGAGGAGATTACTTTGAAGAACGGGTAGGATTTCAGTTTGGCGTAGATGCGCAAATTGGCCGCAGCTTTTACCTTCAGCCGGGGATCTTTTGGGAATCCTCTGAAAACGAAATTTACCAGGAGATCGACCAAAGAGAGAATACCGTCAGTGTAGAGCGCATTCGCATTCCTGTAATGTTGGGTTATAAGTTAGCAGGCAATCATACCTCTGGCTGGCTCAATGCTCGCGTATTCACCGGACCTAATGTTTCATTTAATGTCTCCAAGGATCTAGGGGACGATCCTCTATTCGATGATGACGATTACCGCAATTCTACCTGGGGATGGAACGTGGGATTCGGTCTTGACCTGGCCTTCTTGTTTGTGGATGCCGGATATCAGTTCGGGTTGGACAACGTCTTTGATGGCATCGACGGTACGGCCAACAACGATCTCTTTTACGGAAATGTAGGTTTGCGGATCGGATTTTGATCTCTCCCTGCAAGATCGTTGGGGTATCATAGTACTGCGAGCGCACTGATCTTTAAAGGGACAAGAAAGAGGATGCTTCCTGGATGGATTTTTTGAGTTTCTTTGACCCATGCATTTCGATCCAGAAGCCGGTGCAATGCGCAGCGAGGCAGTCCTCTCCCCCTCCTTCTACAGAAGCCCCGATGTGGTCAAGATTGCCAGATTGTTGATCGGGTCTGTGTTGCACACGAGAATTGATGGGGTACATACCGCTGGTGTAATCGTAGAAACGGAGGCCTACCGTGCACCCGAAGACAAAGCATGCCATGCCTACGGAAATAAACGAACACCACGTACAGAGACCATGTTTGAGGCAGGCGGAATCAGCTATGTATATCTATGCTATGGCATCCATCATCTTTTTAACGTGGTCACAGGACCGGCAGGTAGCGCTCATGCAGTCTTGATCAGAGCCATTCAGCCCCTCATCGGGTTGGAGCGTATGCTGACAAGAAGGGGGCATGAACAACTGCAGAAGAACCTGACTACCGGACCGGGTTCGCTGACGCGCGCACTTGGGATTACCAAGGAGCTAAATGCGGTCTCGTTGCAAGGTTCTGACTCACCCATCTGGATTACGCAAGGGAGCGCGGTTGCTTCGGAGCGTATTGTCGCCAGTCCCCGCGTCGGCGTTGATTATGCCGCCGAGTGCGCTCAGTGGCCTTGGCGATTTAGGCTTAAGGATTCTCCCTGGGTGAGTCCGGCCAAATAGGGAATCCAGACTGCCGTATATTGAGGAACCTTTTGAGTGCGTTATGAATTCTCAGCAGTAGAAATGTACCGATCGCATATGCCCATTGTCGTATTCCTTTTTATCGCGCTCCTT
Organism: Saprospiraceae bacterium; assembly: GCA_019634275.1. Taxonomy (GTDB): domain Bacteria; phylum Bacteroidota; class Bacteroidia; order Chitinophagales; family Saprospiraceae; genus CAJQNM01. Next base: position 1,779 of record JAHQVP010000210.1, read on the forward strand.
TTTGGGAATCTGAGTGCCCAAGATTTTCGCAATGAGGATTGCATCTATAATCCCAACATTAAGTCTATTCAGTTTACCATTCCGGGCCTCCAAACGGCTTTTCCCATCATAAATCTAGGTGATCGCGTTCAATTGGACTTTGACGAAATAAATGGAGATGCTCGGTATTTACAATATCGCATTGAGCATTGCAATGCGGATTGGAGCCCATCCGATCTTGAGCAAATGGAATACCTGGAGGGGTTTAACGACGAGGAGATTCGAGAATTTGCTTTTTCAGTCAATACAAAGATTCCCTACACGCATTATTCTTTGGAGCTGCCCAATCAGGATGTCAATTGGACAAAGTCTGGTAATTATATGTTACATGTCTATGACTCCAACTCAGGCGAACCACTTTTTAGCAGAAGGTTTTGCGTAGTAGAAAGCAAGATGAAGATCGATGCAACATTACAGAGACCTGCGGACGTATCGAAAATTCGAACCCATGTAGAGATCGATTTCGAGGTTAATCACAAAGGCATCTATCTGCGTAATCCACTCGAAGAGGTACAGGCCGTCGTGCTACAAAATGGCAGATGGGACCGCTCCATCTCTCAAATACCGCCCTTTCGATTTCAAGGCGAAGATCTCCTCTTTGATCATCAGGACAGGATTGTTTTCCCAGGAGGTAAAGAATTTCGCAATGTAGATTTTCGAAGCTTGCGCAATACAAGCAGAGACATCTTGGAAATCGATGAATATCAGGATGCATGGGAGGTCAAACTTATGTTGGATGAAAAACGCACATTTCGCGAATACCTCCAACAGTATGACTTGAATGGTCAATACGTAATCGAATCCTACAATGATCGCAACTACAAGGTCGAATCGGATTATGTTTACCTTTTGTTTTCTCTGGCGTCCAGTGCGGAAATAGAGAATCAAGATGTATACGTGATCGGTAAGTTTTCTGATTGGGAAGTTCGCCCAGAGAACAAGATGGAGTACACCGATCAATACGGTGCATACTTTGGTGAGATCCTGCTTAAGCAAGGCGTATACGACTATGAGTATGTGTCGGTACCCCGAAATGGGACGGGATATGGGGAAGATTTAGAAGGAAGTTGGCATGAAACGGGCAACTACTACACGATTCTAGTTTACTATCGACCATTTGGCGGCCGCTACGATCAGCTGGTGTCGGTGGGCCATCTGGAGTGAGTTTCGGATCATTGATCCATGATTGGCCAATCTTCATAGAATTAATCCCTGGTCGCTTGAAGGGATGTGTATTTTGTGCAACTGAAAATGTTGCACATGATGAAACGATTGATCATACTCGTACCATTCCTTTCCTTTCTGGTGGTTTTTACCTACGGTCAAACGGAAAAGTGGTCACTGGAAAAGTGCGTAGAGTACGCCTTAGAGAACAGCCTAACCATAGAAAGTGGAAAGCTGGCCATCAAGGATGCCGACCTGGTCAGCAATTCTGCCTGGCAAGAGCGGTTGCCCTCCATCAATGGAAGCTCTGGATACAATTTAAGTTTTGGACGAAGGATAGATCCATCCACCAATGACTTTATCAATCAACGGTTTGGGAATCAGACCATCAGCGTATCCGGTGGTGTCGTGCTCTTTAATGGAGGACGGGTAAACAATCAAATTAAGCAGTCAAAATTGCAGAGCGAGGCGGCACGTATGGACCTCGAGCAAATGGAGAATGACATTAGCCTGGAGGTCGCTCAGACCTACCTCAACATTCTTTTCTCCAAGGAAAATGCGGCCAATGCCCGAAATAGTCTCGCACTGACGCAAAATCAGCTCGACCAGATAGAGCGATTAATCGCTGCGGGCAGTCGTCCACGCAATGCTGCTCTGGAACTTGTGGCGCAAGTCGCTGCTGGCGAACAAGCCCTGATCATGGCCGAAAATGATGCCATCATTGGACTGCTCACCTTGAGGCAGTTGCTGCAATTGGATCCGACGACCGACTTTGAGATAGAAACACCAGAAGTGGTCTTGCCTAGTGATTATGATATGGCCAGCCTCAATTCTGAAGATGTCTATGCTTCAGCAGAAAGCAACCAACCCAGCATCAAGGCAGGAGATCTGCGGGCACGCAGTGCGGAGATCGGAGTAGCTTTGGCAAAGACAAATCATTACCCGTCCTTGAGTATTGGAGGAAGCCTGGGATCCAATTTCTCATCCGTAGCGGCCCGTCAAGGGGAAATTACTGGCGGCATGGTAGTCGATCAGCCGGGAGTATTCATCAACGGTGAGCCCGTTATGTTTGGATTCTTTCAACCTACTTTCACTACGGACAAAATCAGTTATGGGGATCAACTCAATGAGAATTTTGGATATGGTGTAGGCGTGCAACTTGACGTACCTATATTCAATCAGGGGCGAAACAAAGTCGCACGACAACAAGCGGAGCTTAATGTCCGTAGAGTGCAAGTTGATAACCTCAACATCAAGAACAATCTGCGAAGCACTATCGAAAGATCGGTTGCTGATGCAAAGGCCGCGAAACTCCAATACGATGCAGCTTTACGGACGTTGGAAGCCTCACGTGCTTCTTACGGAGATACCCAGAAGCGGTATGATCTTGGTGTATCTAACAGCTTTGAGCTAACAACAGCGATTAACAATCGCGACCAAGCGGAAGTGGATCTGCTGATCGCGAAGTATGACTTCATTTTTAAACTTAAGGTGATTGATTTTTATCAAGGAAAGGCGATAAGCCTTAACTGATCTACACGCATATGGCAAAGAAGAAAAAGCGCTCACGACTGTATTTGATTCTGGGGATTGTATTGGCAGCACTGTTGGCCTTGGCTTACTATAAGAGCCAGCAGCGCGAGACTGGAAAAGAAATCGAGGTGTCCAAAGTGATGAAAAGAGACATCAAAGAATTGGTATCCGCCAGTGGTAAGATCTTTCCGGAGAAGGAGGTCATCATCAGTTCTGATGTATCTGGTGAGATCGTGAGTCTGCCCGTAGAGGAAGGAGATTCGGTCAAGGCAGGACAAGTCTTAGCTCGGATTGATCCCGAGGCATACGTGAGTCAGGTGGAGCGAGGAACCGCCGGACTCAATAACACCAAAGCTCAACTTGCCATCTCAAAGTCTAATTATGAGAACAACGTTGCACAACTGGAACAAGTCAACGTGCAATTAAAAAATGCTCAGCGTCGTCATAAGCGCAATCAAGAACTGTTGGATCAGGGAGTGATTTCGACGGCTGAGTTTGAGACCACAGAGACCGAACTAGAAGCAGCACAGGCCAATGTTTCAGCTACTGAGGCGGGCATTCGAGCAGCACAGGAAACCATAAATGCAAACGAGTTCTCCATTAAAAGTGCTGAAGCGTCATTGAAAGAGCTTCAAACAAGCTTAAAGCGGACCACCATTGTGGCTCCCGTGTCGGGCATCATATCAAAACTCGATGTGGAGGAAGGAGAACGCGTGGTAGGAACCATTCAGATGACGGGTACCGAAATGATGCGAATAGCCAACCTCTCGGTGATGGAAGTCCAGGTGGACGTCAGTGAAAACGACATCCTGAAAGTGGAAGAAGGCGATAGCGCAGACATTGAGGTTGATGCATACCTGGATAGGACCTTTAGAGGAGTGGTGTCTGAAATCGCCAACTCGGCCTCATCGGTAGGGACAGCCGCGGCCCTTGCCTCTGACCAAGTCACCAATTTCGTGGTCAAAATCCTTATGGACCCCAATTCGTATGATGATCTGGTCAAGCCCAGTCGGCCGTTTCCATTCAGGCCGGGCATGTCTGCGTCAGTAGACATCAATACCAATACGGTATCAGACGTCTTGGCCGTGCCCATTTTGGCAGTGACTACACGCGACTTGAATGAAGATAAAGAGGGAGAGGACGAAGACATTCGCGAGGTCGTCTTTATATGCGAGGCAGACACCGTGCGCAGGCAGCTGGTGACCACAGGAGTTCAGGATGATTCTTATATACACATACTTGACGGAGTAGAAGATGGACAGGAACTCGCATCCGGGCCATATTCAACGATCACCAGGGATCTAGAACACGGTGACGAATACCGACAAAAAGAAAAACCTGGGTCAGACAAGGATTCGGATGAATAGCAGGGCGGTTATCGTCTTTCTCAAAACGCCCATTCCAGGTAGTGTTAAGACCCGCATTGGCCGGGTGGCCGGTAATGAAAAGGCAGCTTCGATATACCGGCACCTTCTGGAGACGACCTTTCGAGTCTTATCGGAGGTAGAAGCAGTAAAGCTCAGATACTTTAGTCCAAGCGTTTTTGACGATCCTTCATGGGCGGAGCAGGATACTCAAGACTTCTTACAAGAAGGGGAGGATTTGGGAGAACGTATGAAGCAAGCTTTTATGAAAGCGTTGAGCGAGCATCAGGAGGTGGTGATCGTGGGAACGGATTGTCCCTATCTCACGCCAGAAATCTTTGCAGAGGCATTTGATTCACTTCAGAAAAACGACTTAGTGATCGGCCCCTCACTCGATGGAGGATATTACCTGCTTGGGTGCAAGATGCTGCATCCGCCGTTGTTTGATCAGTTGCCCTGGAGCACTGATCAAGTCTTACCCATGACCCTCTCGATTGCGAATCGCCTTGGACTCCTCGTCCATCAACTGCCTGCTTTGAGAGACGTCGATCACCTGGAGGACTGGGAGGCCTATCTTAAGAGCACCTCAAGTTAAATTTTGGATATGCCATCAGGCATGTTGATGGGAGGCAATGTATGCTTGGCGGTAGTTTTCGAATGATGCTCCAAGTTCTTTACTGGCAGCACCGACGAGGCCATCGTTGATTTTTAGATCGTCTATTTGTGTAACAGGAAGGACCCCTTTGGTTGTGCTGGTGATAAAGGCCTCTCGTGCTCTGGAAATTTTCTCCAATGGAAGCGCACCAATCTTGACATTCATCAAGGTGCTTGCCAGTTCTAATACTTTGCTGCGCGTAATGCCCGCTAGAATCGTCTTTTGACTCGTGCAGAGTGTTCCAGCATCGTCGACGATAAAGAAATTGGCCCTTGATGTCTCCTGAATGTTACGACCGTCATGATACAGTAGATCCACTGCGCCCCCTTCAGCCAGTAGGTTTCGCAACCGAAGTGCGTTGGCGTAATTGAGGGATTTGATGGTCGCGGTCGATCGGTGATGACGCTGCAGAAGGAGTCGGATTCCGTTATGATAGACCTCTGGTGGATAGTCGATCGAAGGATATTGCATCAAGTACAGATTGGGCTTGCCGGGCGTATAGCCGTTTTCGGAATCGCCTCCGGTCAGCACCAGACGAATGTAACCATGGTCAACGGCATTTGCTTCTGCCAGAAGCCTGACCTGCTGAGACAATTCCTCCGCAGTGACAGGCACATGCAGGCCGATTTCCTTAGCGGACCTAAAAAACCGAGCAAAGTAGTCCTCTTCAAAGACTGCACGACCAAAAGCGATGGGAAAGAAGTCAAAGATTCCATATCCCCTCAGTAGCCCGATGTCTTCCAGACACACGGTTGGCTCCTGTGTGGGCCTAAGGGATCCATTAACCAGATGATGCTTCATGCTCCTATTCAATCAATAGCCCGCTGCAAAGTCATCCCCGCGTGGATCAGCAGCTCCTTCAAGTGTATTGTCGCGAACGAGAATGGCATCGACACGTCCGATGGCCCCTCGATCCTGTAGTTTATGTCCCATCTCCATCAGCCGTGTTGTCGTCTCAGCAGGAAACGCATTGGTCTCATGCAAGATCATATCAGGAAGCCACTGATGGTGGAATCGTCTTGCGTTCACTGCTTGCTGCATCGTCATCCCATGGTCAATGACGTTGACAATGGTTTGAAAAACAGAGGTGATGATGGTGGATCCTCCTGGAGTTCCCACTACCATAAACAGTTCACCGTCTTTCTCGACAATGGTCGGAGTCATCGAACTCAACATGCGTTTCTCCGGCACAATGGCGTTTGCTTCAGCTCCTACTAAGCCAAACTGATTGGGGACACCAGGTTTGATACTGAAGTCATCCATTTCATTATTCAGGAAAAAACCCGCGCCTTTGACCATAACTTTACAGCCGTACCCAGAATTAAGAGTCGTGGTAATCGCTACCGCATTTCCCTCCTTGTCGACTACCGAAAAATGAGTGGTTTCCACACTTTCCACAATTTCAACATTGCCTTCTTTGATCTCTTCGGAAGGAGTAGTGGATTTGAGATTGACGGATGCCATGCGCTCTGCTAGGTAATCAGGACTAGTCAGCATCTGTACGGGCACATCATAGTAGTCTGGATCACCCAGAAAGGTGGCCCGATCTGCATATACCCTCTTTTCTACCTCGGTCATCAATTGTACGGTTCGAGAAGTGTTATAGCCCCATTTTGCGACAGGATATTTTTCAATGGACTCGAGCAACTGCAGAAGTGCAACCCCCCCACTGGAGGGTGGAGGCATAGAGATGATGCGGTGGCCTCGATAATCGCCCTGGAGAGGATCTCGCCAAACAGATTGATAACGGTCAAAGTCTTCTTGCACAATGATCCCATTTGATCGTTTCATTTCTTCAAGGAAGAGTCGGGCGGTTTCTCCTTCGTAAAATCCTGCACGACCTTTGTCTCGGATACGTTCGAAGGTATTGGCAAGATCTTCCTGCACCATTAAGTCTCCTTCCTTCCAACCTCCATCACGCACATAGAGAATGGGGTGGGTATTTACCTTATTAAATAGCTCGGCCCGACCCGTGATGCCCCGTGCCGCCATTTCAGTCAAAGCATAGCCATTACGAGCCAGTTCTACGGAAGGCTGCACCAAATCTTTCCAGGGCAGTTTGCCAAAGCGCGAATGAAGCTGTACCATTCCATCCACCGAACCGGGAACCCCAACCGCCAAATGTCCCTCTAAACTGAGTCGGCCGCTTACATTCCCCTCCTCATCAAGGTACATGTCTTTTCCAGCAGCCAAGGGAGCCTTTTCTCTAAAGTCCAGTGATCCAATCTCACCCTCTCTGGAGCGGAAAACGGCGAAACCACCACCTCCTATGTTGCCTGCATTTTGGTATACAACGGCGAGGGCAAATTGCACCGCGACGGCGGCATCCCAGGCATTGCCTCCTTGACGTAGAATCTCAGCACCTACTTTGCTGGCTTCCGGATGTGCCGAAACCACCATGGCATTTTCGACGACCATCCCCTCTTCGAAGGGAACTTCAGTGGCTTTATCTGTCGACTTGCAGGCGAACAGTAGCAAAGCCAGCAAGGGTATCATCATCTTGTTCATGAAGGAGAGATATTTAGATCCATGCCTGTGCAGCAGGATCATGATAAAAAGAATGCAGCGTCCGTAACAAGCGCGCTAGCAGTAGCGATCGTAGGCCATGCGCAAATTTTCGGCAATGGCTTCTGCACTGCGCCCCTCGATATGATGTCGCTCCAGCATATGTACCAATTCTCCATCCTTGAACAAGCCAATGCAGGGTGAGGATGGGGGATATGGCAACATATAGTCTCGAGCACGGGTAGTGGCTTCCATATCCACACCTGCAAAAACGGTGGCCAAATGATCTGGCTTACTTTCGTTTTGCAAGGACAGTTTTACACCAGGGCGGGCCATCGCGGCAGCACAACCACATACCGAATTTACCACCATTAAGACCGTGCCTTCTTTTTCTTTGATGCATTGATCTACTTCATCTACGGTCTTTAGTCCGGTAAATCCATAGTCAGTGAGGTCTTGTGCCATAGGGGCTACCAATTCCAAAGGATACATACTCATATCTCATCTATTTAGTCGAGGCGTACAATATACAGCGATTGCTCTTATTAATGTTACCCGAACTCTATACATTCGTCATAACGTTATAGTTTCGAACGGAATACAAAAAATATCAGATATGAGCGGTGCAGCATTGGATCTTGCGCAAAAGAACATGGAGTCAAAAGGATGGTTAGACATGCATGTTGACCCTACCTTGGATTTAGAGGTGGAGATTGAGAAACTTAAGAAGGAGAAAAATGCCATCATCCTCGCGCACTATTATCAGGAATCCGAAATTCAGGACATAGCAGACTACATCGGAGACAGCTTGGGCTTGTCTCAGAAAGCAGCCAATACCGATGCGGACATCATCGTATTTGCCGGAGTGCATTTTATGGCTGAGACGGCCAAGATGTTATCGCCTTCCAAGAAGGTTTTACTCCCTGATCTTAAGGCGGGATGCTCATTGGCAGACTCTTGTCCTCCTCATCTCTTCCGAGCATTTAAGGCACAACACCCAGATGCAGTGGTAGTAAGCTATATCAATTGCACAGCGGAGCTAAAGACATTGACAGATATATGTTGCACCAGTACCAATTCTGTAGCGGTCATTGAGAGCATTCCGGAGGACAAGCAAATCATCTTTGCGCCAGATCGAAATCTTGGAGCATACCTCAAGAAGAAGACTGGCAGGGACCTTATTTTATGGAATGGCACTTGCATGGTGCATGAGGTATTTTCAAACGAAAAAATTACAAAGCTGATGCTGCGGCATCCGGAGGCGAAACTGATCGCTCATCCGGAGTGCGAAGCCGCCTTATTGGATAAAGCCCATTACATCGGATCGACCAGTGGCCTCTTGGCTTTTACCAAGGAAGATGACTGCGAAACGTTTATTGTTGCGACGGAGGTGGGCATCATACATCAAATGGAAAAGGCCTCGCCACATAAGACCTTCATACCGGCTCCGCCTAATAACATGTGCGCCTGTAACGAGTGCCCGCACATGAAGCGTAATACCATGGAGAAATTGTATCTGTGCATGAAATATGAACAACCAGAGATTATCCTGGATCAGTGGATCATTGATGAAGGTGTGAAGTCGATTGATCGGATGTTGGAGATTTCTGCTGCCGCAGGTCTGGGTCTTAAGCCGGAGGAGGAACCAGATTAGGTCCGTTGGATGTGAAGAACGAATACACTAGTTTTAGGACATGATTCAATATCTCTTAAGGCGAGGTGGATTTTCCACATCAAGTATTCTAGTAATCCTAGTTGTTGTCTTGACTGCTTGTGGATCTAACGAAGATCCAGATAGGATAAAAGACTACAGTGAAGCAATCAAGGAGGCGGAGTCTCCCTTTGACACCAACTTCCAGAGGACCAGTGCCGACCTGCAAGGCAAATTGGATGAGTACTCAAAAGATAAGCTGACGGAGATGGCCAATCAGACGGGGGATGCGGGACAGGAAGTTGTACCTGATGTTCAGTTTTGGGAGGAGGTATCCAATAACGGCCGTTTTGCTGCATTTCAAAAAGCATTGAAGGGAGCTAAGAACGATGAGGATCGTTGGAAAATCGCCGATGAATTTCCTCAGATTGCTGCGCGCTCGGGAATGATTGATGCACTGGCACCGCGCCAGGATACAACTAAAGTTCCTGCAGAACAGCAGTAGGAGGCGAAACTCGCCCCACTACATTTTCCTCTCTATCTTTCAGTATGATCAAGACGGCATTGGTAGGCCTCGGAAGGATGGGCCGCATTCATTTACGAAACCTTCAGGAGCATCCATCCGCAGATCTAATGGCAGTGTGTTCGAATCAACCAGGGGATGAGGAGTGGATTAGGCAGCAATATCCATGCTTACAGTACCATCAGACCTTGAGTGGATTACTCCATGCGATTGCCAAGGATGTGGATTGTATTTTTCTAGCAACGCCATCGATCCTTCATCCCGACCAGATAAAAGCATGCCTAAGGCAGGGTCTGCATGTCTTTTGTGAAAAACCCCTTGCCGTTGATGAGGCGGGTTGTCAAGCTCTTGAGCGACTGGCCATTCAGTATGGAGACCAGAAATTGATGGTAGGATTTATGCGTCGCTTTGATCCTTCTTATCAGGAATTGAAGCAGGCCGTCGATGATGGGAGAGTTGGAATTCCCATCTTGTTTCGTGCGTACAGCTGTGATCCAGCTCATCTGATCGACGGATATTTACCTTATGCCGCCCATGGAGCGGGGCACTTTCTTGACATGTCTATCCATGACATTGACTTGATGCATTGGTTGTTGCAGTCGAACCCAATGCAGTGCATGAGTACAGGAGGAGCATTTCAGTACCAAGAACTCACAGAGCATGGTGGGGATGTGGCGGCTGCTTTCATGAGTTTGCAAAATGGAGCAGTGGCATCTTTCTATACGAGTCGCATTGCTACGCAAGGGTATTGGGTAGAAACCGAATTGGTAGGTTCCAGGACAACCTACCGGGTCCTCGACGATTTGGGCATTCAGGAAGTTACCTCAACGGAGAACCGTCAAACGCACTTTGGTCTAGATTTTGAGGATCGATTTGCCATTGCATTTAAGCGAGAGGTTGATTACTTTATTCGGGCCATTCGAGACAATCTGCTGATTGCTCCGAGTTGGGCGGATGGCCTCAGGGCTACTCGTACTGCGTTGATGTTGCAGGAGAGTTTTCAAATGATCAAAAAATAACACAAATGAAGATCGCATTATTGGGACTTGGCCGAATCGGAATGGTATATGCCGAGGAGCTGCTGCAAACTGCAGAAGTAGAGGTGTTGGCCTATTCGCCTACCCAACGCAAACGCTTTCGTCCACTGGTGGGAAATTCCAGGTTTAGTTTTTCAAGCGATTTTGCCAAGATCCTTGCCAGCGACTGCGATGCATTTATTATCGCTACGCCGTCCACTACCCATTTGGACTACCTCAAAGCGTTGGTGCCATTGGGCAAACCGATTTTTTGTGAAAAACCAGTTGATCTGCTCGAAAAGAACATTCAGAAGGTGCAACGTTGGCAGCAACAATATCAGACCCCCGTTTTGGTTGGATTCAATCGGAGGTTTGATCCGCAGGTTCGTCGCATGAAGGCCAAAATCGAGGATGGTCATATTGGCAATATCCATATCGTGAAACTGACCGGACGAGATCCCGCGCCTCCCTCAAAGGAATTTGCCAGACACAGTGGAGGGTTGTTCTTGGATATGATGATTCATGATTTTGATATGGTGCGCCACCTAACCGCTGCAGAACCCGTTTCGGTTTATGCAAAGGCAGACCTCAAGGTAGCGAAGTCCTTTGCCGAATTTGGGGACGTAGATACGGCCATCTGTATTGTCAAAATGAGTGATGGTGCTTTGGTCACGATTGACAACAGCAGAAAGGCAACCTATGGATACGATCAGCGTCTCGAGGTGTTTGGCAGTAAGGGCATGATTCAAATTCCTAACCAACGCCATGATCATACCGTAGTTTGTAATAAGTCCGGCACACATCGGTCCCCACTCAAAAACTTCTTTATGGACCGCTACCTGTCGTCTTATCAGGAAGAACTTCGACACTTCTTGTCTGTCGTCAGAGACCCGAAGATTTCCGTTGCCGTCTCCTTGCATGATGCATGGATGGCTACACGGATGGGTGTGGCAGCTCGAAAGTCAAGCCAGTCTGGCCGTGAAATATTGCTCAAATAAAGCGAACTTAGTAACCACTGAAAAGAAATTTAAGACATGGCCATATCACAAGAAGTCGATCAGTTTCGAAATTACGACCAGGGTGATGCGATCGCTGCCGTTCGTGAAAACTATCGCAAAATGCGAACCAACCAGACGGTTGAGTATGTCCAAAGAATGCGTACGAAGTACCTGACCTATGACCGCCCGATGGATCTGTGGGATGCTATGGCCAGCCTTAATGACCTGGTGGACGTGAGCGATCCGGACTTAGACTTACCTAATGTCCAGCATCTTATCCAATCGGCCGAAGCCATTCGATCCGACAATCGACCTGATTGGATGCAATTGGTGGGATTGATACATGATCTGGGCAAAGTGATGTACCTCTGGGGAAGCGATGAAGATGGGACAAGCCAGAATGAGCAATGGGGGACAGTCGGAGATGTTTTTGTAGTGGGGTGTCGACTACCTGATACCTGCGTGTATCCAGAATTCAATGACCTTAATGCTGACATGCACGATACGCGATACAATACTGAACTTGGCATGTACGCGCCAGGATGCGGCATCGACAACACCTTGCTTGCTTGGGGGCATGATGAATACTTATTTCAAGTCCTAAGCAATCACAAGACAAATCTAATTCCTGAGGAAGGCATGGTTATGATCCGATATCACTCCTTCTACCCATGGCATACGGGAGGGAGTTACCAGCAGCTGACCAGCGATCGGGATGATCAATACAAAGAGTGGATCCTTGACTTTAATCGCTACGATCTCTATACCAAGAGTCAAAAGATATTTGATCTTGACGAGGTTAGGCCCTACTACGAACCCATTGCTAAGAAGTACCTGGGTGAGGGTCCTATCTTCTTCTAAAGTTACTCCAGGTGGATATAACAGTCTGGTAGGAATGCCGGACAACAAATGCAGAGGAATACCAGATCTGCATCACCCATGTTGGTGATGCGCTGAGGAACATCCGCTGGAATCATAGCGCTATCCCCAGGTCTCAATATTTGCTTTATTCCTTCTCCAATCTCTATCTCGCCTAAGCCCTCCAAGATGAAATAGATCTCAGAGGTTGCTCGCAGTTTATGCCATGCCGTGGTCACGCCGGCAGCCACAGTGGTACGAGCAAGAGAATGTGTCTTGTCTTCGGATCTATTGTAAATCTCGCCGATGCGACATCGCTCTTCGGTATAGAATTCTTCCAGCGATGATCCCAACACTATTTCGGGTTTCACGGTCCTAAAACGCTACTAGATTTCGGAAAGCACTGATGCGATTTTGCAGTTCGTCATCAGAGATGTTTTTTAGTCGATCTAGACTGAAGTCTTCGACACAAAAAGATGCAAGGGCTGACCCATGTACGATTCCAGTTCGGACCGTTTCAAAAGAAACCTCGTCCTGGTTGGCAATGTATCCCATTAATCCTCCGGCAAAAGTGTCCCCGGCACCTGTAGGATCTTTTACTTCAGCGATCGGCATACCGGGCAAGGCAAAAATTTGATCTTGATGAAAGAGGAGGGCTCCATGTTCCCCCTTCTTGATGATTAGATAGGAGGGTCCCATATCAAGAATGCTTTTGGCTGCCTCCACCAGGGAGTACTTCCCAGACAGTTGTCGGGCTTCTTCGTCGTTTATGCTGAGGAGGTCCACTTTTGATACCACTTCAAGGAGGCGATCCCAGGCGATGTCCATCCAAAAATTCATGGTATCCATAGCAATGAATTTGACGGTGGGATCCATTTGCTCAATGACTTGCATCTGGATGTCGGGAGTCAAGTTGCCAAGCATAACATACTCAGCTTTGCGAAAAGACTCAGATAGGATGGGATTGAAATTGTCAAGTACATTGAGGTCCGTGGTCACGGTCTCCCGATCCATCATATTGTCCAGATACTTGCCAGCCCAGAAGAATGATTTTCCATTACCCACAACTTCAATGCCACTGGTGTCGATGCCCCGGTTGCGCATCGCCTCAAGTTCCTTAGAGGGCCAGTCGATGCCTACAATGCTGCTGAGCATGATGTCTTTGTGTAGACTGGAAGCAGCCCAACTAAAGTAGGTGCCAGATCCTCCAATCACTCTCTCTGCACTACCATAAGGAGTTTCGATGCTGTCAAAAGCAACCGTACCTACAATCAATAAACTCATATTGGTCCGTTTTTAGCCGGGGCGAAGATATGCATTCGGCAGCGTCCGATTATGGTCGCTTTGTAATTCATAGCACGAGGACTTAAATGCCGAAAAGTGGAGTCGTCAATCACCATCTGTTGGACTAGGGCTCGAGCAATGATTCTCCATTTAAATCAGTAGTGAGAATATCGCTCATGTAATCGAAAAAAGGACGCATACCACGGAAAGTATGGATTACTTCCTTGAGAAAGGTCTTTTCATGGACATCCCGATTGGAAAAGGATCGATACACCAAAAATTGCTTATGTCGGATCAAGTCTATATCGGGATCATCCCGCGTAAATCCTTTGGGAGCTGTTTTTACCTGATCCCCTTGCAACCCTCCAAATAGTTTTTTGAAGGAAGTAGAGCCAATGATTTTACGCAATGGACCCGAATCCGCACTAATTTGCTTGCGGATATGAAGAAGATCCTTGCTGTCCGGGTTCCAAAAACCTCCCGCGATAATGGTATTGCCCGGCTCCAAATGATAGTAGTATCCGCCACGTCGAGCTGCACTCGCCCTGCGCATTCGTCCTGAGAAGTGATTCTTATATGGGCGCTTATCTTTTGAGAACCGCACATCGCGATAGATCCGAAATAGACTTTGCTTGGGCGACATTGGAACCAACTCGTCGTGCTTATTCATCTCATCGAGAATCAGCTCGGCAAAACCAAGTGCCTTCTCATACTCGGTTTGGTATAAATCCTTGTTGGCATTAAACCACGTACGATCATTGTTCTTCTCTAGCTTACGTAAGAAGGAGAAAACGGATTTTGGCAGTCCTACAGAGTGCTTCATCATGTCTTGATAAAGGCTTTAGTAGCCAAGCGGTACAATAGGATGCAAATGGCTGTGACTACAAGCAAGCCTGGCCAACTTCCCAGCGGTTCTTCCATAATGGCAAACACGTTCGAGCTTCCAGTGATCGCGACAGGAATGGCAAGAATGATTCCGATCAATGCTTCGCCGGTTATCAGTCCAGACGCCAGCAGCAATCCGGTCTGCTCGCTGCGTTGCGTAGCTTCTTCGAGTGTTCCTGCTGCCTGGCTGGCCCGCTTTCTTTGATACCTGGAAATCAGGAGAGCAATGACGCCCCCTATCCAGATAGCGCTGTCCAACTCGAACGGCAGGTAAAGTCCGACGGCAATGGCAAGGACGGGAAGTCGGAAGCTGCCCCTTTTTTCTTGTATCTGATCGAGAATGATGATGATGATTCCAATCGCCATGCCGATGTACACCATCGTCCATGGGAGATCACCGTCAAAAACACCTGTGGCGACACTGGCCATCAAAGTAGCCTGCGGCGCTTGAAGGGAATCGGGATTGGCGGCAGTAGACGGGCCAAATCCGTAGCCCGTCAGGAGTAATTGCAGCACGAGGGGCATGATTAGCGCGGCGGAAACAACACCCACCATTTGCATGATCTGCTGACGATACGGTGTAGCTCCTAAGATGTGGCCTGCTTTGAGGTCTTGCATATTATCTCCAGCAATGGCTGCTGCACAGCATACTACGGCTCCAATGAGAATCGCTGCAGCTGGTCCACGTTCCGCTCCTGAACCCAGTAGCGCTAGCAGAATAAGTGCAGAAGTAAGGATGGTGGCAATGGTGACACCGGAAATTGGATTATTCGAACTACCGACCAATCCAGCCATGTAGCCCGCCACTGCGGCAAAAAGAAAACCCGCAACCACCATCAGAATGGCCATGAGACCGGTAATGGGTATCTGTTCGATCTCACGCAAATAGATGATGAATACTGGGACGATCATGATTCCAATGGCCAATATGACCTTGCCCATGGGCGCATCATGTTCCGTTCGCAAGACGGCGGCAGCATCACCGGTTTTTTCTCGAATGGCTGCCAGACCGCTAGAGACCGCTTTGCCAATAGATCCTCTGAGACTAATTAAGGCCCAGAGTCCTCCTACTACCATGGCCCCAACGCCCAGATAGCGAATTTGGCTACTCCATACCTCATATCCAATGTCAGTGCCCGCAAGTCCGGCAGGTGCTCCATTGATCCCTATCCAGATGGGGATGGCGATCCACCAGCTGATTACTCCTCCCAGAAACACCAGACTGGCAATGTGGAATCCCACGATGTATCCCACTGCGATCAGGGCTGGTGATAAATTAACTCCTACGAAAGCATATGACTTGCCTCCTAAGGAGGATGCCGCAGCACCAACTCCTTCCCAGACCTTAAAGCCCGCTTCAAAGAATTTTACTGCTGCCCCAATCAAAGCACCCCACAGGAGGTAGATTACAGATTTGCCTCCTTTTTCGCCAGTTTTGAGGACTTCTGCTGTTGCCACTCCTTCTGGAAACTTCAGGTCTTGTTCTACAATTAAGGCTTTCCGCAACGGAATGGTAAAAAGAACCCCGAGGACTCCCCCGCACAATGCGATGAGTGCAGTCTCCCAGTAGCTAAATTCTGTCCAATAGCCCATCAAAACCAAAGCAGGGAAGGTAAATATGACACCGGCAGCGAGTGATTCGCCAGCACTTGCCGCGGTCTGTACGATGTTGTTTTCAAGAATGTTACTGTTCTTAAACAACTTTAAGATGGCCATAGAAAGAACGGCAGCTGGGATACTTGCGGAGACCGTCATGCCTGCAAACAATCCCAAATATGCATTCGCTGCGGATAGGACTACCGACAGCAAGGCTCCCAAGATGAATGCTTTGATGGTAGTTTCTGGAAGGGTGGTTCCTGGACCGATATAGGGCTTGTGTTCGTTCGCCATGACCGTATTTGAAAGTTTATGCGCTGGTAAAATAGCCAATTGGATTTACGATTCGGATGATTTTCAACTTTGTGATTCCATGATGAGTAGGAAGCACTCCAAAACTTCCAGTACCTTATTGCCGAAACGAATGAAGGAGAAGTAACAACAACCATATGAAAGACCGACTTACCTCACTCGATTTTTTTCGGGGGGCAACGATTGCTGGAATGATCGTGGTGAATGATCCGGGTTCCTGGAAGCATGTTTACGCTCCTTTGAAGCATGCCGAGTGGCACGGGGTGACGGCAACGGATTTGGTGTTTCCTTTCTTTCTGTTCATTGTCGGAGTATCGATTGCGTTGTCCTATACAAAACAGCTGGCATTGGGCCGTGAGAAAGGAGCCATGGCAAAGAAAGCAGCCAAAAGAGCGGCGATCATCTTTCTTTTGGGGATGTTGTTGACGCTCTTCCCCAAATTTGATTTTGCAAATCTTCGACTTGTAGGAGTGCTGCCGCGCATAGCATTGGTCTTTCTGGCATGCTCACTTATGTTTATCTATATGAGCCCAAAGCGAATGTTCTGGATTGGCGCAGGACTCCTGCTCTTTTACTGGCTGGTCATGATGTACATACCCTTGCCTGGCGTAGGGGAGGTCATGCTGGAGCCCGGTCAAAATATGGCAGCATGGATAGACGGATACATCACACCAGGCAGAATGTATCGCACAACCTGGGACCCTGAAGGATTATTCAGCACCCTGCCTGCCATCGCTTCCGGCCTCTCTGGCATAGCGGTCGGGCTGATTTGGTTGCGTAAAGAGACAGATGTCTCTGCACGAATTATGTGGATGTTTACCTTGGGCTTTGTCTACTTTTTCATTGGAAATATTTGGGGATGGTTTTTTCCAATGAACAAGCACATTTGGACCAGTTCCTATGTCTTGCATACGAGTGGTTTGGCAGCGATGGGTTTTGCGGCCTCGATTGTAATCATAGACGTAATGAAGATTAAGACGGGCACCAAAATGTTTGTGGTTTTTGGTCTGAATGCCATTGCAGCCTATGTGTTGCATGGTCTTCTGTTTAAGGTCGCCCGCATTTTTACAGGAGAGGGGCCAACCGTCGGAGCGCAGTTTACTGAGCTGATGATGGGGGCAGGCCTAGAGCCAAAGCTGGCCTCACTCAGTTGGGCCTTACTGTATCTGGCGATTTGCTATGTTCCAATCTATGCACTCTATCGTAAAGGGGTCTTCATAAAGGTTTAACAATGAGGGATGTAGAATTGATGGGTTCTTGTCCTACAAGCCCTCGGTTGCCGTTTGCAAGACACTATTAACTCGTGATCTATAACTTCGCCCAATTGGGATTTTTTGATCTCCCAAAAAGACATGCCCTGGTTTGAAAACGTCAATCAGATGGCTATTGACTATGTATGACCGATGCAATCGAATGAATCCCTTGCTTGCGAGCAAGTCCTCCAAATAACGCAATGAGTGCAGCGTCACCAGTTTTGTATTAGGCATATTCCAGCGCACGTATTCTTTCATCCCTTCAATGAAAATGACGGAATTGAGATCAATACGGTGCATCGATTTGCCTTCTTGCAAGTAGAGTATGTTAAGCTCTTGCTCTGTGGCACTTTCATCGCCTTTTTTGAGGTCAGTCTGCGATTTCTGAGTGACCAATATGTAAGCCGTGCTAATGAAAAATGGCGTAGCTAGGACGGTAGCGTCCGATAAAAACTTCCAATATCCTTGAGACCAAATTGAGGGAACATTAATGGAGATCACTTGCAATTTGGGGAAAAACAAAAAGAAGAAAAAGTCTTGAAGGGGGGTGAAAATCAGGGCACTCAATACAATTGCACTGACTGACACAAGGACATAGATCAAGTGCTTTTTTTGAGCAAGATACTTTGCAGCGATGATAAGATTAAAGTAGACTAGGCATGCTTGCAGCGTTACCACCGATAACGTCTTGACCAGGTGAAAATAGAATGCTTGACCCGCTCCATATAGCAATGCGAGCAACAGCCATAGACCCATCCAAAAAAGCAGATGAATCATAAATACTTGCGATCTCGACTTTGCCATGGATGAAATGTAGCTATTTACGGGGGCAGTCAAATTGCACTGGTTGATAATTTAAGTTGTTGGTTGAATTTGTTCGCAGCGCAGCGCATATCGATATAGTTTGCATGAAAAAAATCAGAGACAAATGAAAACCGTCTTATTGTTGTGCATTGCATCGGTGTTCTGGGCGAACCTTTGTGAAGGTCAGGGAAGTGCAAGCAGCTATCATGTCGTATATGAAGCGGACAGACATGGCAATCGCATTTCCGGAGATCTTGATCAGCTGATTGACCATGTCGAGAATGGTTGTCCCATACGTGTAGGCTGGGAATTAGAGACCTTATGGCCGGATACGATGGTTCTTCTCTCCCATTGGACCGATGGAGGATTTATTACGCTGTCCCGAGGTCAAGTTTTTGCCCAGATTCGAGGCATCTTCGGGCAAGGCAGCGCTCACATCAGCGCACCGCCAGGTGTGTTCTTGAGTTCCAATCAGCCTAATTCCTGGGTCGCCGTTGTCGGTACCGATGGGGTGCTGCGATCCAAATTTCACTTGGATGATTGGATGAAGGAGTTATCGCCTGAAGAACTTAAGTCAATGGAGACGATGAAAGTGAGAACGAAGTGGGCGGTACCTGTCCATGAGTGATGATATCTAGAAGATCCATAAACATCAGACGCTTAGCTAGCAATCAGTTCTTACTCTGATGGAGGTACTCCTTTAGCAACCTGATCCGGTCGTTTGCGAATGCCAGCTGGTCGGCATGAAGTTGCTTTGTCGCCACACACTGACGATATAGTCTCAAGGCAATGGCTTTATCTCGATAATACTGCTCACTCAGTTGGGCTTTCTGGAAAAGATGGTTGTGATTTTCAGAATAGGTGTAGGCCTCGCCATAGGCTACAATGGCCTCCTTGAGCTTATTTTCTTGCTTGTACATCTTGGCCAAGCCACCAAAGTACTTGCCTAAACTCCCAGAGATGCCTTGGTCGATTGCTTTTTCATAGTGGTGAATTGATGTCGCCGCATCCTCTTTTTTCTGATAGGCAAGGGCCAGGTAAAAGTGCGTGTGCTCGGACTCTTCTCTATAAAGCAAGTTTTCCAGCACATGGATCGATTTATCCAGACTATCGAGTTGTAGGTAAGCGTAGCCAAGCATTTTTTGATAAAAGGGAAGAAGATCAAGTTTGCCGCGGGTTCTTTCTAAATATTTAGTCGTGCTGAGGTATTGTTTGCGTGCATAGCTTGCGCGGGCTTTGGTAAGCGTGATTTGGAGATTGGAAGAGTCCAAGGCAAGACCCACATCGGCTAAGCTATCGGCTACCACCCATTCTTTTTCACGGAAGGCCTGATCTGCCAAACTTACCAATATGGTAATGTCAGACTCATTCAATGCACGAGCTTCCCAGTATAAGTCCTTTGCTAGTCGGTGCAGTCCGGCCTTTGCATGAGCGCGCGCCAGGTTCTTCACATAGGTGGGGTTAGTAGAATCCAATTGTATGAGTATGGAGTAGTGCTTAATCGCCTTCGGCATGTTGAATTCCTGGTCATAAATGGAGGCCAGCATCACATTGGAACCTAAATGAAAGGTATCCTTACGGATGATGTTTTGCAAGGTCTCTTTTGCATGCTTCCATGTGCCAAGGCGATACTCGCATGTGCCGATTAGAATCTGTCGATCAAGCGTAGAATCCTGTTTCGAAAGCAAACGTAAGGCAGATTGATAGTCTTGCATGGCCATCAGCGAAGTGACCGAAACAGAATCTTGGGTCATGGAAGCCTGCAACTGCAGACAGAACAATAGTAAGAGTGCAGGGAAGAACAAGCGTGTTGAAGGCATAGTAAGCTGAGTTAGGATATCAGTTGTACAGATGCGTCCAATAAGAAAAGGGGTGCATGCTTGTACATGCACCCCTCGATACTTAAAACCCGAAAACTAAAATATGCCTTCATCGCCGCCGCCCTGGTAGCCGCCACCGCGTTGGCGCTTTTTCTTTTGATTTATGCGATAGTTGAAAGTAGCCGTCACATTGCGCGCGCGTCTTTGATAGAACGAGTCCGCAATAAGTTGATCGGTCTCTGTGGTATAGCGATATACCCGTGTAAAGAATACATCGCGTACTCCAATGGTGAGGGTGGCCTTCTTCTCCAGCATGTCTTTACTGAATGTAAGGTCGAGTCCCCAGTAGCCTTTTCTTTTGCCCTGCGTGGTTCTTGCGGGAGCACGATAGTCACCTCGAAGTTGCACCTCCGCATCTTTCCAAAATCGGTAGCGTGCGTTTACTCTACTGGTCATCGTTATGGCTTCTGCATACAAGGACTGATCATTAAACTGACCTTCAGTGACCGACCGGTAAAAATTGGCGCTGTAGTCCACACGCAATTTCTTGCTGATGTCTGCCGTGGTAGTCAGCTCGAGGCCAATGGCATTGCTGGTCGCTAAGTTTTCTGGTCGTGTTCGGGTAATTCCTTCTGCATCAGCGGTGGTCAGGCGCTCGATTACTCCGGTGGTATGACGGTAGTAGATGCTGGATCCAAAAGTGACCTTGTCGAAATACCTCAGATAAGCCAGCTCATACGAATCTGTAAACTCAGGGTCTAGATTTGGATTTCCGCCCCAGATTCTTCTGTTGTTTGAAAAAGTGAAAAATGGATTGAGGTACCAGAATCGAGGTCTGGAAATTCTAGAAGAATAGCTGAGTTGTAAAGAGTTGCCAGGATTGATCTCGTACGTCAGGTGTGCACTGGGAAAGAGATTGGTGTAAGACCGATCGTTCACTTCGGACGTCTGCACGAGCTCTGTGACCACATTGGAATGTTCCAGACGTAGGCCTACCTGGTAAGACCATTTACTAATCGTATTACCAAATATTGCATATGCCGCGTAGATGTCTTCGTCGTAAATAAAATCATTGGTAAACTCCGGAAGCTTAGACCAGCCATCATCCAGTTGTTCCTCGAGAAAGTAGTCGTTTCTAATATTTCGCAAAGTCATGCGGGTACCTACTTCAAAGCGCTTATCCTCGGTAAGGGGAAGGACATAATCCATTTGTACCAAGAAGTTTTCGTCCATTTCGTCGTTCTCGGAACGTTGCAATCGATCGGCAATCGGCCGGCCTTCACCATTGGCGAAAAAGTGCTGATCAACGAAATCTGCAGTCTCTACTTCTGAGCTATTGCGATACTGGATTTGGGCGGTGAGCTTCTCGCCTTTGCGTGCAAAAGAATGCTCATAAGACAGGTCATACTCCAGATTCGGTTCCGTCTCATCTTCATCTTGCGTCCGGGTTGTGATTTGTTGCAAGGTCCGATTTGCATCAAAATCTCGGAAAGTGGTGAAGGCATTGCTGAAGTCATTGCCATATCGGTACATGATGGATCCTGTCAGCACATCCTTTTCGGTAATGAAAAGGTCCAGTCCTCCGCGGATACTATGCGAAACTCCTCCACGATCTCGTGTTCCAATCTGCTCATTGAAGGGAAACTCGGTTGGAATTAAGAATTGTTGATTCGTTTCCGATCTACCAGGTCCTGTACGATTACGAAAACCGTAGTTGATAAAGTAGTTGATGTTCTTTTTTCGGGCATTGAGGTTGAGAGAGATTCCGTAGTTCTGAGGGACACCAGCTGATACATCGATTGCGCCATTGACCCCCTTCTGTTTGTCTTTCTTGAGTACGATGTTAATGATCCCTGCGGTTCCTTCGGCTTCATATCGCGCCGAAGCATTGGTCACAATCTCAACTTTTTCAATCATAGAGGAAGGGAGCGATTTAAGTCCATCCGAATCTCCGATTCCGACCAGGCCGGAAGGTTTGCCGTTCACAAGAATGCGCACATTTTCACTCCCTCTGAGGGAGACCACTCCTTCCGCGTCTACGGTTACAGATGGGATGTTGTCGAGCAAATCATCTGCTGAACCTCCTCGATTTGCAAGGTCTTTACCGACATTAAACACCCTTTTATCCAGGTTAAATTGAAGTTCACTCTTTTCAGCCACTACCTCTACCTCATCCAGTATTTCTGCAGAAGCACCCAGTTCGATCTTGCCCAGGTCTACCTTTCGATTTGCTGGTGATAGTGCAACCTTGGGAAGATAGATGCTTTCGTAGGCGAGGAATTCAACTTTGATTAAATATTGCCCAAAGGGAGCATCCACAGAAAATTTGCCATCGACATCACTGACTCCTCCCGTGACCAATACAGAATCGATTGCGGAGAAAAGGGAAATGGTAGCAAAATCTAAGGGGGACGCTGTCTGAGCATCCAGTACCTTGCCAAATACCAGCGCTTGTCCTCCTTCTCCTCCTGGGCCACCTGGCCGATTGGCCGGGCGTTGTGCAACTGCCATTTGAACCAGCAGCAAAAAAGCCACTGACAAAATAGTTCGTGTGTTTATCATTGTCCAAAGATAGGGGTGGACTCTGAAGGAAATTGATACCAAGTCTGAAGGAAATTTGAAGTCTTGGATCAAAGTTGGACCACCAATTGATGCTTGCCATTGTAGGTATAGTCTACGGCCAGCCGGTGATAATCACAGATCTCTTTGACGATCGCTAAACCCAAGCCCGAGGATTCGCTGGTACCGTCGTCCTTGGAAAACCGGCTGAACATATGCGTACGCGGTTTTTCTGGTTTCGCACCGCTGTTTTCTACCCGAAGCTCGTTTTCGGTGAGGGTCACTTCGACCTCGCCGCCTTCAATGTTATGACGAATCGCATTGTGCAACAGATTATTAATCAGAATGGTGCCGAGGTGCTTGTTCAATTTGGCAGTCACTTTGGGCGAGATGTAGGATCTCAAATTGAGTTTCTTCAAATCAAATAATTCTCGAAAATCTTCCAGACTGTCGTTCACCAGATTACTGACATCCGTGGTCTCGGAGGGGTCAAATTCTTGATTGTCCATTTTGGTTAATATGGAAAGACTCCGACCGAGCTTGGAAATTCTGCTCAGCGAATTCTGGGCCGACAAGATGTTTTTGTATTGCTCTTCAGTGAGTGTCTGACCTTCCAACAGCAAGTCCAGTTTTCCTTTGGCAATCGCCAGCGGGGTCTGCAATTCATGAGAGGCATTTTCACTAAAGGACTTCAAGGCCTGGTATTCGCTGCGCGCCCTCTCCGTCATGTTCTTTACGAAGGTGTTGAGCTGTTTAAATTCTTTGGTGCTGCTCTTGGGTAAATTCACTGGCGCAAGATCTTTTACTGCAAAAGAATCGATGGCACTTAAGGTCTCGTTGAAAGGATTCATCAAGAATCGAGAAATGATTACTCCACCAATCAGCAAGGCGAGTGCGAGCAGGACAAACAACCGGGTGATGATTTTAACCACACTCTCGTAGATATCGGAATCTTCGACAATAACGTCGGTGATGGCCACTTCAAATTTATGTCCATTGACCTCCCGTACCGAATAGAGTTTGCGCATCATCTCCATTTGATTAAGGTGAGGATGCATGGCCAAGGTGTCGGTATAAATGGGGTCCGAAGGTTCTAAATCATGTACTTCTCGGATTTGCACTCTTGTTCCATTCATCCGGGAGACGTCCAGATCATTTTCTACATAGTGTTCTAACCGATTGTCGATGCGGTCCAAAATGCCACGCAAATAGTAGTCGGTTTCAAGACTGATTTCGTCGCTGATGAGATTGTAAGCAACGACTCCTCCTATCCCAAATACAAAGATGGAAATCAGCAGATAGTACAGTGTAGTTTTTGTCAACAGTTGCATCGCTACGTTTTCAAGCGGTATCCCATGCCATAGACATTGGTTAAATAATCATTTGATCCAGCCTTGCTCAGTTTTTTGCGCAAATTCTTAATGTGTTGATAGACAAAATCGTAAGAATCCAAATAATCAACGTGATCTCCCCAGAGATGCTCGGCAATGCTCTGCTTGGTCAGTACCCGATTTTTATTGGCAATAAAATGGACCAGCAGTTGATATTCTTTTTTGGTCAGTATGACTTCGTCCCCATGCACGGTGACTTCTTGTTGTTGAGGGTCAATCGAGATTTCTTCAAACTTGATGCTGCGATTGCCATTGAATTGCCTGCGCCGATAAATCGCATTGAGTCTTGAATTCAACTCGGAAAAATGGAAGGGCTTAGTCAGGTAATCGTCCGCTCCTAAGTCAAGGCCATCCACTCGATCTTCAAGGGCATTTTTAGCAGAGATGATCAAAATGCCGGTATTTTCGGTGGTCCGGTGCTTTTGATAATTGCGTAGTATCTGCAGGCCATTCCCATCCGGTAGCATTAGATCTAACACGATGATATCATACTCGAATTCGAGAATTTTGTCTTCTGCTGTACGAATGGACCCAGCCGTCTCGCAGACATGACCTTCCTTGTGTAAGAAAGCCGAAATGTCCTGGCTTAGCTCTGGATTATCTTCTACTAAAAGAATCTTCACACTGTAAAACTAAGTCGGTATTTTGAGAAGACTTTGAAGAAAGCGGAATGTATCGAATATTTTTTGTTTCCTATTTCATGGTGTGTTCAATGGCCCTAGGGGCCCAAAATACAGCTGAACGGTTGGGATATGCGCGAGATGCCAAACTCCTAATTGTGCATGCAGATGATGCAGGCAGTGCCCAATCCGTTAATGCAGCCACTATATCTGCGCTGGAAGAGGGCATGGTCAGCTCTGCCAGTGTGATGGTGCCTTGCCCCTGGTTTCCCGACATTGCGCGGTATGCTGCCGCCCACGACGGACAACATGATTTGGGGATACATCTTACCGTCACCTGTGAGTGGGATTACTATAAGTGGGGGCCGGCAACAAACCATGACGTGTCGTCGCTGACAGATGAGAATGGCTATTTTTTTGCTGATTGTCAAAATTTCGGACTCAAAGCGGATCTAGCAGAAATCGAAACAGAACTGCGCGCCCAAATTGACAAAGCGATTGCTCACGGCTTAAAACCTACGCATATCGACAGCCATATGGGTTGCTTGTTCTTTACGCGACCTGAAGTATTCGGAATTTATCTTGAGTTGGCAGAGGAATATGGGGTTCCTGCACTGGTGAGCAAGAGCATGATGGCACTCGCACCTGATCTTTTAGGCCCATACATGGAGGCTGGAAAAATAGTAATCGAAGCGGAATACTCGGCGAGTCCGGAGAATTTTGACCAGAGCATGGCAGCCTTTTATAGTCAGACACTGCGCAACTTACAACCGGGACTTTCTACTATTATTATTCACGTTGGGTATGACAATGACGAGCTCAGGGCTGTCTGTGAGAATCATCCTTACTGGGGGAGTGCATGGCGACAGGCAGACTACGATTACTTCACCAGTGACGAATGCCGCAATATTTTGAAGGAAGAAAAAATACACTTGGTTACCTGGCGACAGGTAGGAGAAGCCTTGAAGAAAAATTAAGCCCCATGAAACGACTTCCTTGTACTCTTTTGTTGGCATTGCTCACATGCATTCCA
The DNA here is from genome assembly GCA_019634275.1 of Saprospiraceae bacterium. Taxonomy (GTDB): domain Bacteria; phylum Bacteroidota; class Bacteroidia; order Chitinophagales; family Saprospiraceae; genus CAJQNM01. The sequence continues at coordinate 27,642 of JAHQVP010000210.1, forward strand.
TTATCTGCTCAAGAGGATGAGGATGCCGAACTCTTTCGGGTGATGGATGCCTGGCTCGATGCACAGCAAGCATATGAGGCTTTGCCAGGCCTTTCTGTGGCGATTGTCAGGGACCAGGAGGTTGTGTATAGCAGGGCTTTTGGCTTATCCAATCCTGCCGAAGAAAAGGTTGCGACCACAGAGACCATTTACAGCATTTGTTCCATTTCAAAGCTTTTTACTGCGGTTGCCATCATGAAGTTATATGATGAAGGGAAATTGCGTCTGGATGACGAAGTTGGAGATCTTTTGCCCTTTTATGATCTGGCTCAACAGTTTGAAGATAGTGGACCAGTAACCATAAGATCCCTAATGACTCATTCGTCGGGCTTGCCCAGAGAGGCGGTCAATCCATATTGGACGGGGCCTGGATTTCCTTTTCCTACTCAGAGTGAAGTACACGCTGGGCTAGAAGAGCAGGAGACCTTATATCCAGCCAGCACCTACTTTCAGTACAGTAATTTGGGTCTGACACTTTTAGGTGAGATTGTCGAGCAGGTATCTGGCGTACCTTATGACGAGTACATCCATGCGCACATATTGGAGCCGCTCAAAATGGCCGATACGCGGACTACGATGCCTGATGATCTTCATGGCCAATCTCTTTCAGTTGGGCACTCCAGCATTACACGCAATGGAAGCCGTCAGCCCGTACCCCTCTTTCAAGCTAAAGGTGTTCGAGCCGCAGCTGGGTTTAGTTCGACCGTAATGGATCTCGCGGAATTTGCAAAGTGGCAGTTTAGGCTATTAGAAAATGGTGGTAAAGAGATATTGAAAGTGGCTACCCTCAAGAACATGCACCGTGTGCATTGGACCAACCCCGATTGGTCAACTACATGGGGATTGGGCTTCTCTGTGTACGAATCAGATGGCGCAACCATTGTTGGCCATGGAGGATCATGTCCCGGTTATCGTTCTACGATTTCACTCAATCCCAGGGAAAAGACAGCCGTAATTGTGATGATAAATGCCAGTGGAACAGACCCAGGAAAATACGCCAAAGGCCTGGCTGGGCTCATGCGTGCATACGGAAATGCAGATTCGACCGCGGGACCAGATCTCGAGGAATATCGCATGACCTGCTCTCCTCAGCCCTGGTGGAGCGAGGAATACGTATTTCCCTGGAAGGGGAAGTTGGGCATGTTAGGACTGCCAAGCAATAACCCATCCCGGTTTAGTCTTTATAAGCACATCGAGGGGGATCTCTTTAAGAGATTGCGGAAGGATGATGAACTTGGTGAAGCAGTACGATTTCATAGGGATGCTCAAGGTAAAATCCAGTACTATGAGCAGCATGGCAACTTGACCCACCGCATAAATAAGTGATGTCGTTTTCAGGGTACGGGATCTCCGATCTTTACGGTGCCACACCATGCCAAGTCGTACCAAGCGGACTTCAACATAGAGTCCTCTTTCAATTGGACAATAAAGGACAATACCATACATTTGTGATCCTTTTAGCCTCCTTAGCTCAGCTGGTTAGAGCGGCGGACTGTTAATCCGTAGGTCCAAGGTTCAAGTCCTTTAGGGGGCGCATCGAGGCCTCGCACACTGTGCGAGGCTTCTTTTCATATAGCACCTTTGTTATCGCCAATTTTTAGCGCTTCTTTTGGTGCCAGGAGCAAAGTTGCTGAAGGTTTGGCTGTGCAAAATTTGTACTTTTCATACCATGAGGACTTTGTTATTTTTTATGGGCCTGGCAATGCTATTTGCATGCAGCCCATCTGATGCAGATCCAGGCAAGGTAGAAGAAAGGGTCCAGCCCGAGTCACTACCCATGCAGCAGTTGCTCCTGACAGACCTTCAGGACTTTAATAATCAGGATGGCAATTGGCAGATTGGGGGCACGGTACAGTGTGATCCGTTAGTGGAGCACAGTCTCGAAATGGGAGAAGGTGAGGGCATTCTGGTGAATGTGCCGACCGAGGACAAAAAATCCAATCTCGTATCCAATTGGGAGCATGGGGATCTGGAACTCAAGTTTGAGGTGATGGTGCCAAAGGGATCCAATTCGGGAGTGTACCTCCAGGGTCGATATGAAATACAGATTCTTGACAGTTGGGGTAAAGCAGAGGTAGGCTCGGGAGACCTGGGTGGCATTTACCAGCGCTGGGATGCGTCGCTTCCTGATGGAGAAAAAGGATATGAAGGTCATGCCCCTAAGACCAATGCTGCCCGGGCACCAGGATTGTGGCAGTCATGTCACCTTCTTTTTAAGGCTCCACGATTCAATGCGATGGGCGAAAAAATCAAGGATGCACAATTCGATTGGGTTTTTCTCAACGGACATAAGATCCATGGGCTGACGGTGTTAAGTGGTCCCACTCGGGGTGCCGCCTTTCCCGATGAAGGACCTCTGGGTCCATTGTTTATCCAGGGAGATCACGGACCAGTTGCCTTCCGCAACATTGCTTACAAATCGTTTAATCAGGATACCCTGGTCCTCCAGGGACTTACGTACGAGTTCTTTCCTGGAGAGTGGGATTCACTGCCAGATTTTGCCACCCTTAGTGCTGAACGTGAGGGTTCAATTGATCGAATGGATTTGGAAGAAGCCAGCACCCAACCCGATCATTATGGAGTGGTCTTTTCTGGCAATCTGCAGGTCAAGACACCTGGATCCTACTTATTTGAAATCGATGCCGATGATGGAGCATCACTGATGATCGATTCAACGGTGATCGTTTTGCGCGATGGCGATCCCACACGAGGACGGGCACGCGGCATCATAGAACTGGAGAAAGGTGCTCATGCTTTTCAAATGAACTACTATCAAAAGGTTTGGGGCGCGGTTGTCCGGCTCTATTATGAAGGGCCTAGTATCGAAAAAAGACCGCTGGCCTCGGTCATTGAGGTGTCGCAATGGCAACGCAATATAGATGCCCAACCGATGGTCATGATCGAGTCAGTGGAGGATCCTACCCTACTACGCGGATTTGTCCAACATGGTGATGAAAAACTCACACACGCCATCAGTGTCGGACATCCATCGGGCATACACTACAGTTACAATCTATTAAATGGAACACTGGCCAGTAGCTGGAAGGGTCAATTTATCGATGTGACCAATATGTGGAGGGGTCGAGGCAATTCACAACTTGCCCTTCCCTTGAATGCTACCATCGAGTTTTCGGGTCAATTGCCGATCGCCCGATTGTCCCATTCAGAGGCTGCTTGGCCGCTCTATCGACCCGATGATTTTCGATATCATGGTTACCAGATGGGCGAGAATCAAATGCCCTCTTTTCAGTACGAAGCAAATGGACTCATGGTGCAGGATGAGATCATGCCGGTGGCGGAGGATGGGATGCTGCGTCGATCACTGACATTTGAGACAGACGGCAGCAAAAACAACCTTTACTATAAACTTGACGAAGCGACTTCGATCGATTTAATGGAAGGGGGAATGTACAATATAGGGGGTAAGTACTACATCCTCAGCGACGTAGCACTAGAGATACGCGAATTGGAAAACCAAGATGAATTGGTCGTCTCTTTGGCGGAATTAGACAACTTTAGCTATTCGATCTTATGGTGAACTTGATTAAATATGTGGCAGTGACCTGCTGCTGTGTGGTGGGGACCTTGGATGCCCAAGTGGCACGAGGATTAGCAGAGTCCGATTATTACAAGATCGAATCCGTCCCCATACCTGAGAACGTCATCTTGGAGGTAGGAGGCTTGGCCTTCGACGACAAAGGACGACTAGGTGTGTCCACTCGACGAGGCGAAGTTTGGTTGATAACCAACCCATCTTCTGCTCAACCCGATTTTCAACGTTATGCGCATGGACTCCACGAACCGCTTGGGCTTGCCTTTACAAATGGCCGATTCTATACTGCTCAGCGAGGGGAGCTGACCCGACTTAATGATAGGGATGGCGATGACGTAGCCGATGAGTACTACAACATTCGCGACTGGGATCTCAATGGCAACTATCATGAATATTCCTATGGGCCTGTACTGCTTCCAGACGGAGACATGTTGATTACCCTCAACCTGGGTTGGGTCGGGCGTGGCGCCAGTGAATCAAAGTGGAGAGGCTGGATGATGAAACTTACCCCGGAAGGAGAAATGACTCCCATAGCCACTGGTATGAGATCACCAGCAGGTTTTGGATTAAACGCCAAGGGAGACATATTCTATACGGAAAACCAAGGGGATTGGGTGGGTTCCGGACGGATGACTCACATAGAGAAGGGAGATTTTGCTGGACATCCCGAAGGCTTGAAGTGGAGTGGAGAACCCGGTTCTCCCCTCAATTTGAGGATGGAAGATATTGACGATAGTGATGGACTATCCCTATATCAGTATCAGGAAAAATTCGATGCAGTGAAGCCTCCCTCTGTTTGGTTTCCTCATACCCTGATGGGCATCAGCACGAGCGATATAGCCGTCATTCCAGATGGTTTTGGCCCTTTCAACGATCAATTGCTGGTGGGAGATCAAGGCCATAGCAAAGTCATGCGGGTATACCAGGAAAAAGTAAACGGGGTCTATCAAGGGATATGCTACCCCTTCGTGGAAGGGTTTGCATCTGGAATCTTGCGTTTGGAGTGGTCAGACGACAAAACACTCTATGTGGGTATGACCAATCGTGGATGGGCTTCTACCGGTAAGGATAAGTTTGGCTTGCAAAAGCTCACCTGGACCGGTGTAGTGCCTTTTGAGGTACTGCAGGTAAATGCGGAGAGCGATGGGTTTAGGGTCTCCTTTACAAAAGAAGTTGACCGGCGTACAGCAGCCAATCCGGAGTCATACCTAATCAATGATTTTACTTATCAGTATCATCATCTCTACGGAAGTCCGGTGGTGGATCAGCAAGAAAGGACGGTGTATAAGGTGGAAGTAGCACAAGACAACCGATCCGCTCGTCTTTTTGTCGAGGGAATGAGACCAGGATATATTTATGAAATTAATGCGGATGGAGTGCGCAGTGCTGTTTCTGAGCAGCTGGTGCATCCCACTGGATACTTCACGCTCAATGCGATTCCTGGAGATCACGTACACCACCAGCACGATATGTCCGCCACTAGCGTGTTTTCCGCTCCAGATATCATTTCGGCCAAGCGCGTGACCGAAATGCCTGGAAGTTGGCTGGACGGACCGGATGAGACCATCACGGTGGGAACAATACCCGGAATGAAGTTTGATCAAACCGAAATTAGGGTACGGGCAGGGAGTAAGGTTAAACTCATTTTCAACAATCCCGACGACATGATGCACAATCTGGTCATTATCAAGCCGGAGAAAGAAGCATCAGTAGCCGATGCCGCCAATCGCATGGGGCTGCAGGGACAAGAAAAGGGATACATCCCAGATTCTGAACATATTGTCGCCCATACCAATCTCCTAGAACCCAATGAATCTGACATCATCTATCTGACCATCCCAGAAGAGCCAGGTACATACAGCATCCTATGTACTTTTCCAGGACATGCGGCAAGTATGCGGGCAGATCTCATTGTAGCCGACACACCATCGAATTAAATATGCCATAATGGCATGATTTTTTTGATTAAAAGCGACAAAATGTCATCAAATTTGATTGCTTTTAGGCCATCCTGGCGCAGATAACCTGCTGGCATGGCGATTGATTCAGCATGATCAACTACGTAAATCAAAAAGTAATTGAAAATGCTATCAACACGAGTAAAAAGAGCTCCCTCCAATGGCCATCTTGCACAACGAAACCATCTTCGACGTCGAACTCCTGTTCAACACAACATTACAGAAGACCAGAAAGTATTTGCGGTTTCCTTCGCTGTTCCGGGGTTTTCCAAGGAGGATTTTTCGATAGAGCTAGAGGACGATAAGCTGCGAGTAGAATTCTCTAAACCAGAGCCTTCTGATGATCCTTCCTATCTAGCAAAAGGATTTGATTTTCAAGATTTTACAAGAACCTTTACCCTGCGATCTCGGGACATTGACGCAGAGAACATCAAGGCTGAATATCAGCAGGGAATTCTGAAAGTGATCTTGCCCAAATCGGAAGCGGGCTTAAATCCTGTCAAGACCATCAGCGTAGATTAAGATTTTCTTAACTCAAGTACATCAAATTAAAAGATCGTAATATGAACTATATAAAATTCAATCCGTTTTTACCCTTACAAGAGGGCGTCGACGAATTGGTACAGTCCATCTTTAACAGCAGCGTTGGGGACTTTGTCGGGTCAGACTTCGTGAGCAGTCATCCAAAAGCAAATGTCCGAGAGAGTGAAAATGGCTGGCTGGTAGAGTTGGCGGCGCCGGGATTGAGTAAAGACTCTTTCCATATCAAGATTGAAAATAGCATGTTGATCGTCACCGCAGAGCGAAGTGAGAAACGAGAGAAGGAGCAAGAGGGATACTTCCGAAAGGAATTTGATTTTGCCGGCTTGAAACGTTCCTTTCCACTGAAGGATGAAGTAGATCAAGAAAAAATAACAGCCAGCTACCAAGATGGTGTGCTGGCCATCCATCTCCCCAAGATGGACAATCAGGATCGGCGTAAGACGATTGTGGTTGAGTAAAGATTCATGTTCATGGGGTTAGGGTTTGGTTGATAGGCCTGGATCGAAAGATCCAGGCCTTATCTTTGTGTATATAGGTTAAAGGTCTTGCGCTGAGACCAAGGCCTCGTCATCGCAATAGTGTAATTATCTAGAATTTGGGACCAACTGCTAGTTAGAGTGCAGCTGAAAGGCCAGTTCCTCTTCTTCGATTTGCTCCTGTCGCAGTATTTCGGAGAGTAAGATCTGCATATAGTCTAACCGGGGAGGCAGCAAACTTACGAGGTCTGATTTGGTGCGGATTTCTGGCAACTTGATCACTCTTTTGGCGGGATCTTGTATCTGATAATAGCGCACAATCTGCCCTCTTTTAAACAGTTCGGTACGGCTGTTCATGTCGTTCCAAATCATCAGATCGAAAGGATTCACTTCCAATTCTTCTGACAATTCAAAAACGTCCACGTCATCCCATAGTTCGTAAGTCTCTAGGTATGTTTTAAGTGGACTCTCCGTTGTTTCTCCAGTCGCGATATAATGGCTTAGAGCAGGTTCGTGTCGTCTGGGAATTCTTAAGGGATAACCACTCTCAGAATTCGGAATGTAGTCTCGTCTGATGGCTGGATTTAAAATCTCGATGGATTCTAGGGACATGCCAATGGCCTCGGCTACTTCCTCTAGCGTTATTTTTTCATAGATCGTAACGACCGTAGTGAGCTGCAAGTCTCGATCGTACGCCACGGGCGAGTAGCCGTGTTGATGGAGATTGTCAAACAAGTATTGTGCTGCTGCTACTTTAGGTAGATACTCTTCGGTCTCCTGAGGTAGAAATCTGCGAACCTCTTCGAAAGATGTTTTTCCTCCCGAAGCTCTAATCGCCCGATTCACTCTACCCGGACCACAATTGTATGCCGCCAGTACCATGGACCAGTCACCATACTCTTCGTATAAAAATTGAAGATAGGCCAGTGCTGCACTGGTTGATTTCTCTGGATCACAACGTTCGTCCAAGTACCGATTAATCCGCAGGCCCATTTGACGAGCAGTCCCTGGCATAAATTGCCAAAGACCTCGTGCTCCAACCCTCGAACTGACGGCTGGTCGGAAACTGGATTCTATCAGTGGGAGGACCTTAAGTGATAAGGGCATGCCTTTTCGCAACAACTCCTTCTCAATCGTAGGAAAGTAGAGGTGGGCACGCTCAATCAGTGATTGAGCAACTTCTGGATGCCGATGAAAGTCAGAAATGTATCGATCCATGACCTTCTTATCATTATCGCTGTCGATCGAGACGATCGCTTCTGCTATGCTTTTCTCCATCCGCTCAGAGGCAAAAGATGAGATACTAGACAATACGCAAACTGCAACCAACAGAAGGCTGAGTACATTGCAATGAGTGGGTCGTGCTATGTAGTTTTCCCTGGACATGTTCTAGCAAAATTACAATATATTATTAATTTATATAATATGTAACTATGCTTCAGATCGTAATTTGTTAAAACTAAGCCCGCAAATGTAGTGTATTTTGATATTTAGCCAACTCTGCGGAACTATAATAATCGAAAAGCTAACGTTTCTCATGAGAAGACATTATCTCTCGTGCATGAAAAAGTAGCTTTTTTTCCTGAAAGGGAGCCCCTAAAATCTGCAGGCCATAAGGCATTCCAGATTTATTGGTCCACAATGGCAGAGACATTGCCGGAAGACCGGCCAGATTGGCCAAAACGGAGTAGATATCAGCGAGATAGAGTTCCACTGGGCTTTTTACTTCATCGATACCCCAGGCTACGGAAGGAGACATTGGGAGGATAAGGTAGTCATAGCGATCAAGCTGTACTTGAAGTTCGTCACGGATAAGTCGCCGAACTTGCTGGGCCTTTCCGAAATATTGATCATAGTAGCCATAGCTTAACACAAAGGTTCCGAGAAGTATGCGACGCTTCACTTCGTCACCAAACCCAACAGTTCTGGTTTTGCGATACATGTCATCTAAGCTCTCGGCCTCCTCTGCCCTATAGCCATATCGCACTCCGTCGTATCGCGAAAGATTGCTGGAAGCCTCAGCAGATGCCAACACATAGTAAGTAGGAATAACGTAATCCAGGAACTCGAAGGCAAAGGTCTCCACAGATGCCCCATTGCTTTGCAGGTCGCCCGTCAATTTTTGGATTGATTCTTTGATGTGCGGATCCAAACTTTTATGCTCCAATGCATTTTGCATCAGCCCAATGCGAGGAGGCTCATCGGTTGCAAAGGGCGTATGATCAGGAGTGTCTATCAAGGTAGCATCATGGTCATCTCTTCCTTTGATGACTTCAAAGACCATTTCTAGCTGGGATAAATCGTATCCCAAAAGACCGATCTGATCAAAAGATGAACCATAGGCGATCAATCCGTGCCTACTGATCGTTCCATAGGTCGGTTTGAATCCCACCACGCCACAAAGTCCTGCTGGTTGTCGTACCGACCCCCCGGTATCAGAAGCCACAGCGACATCACAGGCGCCCACCTGAACAGAAACTGCAGCACCGCCGGAGGATCCTCCCGGAATCTTGTTGTTGCCGATTGCATTTTTGACCGGACCATAGATGCTGGTGCGATTGTCGGATCCCATGGCAAACTCGTCACAATTGGTTCGACCAATGATGATGGCGTCGGCTTCCAAAAGTCGTTCGACGACGGTTGCACTGTACACACTCCGAAAGCCATCTAATATCTTACTACAGGCGGTTAAGGAGTGGCCTTGATAAGCGATCACATCTTTGATCGAAACTATGACACCAAAGAGGGCACCTAGTGATCCACCTTCCGACTTTTTCTTGTCCAGCACCTGGGCTCTCTGCAGTGCTTCTTCTGCGAAGAGCTCTACGAAAGCATTTCGGTCACGATGCTGCTCGGCATTCGCCAATGCAATTCTCGTCCGTTCTACGCAGGTCGTTCCCTTCAGTGCCATCGATTACCTGGTCACTTCTTCAAGAAAATGCTCAAATGAGAGAATCTGCTGATCTCCGTCTTCCATCTTCTTCCATACCAACAGATTTGGGTCTTCCTCCAACCCCACCAACACTACGTTGGGTACGTTAAGAGCATGGGCATACTTAAGCTGCTTCTTGAGCTTTTGGATGTCGGGATGTACGGAGCATGTGATGCCCAGTTTGCGCAGGCTTGATGCCATTGCAAAGGCTTTTTCTAATGCTGCCTCATCCATGCCTACAAGCAGAAACTGAAGTGTAGATTCCAATGATTCTGGAAATTTGGCAAGTTCCACCATAATGTCATAGATGCGCTCCACGCCAAAAGATATGCCTACTCCCGACAGCCCAGGCATACCAAAAACACTTGTCAGGTCGGCGTATCGTCCGCCTCCCAGGATGCTTCCCATCTGTGCTTCTGTGGCGCGCACTTCAAAAATGCAGCCGGTGTAATAGTTGAGACCTCGTGCTAGTGTTGTATCGACTACCAAGGCATTATGGAGGTGCTCTTGCTTAAGGTAAGACTGGACCGTCTGCAGTTCTGCTATCCCTTCAGCACCTACAGGATCTCCGGCAAGCACGCTACCCAATTCGTCAACAGGCAGACGGAAGTGTGCTTCGATTTCCTGACACTGTTGTTGGGTAAATCCCCGCTTTTGAAGATCTTGGTGCACACCCGACCAGCCGATCTTACTCAACTTATCTACCGATGTGGTCATCTCCATCACACGGTCAGCAATCACCACTACATGGGCGATGCCACTTAATATCTTTCTCGAGTTTAATAAAATCTCGACCTGGAGTCCCAATGCGCTAAATACCCGATCAATTAATGTGATGAATTCTGCCTCGAGTAAAAGGGACTCACTGCCGATGGCGTCGGCATCGCATTGGTAAAATTCTCTATAGCGTCCTTTTTGAGGTCGATCTGCTCGCCACACGGGCTGTATCTGGTAGCGCTTAAATGGAAGGACGAGTTCGTTTCGATGCATCACCACGAAACGGGCAAAAGGCACCGTGAGATCATAGCGCAACCCCCGACTGGCAATCGAAGGTGTCAATGCGCCGCTGTTTTTATTTTCGAGTGCTTCTATGTCGGCTTTGCGCAAAAAATCCCCACTGTTGAGCACTTTGAATAGCAGCCGATCCCCTTCTTCACCGTACTTCCCTGTGAGGGTGCTTAAGTTCTCCAGAACCGGGGTTTCAATGGGCGAAAAGCCAAACAACTCAAACTGTTCTTGGATAATATTAAAGATGTAAGCACGTCGTGCTACTTCGTGAGGTAGAAAATCACGTGTCCCTTTTGGAATGGAAGGCTTCATGTAAATTCTTAGAAGGCGGACTTAAATTGACGTAAAAAGCGGACGTCATTTTCGTACAGGTGTCTGATGTCCGAGATTTTGTACTTCCTCATGGCCTGGCGTTCTAAGCCCATACCGAATGCGAAACCACTGTACTTTTCTGAATCGATTCCACAAAGGTCCAGTACATTGGGATCTACCATACCACAGCCCATGATTTCTAACCAACCGGTCCCCTTGGTCATGCGGTAGTCTTCGTCCGTCTTCAGGCCCCAGTAGACGTCCATCTCAGCACTGGGTTCAGTAAAAGGAAAGTAACTGGGTCGCAGTCTGAATTTTACTCCCTCGCCATACAACTCGCGGGCAAAATGAAATAGTACTTGCTTCATGTCGGCAAAGGACACGTCTTCATCTACGTACAGACCTTCCACTTGGTGAAATTGGCAGTGAGCGCGAGCAGAAATGGTTTCATTTCGATAAACCCTCCCTGGTGAAATTATGCGAATGGGAGGTTGCTTATCTTCCATTTCGTGCACTTGCACGGTAGACGTTTGTGATCGCAAAACCCGAGAAGGATCAAACTTCAGATAATACGTATCTGTCATGTCCCGAGCGGGATGGTCTTCAGGAGTGTTGAGCGCAGTAAAATTATGCCACTCGTCTTCGATCTCCCGATTTTCTACCACTTGAAAACCTAATCTTTCGAAGATCTGTACAATTTGATTTAGGACAATGGACACGGGATGACGGGCTCCAACTGGAGTGGGATATCCCGGAGCAGTGAGATCAATATGAGCGCCTTCTTGGGCACGATTATTTTGGGAGAGCGACTTCTCTATCTCTGCATATTTCTCTTCTGCTCTTTGCTTGGTTTTATTTAAGAGCAGGCCAAATGCCTTCCTTTGATCCGCCTCGACGTCCCTCATTTTTGCAAACAAGGGTTTGATACGGTTCTTACTCCCAAGGTATGCGATTCGGAAGGCCTCCAATTCTTCAGTACTGGACACATTGGTCGACTCGATCTCGGCCAGTAAGGCATCGACTTCGGAGAAGAATTTTTCAGACATCCTGGATTGGCTTGATTAAAGGCGATAAAGGTATAATTTTATGCCTAAGCCTTCTTCTCAGGCATTAATTCTAGCCGGTGCAACCGACCAATAAAATCTCTGATTCTGATCGATGGCTATTGGGCATCGCGCTGCTTTTCCAGGTGGCCATTTTGTACTCCACCTTCTTGCTCTCTTTGTCCATGTTTGCACTGGGAGCGCTGGTTTTTTGGCAATACCGACATAAAGGTGAATCTTTTCTCTTTGGCTTGCGTGCGTTTTGGCGTCACCCGATCTGGTGGGTCATTACGGTGCACTTTTTTATCGTTTTGCTTGGTGGTTATTATTCGGATGATACAGAGTTTTGGCTCAGTCGCCTGCGCCTCAAGACGCCCTTCCTGCTACTTCCGATGGCATTTTTTCTCTTGCCACGTATAGCTCAACGTACATACCACTTGTTGTTTTATCAATTGTTGCTGGTGATGACTTTAAGTGCCATTCCAGTTTTGGTACACCTTGTTATCAATCTTGGCGAATTCAAGATGTTGCTGTTGCAAGGGCAGCACCTGCCTCTTCCAGGAAACCATATTCGTTATAGCCTGCTCATCAGCATGGCATGTGTAGCGGGCGTGCGATTGTGGCAACTTGGATTTATCTGCAAATACCGGTGGGAGCCCATGGTGCAGCTGGGATGTAGTATTCTCCTGTTTTGCTTTAGCCATCTAGTAGCCGTGCGCAGTGGGCTTGTTACCCTATACCTATCACTGCTTGTGCTGGTAATCCTCCACTTCATGGAATATCGGGGCCGTATCTCGTTGTTGATTGCACTCGCCATATTGCTCATCGCTCCCATAGCAAGCTACCTGACGCTCCCAAGCATCAAACATAAGATCGCGTATACATTGGAGGATCTTGACAATGTGCAGCATGGAGTTTGGAATGCATATTCCGATGCTGAGCGCCTGATTTCCATCAAAGGAGGATTGGAGTTGGCTCGACGCAATCCTTTGCTTGGCGTAGGATCCGGTGATCTAAGAAGGGAGATGCGCCAGTACTTTCTTACTGAACATAATGCCGGGCACTACTTACTGCCTCATAACCAATACATATCGCTGCTTGCAGGTGCAGGCATCGTCGGTTTGCTCTTATTCTTAATTGCTGTGGGCTGGCCTGTTTATCGGTGCCGAGATGATGCTTTTCTACTCCTGTTTAGCGTGATTGTGCTCACCTCAATGTTGGTCGAAAATACATTGGAATCCTCGATGGGCATTGCCCTCTACATTTTCTATCTGTGCGCTGGATTAAATGTGCACAGGGCAGTGCCGGTTTGGTCAGATCCCTAAGGGTATTGCACCAGTGCAAATCGCTTGGCATGAGCGCGGTGCAAAAGTCCAAACAGAACCCCAGCTGCAAATCCCCCGATGTGGGCCCACCAGGCGGTACCTCCCTCATTCGCATCGATTCCGATGTTTTGGAATCCGCTGAAGAGCTGCATCGCAATCCACAAGCCCAGGAAGATCAGGGCGGGCATTTTGATCTGGCGCAAGATGATCAGTAAAAAGACGAAGACTTTTACCCGGGAAGTGGGAAACATCA
>JAHQVP010000211.1 GCA_019634275.1 Saprospiraceae bacterium
AAAGCGCTTTGTATAGCTATACCCCATCACCACCAAAAGCGCAATGGGAGATAATAGGAAACAGGTCATGTTGATCGCGTACGCAGTCGCCACAAAAAGAACTGCATTAATGATGGCAAATCCGAGCACTCGATCCGCACGAAGCACGCCACTCGGTATCTCTCGGGATCGTGTCCGAGGATTATCTGCATCAATCTTTCGGTCTGCCCAGCGATTGAATGCCATGGCGGCAGTTCGTGCAAAAACCATACAGAGAACTACCTTGACCGTCAGGAGCCAAATGTTGGGCATTACATCCAATGTGAGATACCCCAGGAAAACCCCCACCATGGCAAAAGGCAGTGCAAATATGGTATGGCTAAACTTAACCAGTGACAGGTACTTCTGCAGCATCATGGGTTTAATGATTTCATCATAGCGTCCGAAAACAAAAAGAGACCTGCTGAATTAACAAGCAGGCCTCCATCAAGTTCTTAAAGCAGCTGGTCGACTTATAGTGCCTCTGCCTTTTGTACATCTCCTGTAATTGTCAAGACGGTCTTTGCAGGATCAGTGTTTGCAGTGACGGTTACCGTCTTGGTCTGCTTACCTGATTTTCCCTTAGAGTCAAACTCAACATCAATAGAGCCCATATCGCCAGGTGCAATGGGTTCTTTGGTCCAGCTTGGAGTGGTGCATCCACAGCTTGGCTTTACATTTGACAAAACCAGAGGTTCGTTTCCTGTATTCTTGAATTCAAAAGTATAGGCAACTTTCTCACCTGCTTCGATCATTCCATAATCGTGCTTTGTTTCCGCAAATTCCACTGCAGTCAGTGGGCCTGTTGGTACAGTTTCAGTAGCGGCATTGGCTGCTGGTACAGTGGTCGTAGATGGATTAGAAGTAGTGACTGCGTTGGCATTGGCTCCTTCCAACTCCTGACGTGCGGCATCCTTGATGGCATCATTAGAATTGCTTTGGCAGCTCATGCAGAGACAAGCAACAAGAGCACACATGGACAATACGGAGAATGAAATCTTTTTCATGGTTTACTATTTAATGGCGCAAAAATATACAATTCTGACACATTAGTAAAAGTCAAAATCCGCAATTTGTTGTGTATCACACCGCTTATTTGCATCTGGTGTTGTACAATTCCTCAAGCCAAACGCCAGACAAGCGATTCCTCATGCCCCCTAAGAATAAATGAATGGGGTGCCTTACTTGCGACAAAAATCAAGAAAATCTGCTGCCGAGAGGCAGTTGAGGCAGTGCTCAGCTGTCAGGAGTCCTTTCTGTGCCATCGCAACTCCATACCCAATGGTGTCGATGGCCTCCCGCGAAGGCGCATCCGGATTGAGGGCAATCTTTACCCCACGCTCGATCGCTGGGGCTATCCAGCGCCAGTCAATATCCATCCGCGAGGGACTGCAATTGAGCTCCAATGCCACTCCGTTGGCCGCACACGCATCCAGGATCATCGCCATGTCGATTGGATACCCCGAACGTCCAAGTAAAAGTCTCCCAGTCGGATGACCCACAATATTGGTATGTGGGTGCTCAATCGCACGAACCAAACGTTGTGTCGCTTTCTGCTCGTCCATCTTAATATTGGTATGGATGGAAGCGATCACAAATTCAAATTTCGATCGCAGTTCGTCCTCATAGTCTAGATCACCGTCGTTGAGTATATCACACTCGATCCCTTTCAGAATTCTACATGGTCCTTGTTCGTTTAACTCCTCGATTTCCGCCCATTGCTCTAGCAGGCGCTTTTCATTGAGTCCATTGGCATAAACGGCGATCTGTGAGTGATCGGTGATGCCCAGGTACGCATATCCCGCCTGGTGCGCATGTACCGCCAACTCTTCAATCGAGTTTACGCCATCGCTGTAGGCGCTATGCACATGCAGCACGCCCTGGATTTGGTCCTGACGCACCAATTGGGTGACGTCAAGATCGGGGACCGCGAGGTCTCGCACATGCGGAGGTACGACCACCTTATTGTACTCCTCAAATAGCGCTGCTTCAGACGAGTATGCGTTCGTCCCAAACTGTGCCACGAAACGATCGGGTCCTGTAGTCCTTAGCCACTCGCGACCAAATTCTGGCGCCGTGGTTGGGTATATGTTTATCTGTTGCCCTAGCACATGACGGATACTAATGCTCTTGCTGACCAGAGTTGCGTCTACAAACGCATCCAGCTGCTCAAGCTCTCCAAGCAGCAATGGCACATCTGCAATCACAATAAACTCCAATGATCTAACCACCGGCATCTGCCTACGCAGATCTCCCGTCCTCTCTATTCTCGAAACGCTTGCTAGCTCCGACAATTGCTCCTCTATTGTCTTGGCAAGCGTCGACGCCCTCCGGTAGAGCATCTCATTTTGATGGGCAAAATGAAAGTCCAACTTCTTTAGCACATCCTGTTGGGTTTTGCTTCCAAAACCCTTTAGATCTACCAGGCGATTTTCAATGCAGGCATATCGAAGTTCTACAGCAGATTCAATACCCAATTCTTTCCAAATCGCCCGCACCTTGCTTGGCCCTATACCCTTGATCTGCAATAACTGTTGAATGCCTTGAGGGGTCATTTCACGATAGCGCTCCAGGGTTTTCATCTTGCCTTCCGATTCCAACTGCACAATCTTATCGGCAATGGCTTCTCCCACCCCCTTCAGCGCTCGTCTCTCATCGCTGGACATCTCTGAAATTGGGGTCCCAAGCTTAGAAAGCAAGCCTGCAACATTCTTGTACGATCGAATCTTAAAAGGGTTCTCCTGGTGCAGCTCCATTAATTTGGCCAGCTGATCAAAGGCGGCTGCTAAATCTGAATTGGTCATTCGGCCGATGGAATGTCCAAGAGATTTCCGATCAAACGGCTGTAGATACCCGACGAATCGCTAAAGAATTTTCCTTCGGTATTTGTACTTGATGCAATGACAAAGTGATGACTGGTATCTCGTGAGGCATAGCACTGCACTTCGATGGGTCCGTTCATGTTGTTCCCTTCGATGGTGAGTCGCCCCCGCGGCTCCCCAATTGCAGTCTCATCATCGGCAAAGTGGCCACCGCTCACGGACGAAAGTGCGTTCAGGTACTGCATCATGGTGGTAGAGTCTACCGGTAGGTTGTCGGTATCCACCCAGGCATTTCCGTTTAGTGAGTAACTCAGTTCCCGTTCAGGACTCTGGAAGGAGATGCGGGTCAAGTCCTGTCTATTCGTCTTGACGAGGAGTTTGTCCCGATAGTTGTCCATGGCTTGATTAAGCGACATGCTCAGGAATCCTTCTACGCTAAACACTTCGGGAGCGTCAGATCTTCGAATGTAGGAGATGCCATTGCGGGTAGCTTGATTATAGTTAAATCTGCCGACTTCCACGCCACCCAGTTTTTTGCTGCCATCGAAAATACTGAGGCTCGTTCGCGCATCATCGTCAAGGCCATAATCCAGGTATTTGTCGGGATTTTTTGAGACGACCCGCTCAGCTTCTATCAGCGACAAATTGGAAAGGAGGGATCGTACGGCACTTGGGGTAGCCGTATAGGATCGCGAACCACTTGATACGGTCCAACTTCCTCCTGATTTCTTCAATGAAAATGGAGAGCCTTGCTGACTGGGCTGTACTTCAATACGTGTTACCTGGGAGGTGTCAATCTGCACAATGGTTGGGTCAAAACTTCGCTCACGGTTTCCACCAAAGAGTTTACTCAACAAATAAATGGCCAAGAGCGCACCAAATACTAAGGCAAGGTTCTTATTGTTCATTTGATTGTCCGTTTTTTTGTCTTAAACCCATCTTTCTTGCATACGACGCATGCGCTTGCTCTTATTGCGTTGCCCTCTAAAGAAGCCATACACGAGGATAAGCAGCATGGGCAGTAGGAAGTTTAGATACTTGATAAAAGACCGCTTGCCGTCTTCAAGATCTTCGATGGGGCGTGTGGCGACCCCTTTTGTCCTCAGATCAATGAGACCGGTATCATCACTCAGCCAATCAATCGAATTGACCAGCAAGTTTACATTGTCGGCATTCTGTTGTCGTTGTCCAGAAACGGGAAAAGCACCATCACTGAAGACGATCAACTTTGAGGCAATGCCATCATCATTGGACTCCAGAATCCCACCAATGGTCAGATCGCGCTGTGGAAAATCAGCATCAGTCCACTGCTTGTTAATGTCAAAATACGTAGGAGCCTTGACCGACCCGCTTTTCTCCGAAGAAGTTACCAGCGGTGTGAACATGCTGCTGCTGTCGCCTTCAAATCGGATGGGGCTTGCAAACTCAAATACCACCTGCTCGAGGCCTTTGGTAATCGGATGATCCTTAAATCCCTGAACCAGGGGCAAATAGGGAAAAGCCACCTGAGTATTAAAGGTCATGAATCCACTTTGTTGTCGGACCGTAACGGAGCCAGAACGAGCATCAGTGATGAAGCTGTCGTCAACGACCACACCACGCTTACGCAGCCACGCGGCAAGTCCTACATCGACCGCCGTGCCCTGAGCCTGACTCAAGTCACCATTGACCCGATCGAAAGCAACAAAGAGATTGCCTCCTCTGGCTAGAAATTCATCCAACTTGGCCAATTCTGATTGCGGCAAGGTATCGCTAGGCCCTACAAGGGCGACGGTCTGGAAGCGCGGCTCAATCTGAGGGGTAGTAGGGAGGTCAATGGCCTCTACATTGTACAACACACTCAGCCCCTGATAGGCTTGGGCCAATTCTTGAATCGCCGGCTCTCCGTGCCCTTGTAAGATGCCCACCGAGGGTTTATCAAGAACAGAAAGCTTCTTAATGTTGGTTGTCAGTTCATACTCCATGGCACCTCCTGGCTGTACAAAAGGAATCACTTCCTGTTGTTCGCCCATTTTGACGATCGCCCCCAAAAATGCTTTTTGCTGCTTAACCTGATCTTTCTCCCGCACATTGATCATTACCGGAGCGATGCCAGACTGCACGGCCTCTTGCTCAATGGCTTGATCGGCATTGGGATTTACAAATTCGTAATCGACATCTCCCTTTGACAGGTTGGCGTATTCGATGAGCATGTCTTGAAAATCGCGTCTTGTGGATGCGATGTTCGGGGGCAGATCTTCGGAGAAATAAGCCTTTATGGTCACTGGATCGTCCAGATTTTTCAGAATATCTTTTGTGGCCTTGCTGAGGGTATATTGCTTCCCTTGTGTCACGTCCCAACGAAAAAACAGCTGCTTAGACAGTACGTTGAGTAGAATGACGATCCCTGCTATGAGGAGTATGGATACCGTGTTCTTCATCGTTACTTTCTTTTGGAAATCATGAATTCGGCCATGAGGAGCCCGAATAAGGTCAGCGATACAAAGTAGATTAAGTCCTTTGAATCAATCACCCCCCTGCTGATCGACTCAAAATGTGTGGACAAACTCAAGGTAGATGCCAGCTCTCCAACCATCCCCGAGGAATCACTAGCAACTACATCAAAGAGGAAGTGGAAGAAAATGCCAACAATGAGGGCGAGCAAGAATGCAACGATCTGGTTGTTGGTCAAACTGCTGGCAAAGATGCCAATACTTACATACACAGCACTCATCAACAGTAGACCGAGATACCCGCAAATGGTAGCACCATGATCAATGTCTCCAAGTCCGGCAACCGTAAAGTAATAAGGAAGCGTAAAAGCCAGTGCGATACAGACCAATAAGAAACAGGCTAACCATTTTCCCAGTACCAACTGTCGATTGGTGATTGACTTGGTTAACAGCATTTCGATTGTCCCCGTTTTTTTCTCCTCAGCCACTTGACGCATGGTTATGGCAGGAATAAAAAAGAACAATGTCCAGAAGGCTACACCAAAGAATACCTGCAGACTGGCTTCCTTGCGAAAAAAGATATCTCCACCAAAGAGCCAGGTGAAGAAACCACTAAAGCCAAGGAAAGCAATCAACATGATGTAGGCCACCAGCGAATCAAAGAAAGATCCGAGCTCTCGTCGAGCAATGATTAAAATGGGATTCATCTCTTGATAGGTATTAATTCAGCGTTACTTCTCGGAAAATATCCTCCAACTTTGTTTCAAACGGTATCATCTCGGTCAAAATCCAACCATTGTTAACACAGAGGTTGAAGATATGGGCATTGCTTTTTCGGTCTCCCACGGATTGGATTTCAAATCGAAGTGCATCTCGATCGAGTACATCTACCTGGTTGACGGTAGACAATTGCTGCAAGGCCTCATAAACCATATCTGCTCCTGGAGCTTCTATTCTTACTTGCAGCACTTGTTGCCCTTGTGCCTGTTTGCGCAAGGTGTCAGCCGTGCCATCGGCCACAATTTTTCCCTTGTTGATGATCAGGATACGGTCACAGGTAGCCTCCACCTCCGGTAAGATATGGGTGGAAAGAATGACGGTCTTCTCCTTGCCCAGCTGCTTGATCAACTCCCGTATCTCTACAATCTGATTGGGATCAAGTCCCGTGGTGGGCTCATCCAGGATCAGCACCTTGGGGTCATGGATCATGGCCTGCGCCAGACCCACTCGCTGTCGATAGCCCTTCGATAATTCGCCAATCTTCTTGTGCTTTTCTTCATCCAGTCCGCAGAGTTTTACCATCCGCTTGATCTGATGGTCGATTTTGTCCTTCGGTACCTTTTGCAATGCAGCGCAAAACTCAAGGTAGTCGATCACCGGCATGTCTAGATAGAGTGGATTATGCTCAGGGAGATAGCCAAAAGTGCTGTTGTCTCGTTCCCCTCCCTTTACCGAACGGCCCCCAACCTGAATGTCGCCTTCGTCAATGTCTAGATACCCCATGATCATCTTCATGGTGGTAGTCTTCCCAGCTCCATTGGGCCCTAGAAACCCCAAAATCTCTCCAGTATTGACTTTGAATGAGATGTCATCCACGGCCTTTTGAAAGCCATAATTCTTGGTTAGTCCCTCGATTAAAATGTCCATAACCTGTTCATTTTTTGAGTCTAGCCGTGCACCTTTTGAACAAAGAATCTTACGTACGGCTTGTGAAGTGGCGGCAAATTTAAATATTGTGCGCTTAAATTTCAATCTGTGATTTTAGATCTGCACTTGTTGAAGTTTCAGGAATTCTTGCGCGTCCAACATAAGGAAGGCCGGGTAATGATTTGGTGCGTCATCCGCAAGAGGTGGCTGGTGCAAACACGAGAAGAAGTGGTCAGACAATTATTAATTCACTTTCTCCATAGAGAGAAGAACTATCCAATGGGATTGATGCAGGCAGAAAGAGGCATCACCACCCACGGGGTAGAAAAACGATTTGACCTCCTTTGCTACCAATCGGCCACCAGACCCTTCCTGTTGGTGGAGTGCAAGGCCCCTGAAATTGCATTAGGCCAAGACGGTCTGGAGCAAGTTGCCGTATACAACTACGCCTTGCAGGTCCCCTACCTGCTGTTGACTAACGGGCGGGATTCACTCTGCTGCGCAATTGACTTTGTAGAGAAGCGCTTTAAGTTTCTGGATGAACTGCCGGAGTGGAGGAGTGCCGAAAGTGCACACTGAGTCCCATTTGGGTCATCGCTGAAATCAAAAAATCGAAAATCGTCTAGAGAATATTTTCATATTGCAGCCAGACAAAACTTTGGTCAACCCTATGTCTATTCTCGTTACTGGTGCCAATGGCCAGGTTGGAACGGCTCTATCTGCTGCATTGCGCGACCGCTATGGATCAGATCACGTCATCTGCAGTGACATTAAACCACCTACCGAGGTGGCTGGACGCTTTGTCATGCTCGACATTCTTAATACGCAACGCATTGCTGAAGTCCTGGACGACTACCAGGTCACAGAGATCTATCATCTGGCAGCTATCCTATCGGCACATGGCGAATGGAACCCCCCTAAGACGTGGAACGTAAACTTGAATGGATTGCTCAGCATTTTGGAGCTGGCCGTAGAACGAGATATAAAGAAGGTCTTTTTTCCCAGCACCATCGCTGTTTTTGGCAACACCACCCCGCGAATCGACACCCCACAGGCAGTACCCCTGCTGCCAGAGACAGTTTATGGCATGAGCAAGGCCAGTGGCGAAAATTGGTGTCACTACTATGCATTGAAGTACAACCTGGACGTTCGCTGCCTACGCTATCCGGGCATTATCGGACCAGAGTCGTTGGCAGGAGGGGGCACCACCGATTATGCAGTCGACATCTTCCATCATGCTTTGCAGCACGGACACTATACATGCTTCTTATCTCCAGACACTCGCCTGCCCATGATGTATATGGAGGATGCCCTTCGCGCTACCATTGAATTAATGGAAGCACCCTCCGAACAGATCCAACTTCGCTACGGGTACAACATCAGCGGGTGTAGTTTTAGCCCAGAAGAAATCGCATCAGAGATAGGAAAGCACGTACCCGATTTTTCTATTGACTATGCGCCTGATTTCAGGCAAGAAATCGCTGCTTCTTGGACGCAGAGCATCGACGATTCGACAGCTCGAGCTCACTGGGGATGGACCCCTGCGTTTGACCTGCCAAAAATGACAGAAAAAATGATCTCCGAACTAAATAATAGATATGTTTAAGAACGTACGACAAGCACTGCAGGAAGAACTTTCCGAGCTGCGAGAGGCTGGGCTGTACAAGGAAGAGCGTACCATTGTCTCTCCCCAAGGCAGTTCCATAACCACCATTGAAGGGGGCGAGGTACTGAACTTCTGCGCCAACAATTACCTGGGACTATCTGCAGATCCACACGTTATCGAGGCAGCGCGCTCTGCAATGGATGATTTTGGTTTCGGGTTGTCCTCGGTGCGCTTTATATGTGGAACACAGTCCATCCATAAAGAATTGGAAAGAAGCATCGCTGACTTTGTGGGCATGGAGGATGCCATCCTCTATGCAGCAGCATTCGATGCCAATGGGGGACTGTTTGAGCCTCTGCTTGGCAAAGAAGATGCCATCATATCGGACCAACTCAACCATGCCTCGATTATCGATGGCATTAGACTATGCAAGGCGGAGCGTCACCGATATCTCAATAATGACATGGCTGACCTGGAAGAGAAGTTGAAAGCCACTCAACACTGTCGCAGAAGGCTAATCGCAACGGATGGGGTATTCAGCATGGATGGGATCATTGCGCAAGTAGACAAGATCTGCGATTTAGCAGACAAATATGATGCTATGGTGATGATCGATGAGTGCCATGCAACGGGATTTGTGGGCAAAACTGGCCGCGGTACTCACGAGCATTGCAATGCGATGGATCGAGTAGACATCGTGACCGGAACTTTCGGAAAAGCACTAGGCGGTGCTTCTGGCGGATTTACAGCTGCTCGTAAACCCATTGTCGACATCCTCCGACAGCGAAGCCGACCTTATTTATTCTCCAACACTCTCGCGCCTTCCATTGCCGGGGCGTCACTCAAAGTGCTCGAGAGGTTGACCAAATCCACGGAACTTCGCGATGCATTGGCACAGAACACCGTACAATTTCGTGAAGGGATGAGTGCAGCCGGTTTCGATATCGTCGAGGGCACCCACCCTATCGTACCCGTCATGCTTTACGATGCTAAACTCGCTCAGGAATTTTCAAGTCGTCTATTGCAAGAGGGCATTTATGTGATCGGGTTTTTCTTTCCGGTCGTGCCTAGAGGACAGGCGAGAATTCGGGTACAATTGTCAGCAGCGCACACCAAGGAAGACATTGACAAAGCGATAGGAGCATTCACCAAAATTGGTAAACAGTTGAATGTGATATGATTACTCCTGAGCTACTGGTAAAAAGTCTCCCCGAAAGGGCGCTAGAGCAATATATCCGCTACTGTTTCTTCTTATAAAAGACGCGTGGATTAGCTTCCATGCTCAGGGATACACTTGCAAAAACCTTCTCTCCACGGCTTTCGCCAAGCACCTGTTGGTCGTCGTTCCAGCGATAGCGAGTTGCACTTTTCGGCAGCAGCAATCCGTCAACATCCTGCCAGGTGTGATAGTGTAGGGCACCGTACTTCTCGGCATTGTCCGGATTAAAATAGGTGACGGAATACAGCAGGTATTCCATCCTCTTTGTTTCGGGATCGAAATAGACCAGGTATTGGTCTTTAGGTGCCACTCCTACCCCATCGCCAAACGTTGCTTTGACTACACGATACGTCTTGCCTCCGATCGTGCGATCCGGTAAGTCTTCCAGGTATACCCCCTCATCGGCCAAGACGAAAGGCATGGCAAAAAAGTAGAACTGGAGGTTGATCAGAAATTTTGCGTTCTTCTCTCCTACTGCCGTGTCCTGCACATCGCTCCAATATTCATTCCCATCATACCCGAGGGTGTACCCCTTTCCAGAGATGCGTTCGTGGCGGCTCCACAGATCCACCGTAAAGTCCTCGCCGTTCGTGCCCCCCAAATTAAATTGGAGTGTACGCTGTTGCTTCCAGTGCTCGATGCTACCGTGGGCATCGAAAACTGGATCGAGCAGCGTAGTCGCTCTGGTGGGTGCAACGGAAGATCGATCAGTAGCCGGTCCCTGGCAAGAGAACAGACAGATCGCTAGCAGCGAAATGGAGCTGATCAAATAAGGTCTCATGTCCAGATTTTTTTCTGTTCGCCTCATGCAGTCTAACGATAGTAATTCTTGGTAAATCCTTTGGACTCACTTTTGCCAATCGCCCACTGCCATAAGCCGGAGGCAGATCCCAGTGCATAGGCAATGACTTGGGTAAATAGAGTCACCACAGACAAAAGCGCTACCCATGGATTCTTCCACCTTAGGAAAGATTGTGAGAAAGCCATGAGTGCTAAAGCAAGCATACCTACTAGTCCGATCTTCAAAATCACCCTAAATGTGGGCACCATCAGACTAAGAACAAGCAATATGCAACCCATGCTCAAAAGAAACAAAGGGAGTAGATGAATAGGCTTTAAGAGTGAAGGATATTTTCGACCCAAGTTGATCCTGGCAACACCGAAATTAAACACCTGTTTGAAGAACTTGCGCAGATTGGATCGCCGCTTGTGATATACAAAGGCGTCAGGAATAAGCGCCACATCAAAGCCAGCCTGGTATACCCGCATGGAGTAGTCCATGTCCTGACCATGCCGCAAATTGCCCATGCCTCCGATCTTCTGGTAGACCTCCTTTTTTATGCCCATATTAAAACTTCGTGGGTAAAACCGGGTGACGCTTGTTTTGGATCCGCGGGTGCCGCCAGTGCCCAAAAACGACGTCATGGAGTAGTTTACGGCTTTGAGAAAAGAGGAAAAAGAAGGATGAGCATTGTCCGGCCCACCAAAACAATCTACCGGGTTTTCGGATAAGAATACATGCACCTTCGCAAGAAAATCTGTAGGCAATATGCAATCGGAATCCACAAAGATGAAATAGTCCCCTTTTGCCATAGACATCCCTAGATTGCGGGCAGGGCCTGGACCCTGGTTTTCTTGAGGATGGTACTGAAGAGCATAAGAAGTTTCTAATGCTTCGATCATCTCCGCTGTGCCGTCGATGCTGCCGTCGTCTACCAGTACCAACTCGAAATCTTCGGCCGGATGAGACTGGCCTTCCAAGGACGGCAAGAGCTCAAGCAACTCGTCTTTTCGGTTGTAGGTGGCAACAATGAAGGAGTATGTAGGCACTTGAGTTTGATCTAGGCAGGTCAAAGGTATGGGATTAAGGTGATAATATATTATGAAATTATAGATGTTTTCCATTTTGATGGAAATTCCGACAACCGTGGAAATAGAGGTCAAATCACCAGGAGATGAAGCAGCTAGATATGATCTTTTTTGTCCTTACATACTCCGTGGGGCCATAACCCCATGGAAAACAAATGTGATCCTTGAGACATCAAAGATCCTTCGACTTCGCTGCGCTTCGCTCAGGAAGTTTGCTGAAAATCCATATATCTGGATTAGTTTTGTGCGTTTAGTCTCCTAACGAGTCAATCGCCGTATCATGAAATCCGCTACCCTTTTACATC
>JAHQVP010000212.1 GCA_019634275.1 Saprospiraceae bacterium
CCAGCAAGAAGGGGGTGAGGATACTTTCCTTCTTGCACAAAAGAGCGAAAGGCCTTCTTGACCCGCTCCGCATCTTCACTATATGTGACCCCATACCACCGATCATTGCACGTCAAGACCTGCAATTCAATGTGCTCATTCTTGATCAAATCATCAATAATGAGGGGTATGAAATACTCCGCTCTGGGCTCACTGCGGTGCTGGCTTACAAATTCGTGAAAGCCTTTTTCCAGATGTACAAAAATGCTAGCAGGAAATCCCCAGAAATTCATCGACACGACGGCCTTTGACGAAAGGGTTCCTATGATGGGCTCGCCATAAACTACCTTTCCTTCATCCCGTCTTATTTTTAGTACTTCTTCCACGGTCACGAGGTTTCCCTCATCGTCCACTTCACACACTCCCCTGTTGACATGTCCAGTATCCGACAAGGTATTGTCTAAGATGTAACCTACCATTGCATAGTGGTCATTCGTCACCTGTTCACGAAGGAAATCAGCCATGATGGCAAACGAATCCTGACCGTAGTAGTCATCTGCATTCACCACGGCAAAAGGTTCAGCAATTGCCTCCTTCGCTGTTAGGACTGCATGTGATGTGCCCCATGGTTTTTCTCGCTCTACCACTCCTTCTATGTCTTCGAAGGTGGGATTTACTTCCTGACAGACGTAATCCAGTTCGATTTTACCTCCAAAACGTCCCTCCATGCGGCTACGAAACTCATCCAGGAAGAAGTCTCGGACTACAAAGACTACCTTAGAGAATCCCGCCTGGATCGCATCATAAATGGAATACTCCAGAATCGTCTCCCCAGCAGGTCCTAGTTCGTCCAGTTGTTTTAATCCTCCATAGCGACTGCCCATGCCAGCGGCCAATACCAACAACGATATCTTCTTGTCCGTACTCATGCATCGAATTTGGAACAAAGATATCTTTCCAGATCAAGTTTAGCACGGTAGAAGTAGCTCCCAAAGGATAAATCTCGCTTGACTTAACGTATATTTCACAGGATACAGAACGCTGCTAACTATGACACTCTCCACACTGGACATTGGAATTATTGTTTTCTTCCTCTTGCTCTCTCTGGGCATAGGATTTTATGTGTCCCGTAAATCGGGTCAGAGTACGGACGAGTTTTTTCTATCGGGCAGAAACATGCCCTGGTGGTTACTGGGGATGTCAATGGTGGCAACCACTTTCTCTACCGATACTCCGAATTTAGTAACGGACATTGTACGTCAAAACGGAGTCTCGGGCAACTGGGTGTGGTGGGTATTTCTCATTTCCGGGATGCTTACTGTCTTCGTTTATGCCAAACTCTGGCGAAAATCTAAGGTCACTACCGACATCGAGTTCTATGAGATGCGCTATTCGGGACCTCCAGCGCGCTTCTTACGGGGATTTCGAGCTCTTTTCCTAGGACTTTTCTTCAATGTATTGGCCATGGGAGCCGTCTCACTAGCCGCCATCAAGATTGGTGAGGTGATGCTGGGATTGAGTCCTCTTCAGACCATCGGTATAGCAGCGGTAATCACGGTAGTCTTCAGTTCGCTGGGAGGCTTCAGAGGAGTAGTGTATACAGATTTTGTGCTCTTTTTTGTCGCTATGGTGGGTGCGATTGGAGCGGCCATTGTAGCCGTCAATCTACCTGAAGTAGGTGGACTTTCCAAGCTCCTGAGCCATCCGAACGTCAGCGAAAGCATCAATATATTACCCGATCTTAACAACAGCGACATCTTTATCACGCTCGTGATCATACCACTGGCGGTGCAGTGGTGGGCAGCATGGTATCCCGGTGCGGAACCAGGAGGCGGCGGATACATCGCCCAGCGGATGCTGGCTGCAAAGGACGAAAACCACGCCATCGGAGCCACTTTCTTCTTCAATATTTTGCATTATGCACTGCGCCCCTGGCCATGGATCTTGGTGGCATTGGCATCGCTCGTTGTGTTTCCCGATCTGGCGAGTATAAAGGAAGCATTCCCCAATGTATCAGACAGTAAATTGGGCCATGACCTGGCATACCCTGCAATGCTTACCTACCTGCCACAAGGTCTCCTTGGACTGGTCTTGGCTGGGCTCTTATCCGCATTCATGTCTACCATTTCTACGCATCTCAATTGGGGTGCGTCTTACCTGGTCAACGACTTCTACCAGCGATTTGTTCGTCCGGAAGCTTCTCAAAAAGATCTGGTACTGGCCGGTCGCGTCTTCACTTTTCTCTTGATGGCCTTAGCTGCTGCATTAGCACTGGTCCTGACCAATGCTCTTCAGGTGTTTGACTACATTCTCATGTTTGGTGCAGGTACGGGCCTGATCTTCATCCTGAGATGGTTTTGGTGGCGAATCAATGCATGGAGTGAGATTGCCGCCATGTTCAGTTCAGGCATCATTTCCATGCTTTTTGCTTTTGGCATGTATCCAGAGACATGGGATACCGCCTATCGCTTTCCGATCATCGTCGCCATTACGACCAGCATCTGGTTGGCAGTAACCTATCTAACCCAGCCTGAAAGTGCAGAGACTTTGCGAGGATTCTATCAGCGCATCCAACCCGGTGGAAGAGGTTGGCATAAGATCGTTTCCGATGCAGCGCGGGATGGAGAAAACATCGTAGATCCCAATGCACAATGGACATTGCCAAGTGGCATATTGGCGATGCTAACAGGCTGTGTACTGATTTACAGCACCCTCTTTGCAACAGGGAAATGGCTGTATGGAGAGACCACAAGCGCATTGATCCTGACTGCCATAGCGGTGGTTGCAGCTTTTGCCTTGGTATCCTTTTGGCGCAAAGTCGGCAGAGACATTATTTAACGCATGTATCAGCACGAGACTCAGATACGTGTGCGGTATGGTGAGACGGACCAGATGGGCATCGTCTACTACGGCAACTATTGTCTTTATTATGAAGTAGCAAGGGTAGAGGCGATCCGAGACCTGGGTCTCACCTACAAGGATCTCGAAGAAGCCGGATACCAGATGCCGGTGGTCAGAGTCGAATCCAAGTACATTCAAGGTGCTCAGTATGATGATTTGCTCACCATAAGTTCGTCTGTGCGGGAGCTGCCAGATCGTTTTATCGTATTCGATGTTGAGATCACTCGCGAAAAAACAAGCATTCACCTTGGGAAAGTCACCTTGTGCTTCCGCGACAGTGCCACAGGAAAGCGAGTAAGAGCTCCAGAAATGTTGCTTGAGAAGATTCGACCCTACTTCCATTAATGAGGGCCATACGAAAAGTCATATCCAAGGTGCGGGGACGCATAAGAAACTTTGCATCCCAACATACATTACCGGGTTTTCAGGGAGTTTCGATTTACGAAGTCTTCGTATTCTTAAGAAAGGAGATTCAGGATTTTGATTTGATCATACGCTCTCAAAGCATGGCTTTCAGCTTTTTCCTGGCTCTATTTCCAGCCATTATTGTGCTTTTCACTCTTGTACCCTTCCTACCAATTGAAAACTTCGAAGAGGTACTGCAGCGTGGCATAGAATCGCTCATGCCAGAAAGTGCACACCGGTTTGTCTTCGAAACCGTTAATGCCATCCGAGAACGTCAACGTGGGGTGGGCTTACTGTCCATTGGATTCATCCTATCGCTGTTCTTTGCCTCCAATGGCATGGTCAGCATGATCCGAGGATTTGAAAAATCGTATGAATCCACTTTTCGTACGCGCAACTTCCTAGAAAAGAGGGCAGTGGCCATCGGACTTACGGTACTGCTTTCTTTACTGCTTTTGGTATCCGTGGCAAGTATGGTGTTCGGGAATCGATTGGTGGCCTATGTGCTGGATCTCACACATCACCATGAATGGCAGGTTTACGCCGTACAGTTGTTAAAATGGGTGCTGGTCATCGGCGTCTTTTACCTGATTTTTGCCACAGTGTACCGATTCGGACCTGCAATCAAAGACAAACTTAATTTCTTTACTGCCGGAGCCTCTCTGGCCACTGTTCTTGCCATCATCGTTTCGATCGCTTTCTCCTATGTCATGGACAACTTTGGCAACCAGAGCAGTTTATATGGATCGCTTGGTGCCATCATTGTCACCATGCTCTGGATGCAGATCAATTGTTTTATCATCTTGGTGGGCTTTGAGCTCAATGCCAGCATAGCCGTCAATCGAGACCGGAAAAAGGACACCTCCGCCATCAGAACAGCGTAAACTGATCGCGACCAACCCATGACTTAATCTCATTAGTGCCTGCTTAAGATCGGCGCATAAGTAGGGCCTGCAACACGGTCCTAATATACTGTGACAAAGAGGGCACAATCATGCCGACCCTTGTTCCGCTCGTGGGATGCTACTGACTGTTAAAGACAAATCTAGAAAAGCGGGCTCGTTCTACGAAGGCAAACAAATGAAGAAGGGCTGCCCATCGGGCAGCCCTTGAATTTTGACAAGGCACTAAAAGCACCTTGGAGGATTGATGCTCTTACATCATTCCGCCCATACCTCCTCCGTGAGGCATGTGACCTGCTCCTGCAGGCTCATCTTCTGGCTTGTCGTTGATCACACAGGCAGTAGTCAATACCATTCCGGAAATGGAAGCGGCATTTTCCAATGCGATTCGAGTGACTTTGGTAGGATCGATGACCCCAGCCTTTTTCAAATCTTCGTATACATCGGTACGAGCATTGTATCCATATGCGCCTTCTCCCTGGGCAACCGCCTGAAGCACGACGCTTCCTTCAACGCCAGCGTTATTGGCAATCACACGGACAGGAGCCTCGAGCGCCTTGCGCACGATGTTGACACCAATGGCCTCATCTTCGTTTTCTGTCACTACCTTGTCCAATGAGGCTAGTGCGCGGACGAGAGCCACCCCTCCACCAGCAACAATACCCTCTTCGACAGCAGCTCGCGTAGCGTGCAATGCATCATCTACCCGGTCTTTCTTCTCTTTCATTTCTACTTCCGTAGCGGCTCCTACATAAAGTACGGCTACACCACCCGCCAACTTGGCAAGACGTTCCTGCAATTTCTCGCGATCATAGTCAGAAGTCGTGGTTTCAATCTGTTGTTTGATCTGATTGATTCGAGCTGTGATCTGAGTTTCGTCTCCAGCACCATTCACGATGGTGGTGTTGTCTTTGTCCACAGCAATCTTTTCTGCAGTACCCAAATGCTCGAGCTCAACAGAATCCAGCTTGTATCCTTTCTCCTCAGAAATAACAGTTCCTCCGGTCAGCACGGCGATATCTTCCAACATTGCTTTTCTACGATCACCGAAACCTGGAGCTTTTACGGCTACGATTTTCAATTGAGCACGCAGACGGTTGACAACCAATACGCCCAAAGCCTGGCTTTCGATGTCTTCGGCAATAATCAAAAGTGGTCGACCTGCATTAACTGCTTTTTCCAAAATGGGAACGATGTCCTGCATGTTGGAAATCTTCTTATCATGAATCAGCACGAGCGGATTCTCATACTCCGCCGTCATGCTTTCTGCGTCCGTGATAAAATAAGGAGAGAGGTATCCTCGGTCAAATTGCATACCAATGACCTCATCTACATATGTGTCAGTGCCCTTGGCCTCTTCAACGGTGATGACACCATCCTTGGAAACTCGCTTCATCGCATCTGCAATCAAAGCTCCGATTTCTGCATCGTTGTTGGCAGAGATGGAACCTACTTGCTTTACTTTCTCAAAGTCATCACCGATGACTTCCGATTGTTCACCAAGGTTTTCAATAACCAATTTTACTGCCTTATCGATACCGCGCTTCAGATCCATTGGATTGGCACCTGCGGTTACGTTCTTCATGCCTGCGGTTACCATTGACTGTGCCAATACGGTCGCGGTGGTTGTACCGTCACCGGCAACATCCGAAGTCTTAGACGCGACTTCTTTTACCATTTGAGCACCCATGTTCATAACCGGATCTTCCAGCTCGATTTCCTTGGCAACGGTGACACCATCCTTGGTGATGGAGGGAGCTCCAAAAGATTTTTGGATGACTACATTTCTTCCTTTTGGTCCGAGGGTAACTTTTACAGCATTAGCAAGAGCGTCAATTCCCTCCTTCAGCTTTGCCCGGGCATCGGTATCAAAACTTATTTCTTTAGGCATTTCTATTTATGATTTTAATATTGTTCAAGAATTTAATAACACAAAGGGCCAGCTTACTTATCCAGGATGACGAGGATATCGTCTTCGCGCATGATCAAATAGTCAGCGCCTTCATAGTTAAGTTCCTGTCCGGCATACTTACCATATAGGACAATATCGCCTTCAGCGACTGTCATTAGATTACCGTCTTTTCCGGGTCCTACCGAAACAACTTCTCCACGCTGTGGCTTCTCTTTTGCTGTATCAGGTATAATGATACCTCCAGCAGTTTTTTCGTCTGCAGGAGCAGGCTTTACCACTACTCTATCGTTGATTGGCTTCATCATAATCTGCTATGTTTAACTAGGTTTAATTGTTAGGTAAATGATTATCGACACTGACCCTATGCAGATCTTGTGCCATTGCGGTTTTCCTGTCATTATTGCAGGACCTGGGTTCCGTTTTGACGCAAATAAGAGCATCTGTCAGCTCTTCCTTGACAAATTGACAAAATCTACTGGGAGAGAAGTTCCTGGCCGGTTGTGCCGCCGCTGCCTACCATTAAGGTAGTGATGATGCACAGAGCAAACAGGGCGATGGCCAATCCCCAAGTCAGTTTTTCTATAAAATCAGTCGACTTGGCTGCACCAAACATCTGATTGGCACTTTGCCCGCCAAAGGTAGAATCTACTCCCCCGCCCTTAGGATTTTGGATAAGGACCGCCGCCATAAGCAGCAGACTAACGATTGCAATCAATATGGTCATTCCCGTCAGCATCGTATTACGTTTTGTTAGCTAAGTCCCTAATTTTCGCCGCAAAGAAAGTACTTTTTTGAGGATATTTCAAACCCAAAGCCTTGTACATTTCTATCGCCTGATCTGTACGGCCTTGCATTGCCAAGAGATCAGCAAGCGTCTCTGAAATTGGTGTTGACAACTCGGAGGATTTCTTCTTTTTCTGCTTAGGGGTGCTCTTTTTCTTCTTTCTCTTAGCGGCATGAGCAGGCTTCATGCTCTTTTCCTCAATCATACCGTCCAAACGTTGCAACCAAAGCACAAAGTCATCCACATGGCTTTTTTCCGTGACTTGCTTTTGTTCCAAATCCGCGAGGGCTTTGGCAAGTCGGGTTTTCTTCTTCCGCTTGCTCTTCTTTTTTCCTGATGCATCAGCCTTCTTCCTTTGCGCAATGGGATCGGATGCATCGTCATCAATGATCTTTGTCTTCACCACCTTGGGTTCGCCATCGCGCGTCTCCAGATAGCGCTCTGAAGCAAACGAATGCGCCACCGGCACCTCAGGCTCCAAATTTGCTGCCGCTGACTCTCCTGGTGGTTGATCATCAGCATAGCGTTCTGATCCGGCCATCGGAGTATCCTCCGTCATTGTAGACGAATGATCATCGAGACGAGAAAGGACTGCGGCCAGTTGAGTTCGATCTTTTGCATAGGTTGCCGCTTGTTGTAGAAGGCTCTCATCCATACGACCACTTGCCAGGTAGTGTCTGATAACTCTCAAGGTGTGCAATTGCTCGGAGTACGGATATGCTTGCAAGAGCTTCTCCAGCTGTCCAGCCTCAATCTCGCCCGATCGTTGAGGAACCTCCAGATAGTAGGACAAGGGTTTACCGCTAAGCAAGATTTTCTCCACTGAATAAAGTTACCAGTTAGTAAATGCCTTATTAAACACATCCTCTCCTATCTGCGTAAAGATGACCTGAATCAGCTCATCTTGAATATCAAGGAGATTGTCATCACGATTATAATCCTGATAGAAAGAAAAGGTATTGGACCACTTGTCTTCCTCATCAAGATTATTGGTATAATCCAGACGCACGGCAATGGCAAGGCGATTGAATGCAGTCGTCTCACCTGGCTGTGGCGCCACCGAAGTCACTTGGTATCGCGTCAATTCCCCTACGAATTCAATATGGGGTGTCAGGTCGTCAAAATTAAGCTTGGTCTCATTCAAGAACTTCTGCTTTAGAAACTCACTGAATGTCTGTCCAATGTCAGCCGGTGCGTTTGGTGTTTTCAGGGTGAGCTCCGGGATGTAGAAAGTCTCTACTTCCACCGGAATCGAAATGCCTTTAAAGGAATAACACCCGGTCAATGCCAGTGCACAAGAGAACATGATGTATACCGTGATCTTATGCATCATCACTGTTGGATCTCATATTGTTTGATCTTCCGATAGAGAGTGCGCTCTGAGATCCCCAGATCGTCAGCTGCATCCTTCCTTTTTCCTTTGTGTTTCTCCAGGGCCTTCTTGATCAGCTCCTTTTCCATGTCCTCAATCGACAGGCTCTCCTCTACCACTTCCATCTGATTGAAGTCTCCGTGTTGCCGCGTATCCAAGATAATGGGTCGGGCACTCCCGGAGGTGGAGAAGTCTGGTTCAGCTTCGCGGCTGGCCGGCAGTGCGTGACTGGGCGAGTAGTCGTACTGAGATGATTCGTCCGACTTATGGTACTGTCCCGCCTCTGCGAGTTGTTTTAATTGGCCCGCGTTGATTTCCAGATCATTGGTCTGAATCAGCTCATAAATGAGATTCTTAAGGTCACTGAGGTCGGATTTCATATCAAAGAGCAGCTTGTATAGAATTTCCCGCTCATTCAATTCCATCCCACTTCCACTGCTTGATCGCAGCATGGGCAGGTTTCTCTCCGTCGCTTTGGGTATGAAGGATTGCAGGGTCTCCAGACTAATCTCCCTGCGCTCAGATAAAATGGAAATTTGCTCTGCTACATTCTTTAGTTCCCGAATGTTTCCTGGCCAGCGATATTGTTCAAGCAACAGCCGTGCGTCTGATGAAAGTGAGATCGGCTCGATCCGCTGTCGTTCAGCAAAATCCAAACTGAACTTTCTAAACAGCATCCAGATGTCCTCTTTGCGCTCGCGGAGGGCCGGTACCTTGATGGGAACTGTACTCAATCGGTAGTAGAGATCTTGTCTAAACTTACCTTGTGCTACTCTGTCTTGTAGATCGACATTGGTCGCAGCGATAACCCGCACGTCCGTTTTAAGGACCTTTGAGGAGCCCACCCTCAGAAATTCACCACTTTCCAGGATGCGCAGTAGAAAGGCTTGCGTATCCAGTGGCATCTCTCCTATTTCATCCAGGAATATCGTTCCACCATTTACCGTCTCAAAGTACCCTTTGCGTTCGCTGGTAGCTCCAGTATACGCTCCCTTTTCATGTCCAAAAAGCTCACTATTGATCGTACCTTCTGGAATGGCCCCACAATTGATGGCAATGGCAGATTCGTGCTTACGAGGACTCTGATCATGAATGATTTTGGAAAACGCCTCCTTTCCAACGCCACTCTCTCCTGAGATCAGTACGGACAGTTCCGTAGGAGCTACCCGAATGGCCGTCTTGAGCGCTTGCTCGAGACTCGTCGACATCCCGATGATGCCGTAGCGTTGCTTTATGGCCTCCAGGTTTTTCATGATGGAATTGCAGAAATGCCTTTAAGTGTAGCACTTGTGGCCGCAGTAATGGTCACGTGCATGTAATCTCCTGGTGATTTACCCTTGATTTTGGGAAACACCACCATCTTATTTTGTGAATTCCTGCCCTTGAAGTAATCGGCTGATCGCTTGGAATCTCCTTCGATCAGAACCTCATAGGTCTTCCCAATGTCCTTTTGATTCTCCTCCAGAGATATGCGATTCTGAAGTGTAATGATTTCTTGCAATCGGCGTTTCTTATCTACATCGGGCACGTCATCCGCATACTTTTTTGCCGCCAGCGTTCCGGGCCGTTCGGAGTACATAAACATGTACGACATGCTGTAGCGTGCAAACTCAATCATGGAAAGCGTATCCTGATGGTCCTCCTCCAGTTCGCCACAAAATCCTGCGATGATATCGGAAGAAATGGCACATTCAGGAAGTAGCTCTCGGATGCGCATAATCTTTTCACGGTACCACGGACGATCGTAGGTCCTGTTCATGCGCTGCAATACCGTTGAACTTCCAGACTGCACCGGCAAATG
The DNA here is from genome assembly GCA_019634275.1 of Saprospiraceae bacterium. Taxonomy (GTDB): domain Bacteria; phylum Bacteroidota; class Bacteroidia; order Chitinophagales; family Saprospiraceae; genus CAJQNM01. Next base: position 10,057 of record JAHQVP010000212.1, read on the forward strand.
GATGTACTTGCAAATGTTCGGATAGTTGGCCATGGTGTGTAGGACGTCATCGGTGATGTCTTTGGGATGGCTGGTACTGAACCGAATGCGCAGCAAAGGGTCAATCTCTGCAACGGCAGCCAACAAATCTGCAAAAGTGTGCACCGCTTCATCGGTGTCTGGTCGCTGCCACTTGTACGAGTCGACATTTTGTCCCAACAAAGTCACTTCGCGATAGCCCCTTGCAAAGAGGTCTCTTGCCTCAGCCACAATCGAAAAGGGGTCACGACTGCGTTCCCGTCCACGGGTAAATGGGACAACGCAAAAAGAGCACATGTTGTCGCAGCCTCTCATAATGGATATGAAGGCAGTGACGCCATTGCTGTCAAGACGTACAGGACTGATATCGGCGTAGGTTTCTTCTCGCGAAAGGAACACATTTACTCCCTTACTTCCCTCTTCAGCCCCCGCAATAAGCATGGGCAGGTCACGATATGCATCAGGGCCGACCACCAGATCCACCAGTCGTTCTTCTTCCAGAAACTTTTGCTTGAGGCGTTCAGCCATGCACCCGAGAACGCCCACCAGGGTGCCCGGGTTGGTAGATTTGGTCTTCTCAAAAACGCGGAGTCGTTTCCTAACGGTTTCCTCGGCTTTTTCGCGGATGGAACAAGTGTTGATCAAGATGAGATCTGCTTCCTCCAGATTGCGCGTCGCGCGATAATCTGACTCCTGCAATATCGACGCCACAATTTCACTATCGCTGAAGTTCATCTGGCAGCCATAGCTCTCAATGTAGAATTTTTTATGGCCCTTTGCAGACAAGTCTCCTGTCAAGACTTCGCCCTGTCGATCATGCAATATGGTTTGTTGCTCCATGAAATCTTTCACTTGAAAAGGACCGCAAAGATAAGGATAAAATAGTGCACCAGTGACATTCTGTCAGTTATCGGAAGATCCGAGCGAATAGCATTTTGGTCATTTCATGAGACGGTGGCGGACCTTAAATTCAAATTGGCGGGCCCTGATCGCCAAAAGTCCCTCATTAAAACAGTATCGCGCGCAATTGCCATATTTCCGCCAAGACCTAGAATGGACTAAGGGATTAACTACCTGTTCGGGTAAAATCAAGTGTTTCTTCCGGTCCACTATCTAACCACATATGACACCCACCGTCGTATTGCGTGGTTACCAGCATACCGTTTGAATCAATTACTCTAATCGACCAGAAATCTGGTGCGATATCGCTTTGATCTGCTCGAGTGACAACTAGCTCGGTGCTTTGGGGCCATCAATCACAATGAAATGCCGTCTTAATATACTCCGACTTGACGATCGACTCTGACAAAGTCCAACTTGTTTTGAAGGCACTCTTCCACTATTCACAAACCTGCCATCTCCATCAATGCATAACTGATAACGGATTCTTTCAGTGGTCCTCGTCCAGAACCATCCCTATCGTGGAAACATTGACTCGCAGCAAACACCTTACCTCTCCCATGAGTGTATTCTAAGAAAGTAGGCCTACCTTCAATGGAATTGCCAGCTTCAGATTCAACAGCTAGTGCTATCGCACCAGAAGGAACATTTTGAAAGTAACTCATGCTTGCATAGCGGGCTTCAAAAAAGCGTGCACCTGCAAGTGGTCTAAAAATAGGATGACCAGGTTCGATGATTTCATTTTCTATGGCCTTATTTGGAATGATTCGTACACCACCTGTCAGCACGCTGAGAACCCCTTCTGCTCCATTTAATTCCAAGATCAAAGTACCTCCCTTCTCAACAAAAAGATCAAACTTATCACCCTGCGTTTCATAGTTCTGATAAAATTCATCCTTCTGGCCTCCAGGTACAATAACCATGTCATACCTTTTTAAATCGACATGCTGCATTGAACTTGAATTCATCTGGTCATATGGATGGTCCAGTGCATCAAGTACCTCCTCAAAATCTGTTGAACGGCCCCATGATTTATTGTCCCTAAATACCAGAATGTTCCTGCTTTGGTCAGCTAACTGGTGTGAATTAGAATTACCCATCTTTCGCCAGATGGTTTTTTTGGTCCAGAGTCCCTTCTGGTTGTTTGCTCCCGTAAAGAAAGTGAGCTTGTTGTC
>JAHQVP010000018.1 GCA_019634275.1 Saprospiraceae bacterium
CGATCCTCTTCACGTTACGAAGAATGGTAGTTTTCATACTTATGCTTGCAAATGTACTGGTTATTGGCGCTCTTTCAAGGGACTTTATTTAGGCGTGTCGTGGGGATGGAGTGTAATTGTAGCCGAGGGCGTAGGTTGGGCAAGGGGTTATATCCCCTTAGAGGTGGAGTGAAACGTGAGCAATGTATCCCCTCTAAGTCCAAGTCGTAGCGTCTCGAGGGGAATGATGTCCTTTAGGGCAATGTTGCCCAGATTTACCTCGTTGCCAAACTCCTTGATAAACCACGCTTGCTGTCCCTTCTGGGGGGCCTCCCAAAGGATTTTCTCCTGAGGAATGGAATCCACAATTTCCTCTACCAATCCGGTACGTAGCTCGGAGGTGCCTCGATAGAGGCCAGAGGTGCCGGATTCCCTGCCTTCTGCAATCACCTTCCATGCCCCTGCTCCTAGTTCGTTCTTCATGCCGGAAACCCAGTAGTGGGGAGCCCGGACGGTGGCCTCATCCTTAGATCCATATTCCGAAATGACCCGCAGTTTAGCTGCGGCTGTTTCGATGCAGCGTAACTTCTCCGATTCCTCAAGATCGATCGTTCCATCTGAAATCTCTACCATTTGGACGCCTAAATCACATGCTCGCTGTAAAAATTCAGGAAATTTTTGCTGTGCATAGGCGACTTCAAAGAGCGTGCCGCCGATGCATACCGGAATCTCGAACTCTCGGTACAAAGCGATCTTCTCCTCTAAACGGTGACTCACGACACTTGTCCCCCAACCTAACTTTACATAGTCGGCATAGCTGTGCCCAATTTCTAGGTAGTCCCGGATCGTACGCAACCCAGTGCCGCTGTCTAAAATCATGGTGACACCGGTTTCTCTAGGCTTACTTGGTCTGGCCGGAAGGGATAATTGGTTGAAATTCTGCATCTGTGTATGTTGCTAAATGTTGGTTTAATAATTCGGTGCTCGTTTGGTGTTGGTTTTGTTGGCGATGAAGAAGGTCTTGGTGCTGATCCCACTGCCCCCGTGTTCTATTTAGATACTCTTGCTGGGATGGAACACTTGCTGTTCCAACACCTTTACGCAAGGCAATTACCACAGAGGGATCTCGTACATCCCCCAGGAATTTTCTTAAGTGCTCGTCCATCGTGAGTCCTTGCTCCGCTAGCACGGTAGTCAGCAATTCTGTAAATCTTGCTGGATCTGCCTCACACATGCGGATTGCTTTTCCAACCAAATGATGACTGCTTTTATAGTCCATTCGAAAATGAATAGACACCCGCTCTGCCACATCCATGGCAAAGGAGAATCCCTTCGAAACAGAAGCTTGCATAACTTCCGTGCGCCATCTTAAACTAAGGAGGAATTGCCGCAGCATATTGATTGCCCCTGTGGCTTGTATGAAATTATTCACCAGGTCCCCATAGATGAAGGTGCGGCTGTCGGGAAAACCACTCGGAGCACTGCCCAATTGGAAATAGGTACTCACCTTACCCGCAAGGGTCGTTGCCAGTCCTCGAAAATACGTTAGAGGATAGGGATTCTTCTTTTGCGGCATGATGACCGATGAGCGGGCAAAACTGTCGTCCATCTCAATGTATCCGAATTCCTGTGTATTCCAGACGATCAGCTCCTCTACAAAACGCATCAGGCCAGAGAGTGTACCTGCGAGATGGCCAATAGCTTCATTGCAGATGTCCGGCATCCACATCGCATCGCGCGTATGGGCAGCGGGTTTAGCGAATCCCATCAGTGCGGCAAGTAACTCGCGATCGAGCGATATGCTGGATCCGTTGATGCTTCCAATACCCCCCCAAGACTGATCCAGTCGATCATAGAATGATGTGAATCGCTCCAAGTCTCGCATGAGAGGGGAAATATAGGTCCCCAAGTAGTGCCCAAGCGTGGTAGGTTGAGCATGCAGCAAGTAGGTAAAATCGGGCATCACGCTTTCTTGATGGGTTTCGGCCAAATCAATGAATGCCGAGGCCAAGGAAAGTAAGGCTTGATGCCACTCGATGGCCAACGGTTTGAGTGTAATCAGAAAACTGCTGTTTACTGCTTCGCGTCGTGCGCGGGAAAGATGCAACCATCCCGCCTGATCACCAATCTGATCCTTTAAGGCCTTCTCTTTACTGTTGTACACATCACCAAGCTCCGGTCTTATCTCAATCTTCTCTGCAGTAAGCAACAACAAAGCATCAATGACGGTCTTGGCTTCCGTTGACTCGATGGCACCAGCCTTCGTAAGTGTGATGATGTGTGCTAGGTCGGCAATGCGCAAGCCGGGCAACAGCATGGCTGCATGACTTGCATCATGCTGATATGCAGTGTTGATTAAGCTGGGGTGTGCCGATTTGGTCAATCGCCCTCCTTTGCCGTAGTACTCACTCATGCCGTTGCCTTTAGTTCGCTCACGTATCTCGCCGCGGACTGGCCGGCGATCTTTCCAAATACAAATACGTCCAGAAGGCTATTTCCCATCAGGCGGTCTTCGCCATGCACTCCCCATGTCACTTCTCCTGCGGCAAACAATCCTGACACAGCAGTCTGTGCGTTTTCGTCTATTTCGACGCCCCCCAAAGAGTAGTGTACTACCGGATAAACTAATACCATCTCCTTGCATAGGTCGTGGCCTTCTTCAATAAACCGCTGATGGAAACTAGGATAGTTCGCCTCCAGGAACCCATCGCCTTGTTGACGGTCAATCATGGTTGTGTCTAGCCACACGCCTTGATAACCATCTGACGACCTCACGCCATTGCCTTGCTCAATTTCCTTGCGGATGGCCTCGACAACTGCCTGGCGAGAAGCCAGGGCATTGGTAAAGATTTTACTTTGTCGATTACGCAACTGCGCACCTGCTCCTCTCATCGTCTCTGGAAGTCGTATGCGACGAAGCGTTGCAGGTTCAATAACCCCCGTAGGATGGTACTGCATCAGTTCTGGTGACTTTACGATGGCGCCCAGTTGACGTGCAAGATCCAATCCGTCAGGAATTTGTGGCATTTGAAGTCCAAGGCGCATAAGAGATGGACGACTGCCACCCGCCGCCAGCACCAGTGCCTGACAATCCAAGGACTTTTGCTCCCCATCTTGTGATACGTGCAGTCGAAAACCAGATTCACCTCTCGTGGCATGGTGGACCTGGCACCCAGTCAAAGTGGGAATTCCCATGGCATCGACATATGCCCAAAGGGGTCTCGCAATGCCTTCTCCAGCGGAGCCCTTGCAGGTGAGTATGCGTGGTCTTGACAAACCTCCAGCCATGGAAAATTGAAGTACTCCATCTGCATTGCGGTCAAACTGTACCCCGATTTCTTCCATGAGCCACCTAACCGCTTCAGATGCCCCATCGACCAATCGTCTCACTACTCGGGGGTTGTTGGCATACTTGCCTGCCTTCATGGTGTCCTCGTAGTGCAGTTCGGGAGAGTCACCAGCGCCCAATGCCGCTTGAATCCCACCTTGCGCTTTAAAGGTCTTGGTAGACAATTCACGATCATCATGGGACAGTATCGCGATGCGATGCCCTGTGCGTTGGAGCTCCACTGCTGCACGACATCCTGCTCCACCCGCGCCAATGATGATGCAATCGAAGTTGGTGTCGGCTTCCTGCAAATGGCGCTGTGAATTCATAATATCTAAGCTCGCCCGAACGGATGTCCCACTACCGGTAATTCTGCAAAGGGATGATGCCTGCCGGTCAGCCCTACGGGAGTGGCATTGCGGATGGCATGGACCACCTCGATGGCCTTACGGGTCTCCTCGATGGGAAATCCTCCCCCACTTAGTATGTCCTCATAACTGCGCGTATGCAGCTCCGTGAAGCCCCCGCTAAATTCAAATTCATCGTCTCCGATCTTGAGGCTTCGATAGGTCCGCAATCCTTTGCTCCGTATCTCTTCGCTAAGCGTATCGTAGTTGATGCTGAGAAACCAGCGGACATTGGCACGCTTTAACCTAAGGAAGCCGGCGGCTCGATCATGGGTATGCAAGTGCACCTCGTTCTCTACTGGCTCGCCAAAAATCCACATCAACATGTCGTAGAAATGCACGCCGATGTTCGTCGCAATGCCTCCTGATTTCTGCAAGTCGCCCTTCCAGCTGCTGTAGTACCACTTGCCTCGACTGGTCTGATAGGTCAGATCAATATCGAAAATCTGGTCTGCAGGGGCAGCTGCGATCTTTTCCTTCAACTCGATTACACTGGGATGCAGACGCAATTGTAAAATCGTATAGATGCTTTTGCCGTACTCGCTCTCCATTTCATGCAAAGCGTCGATGTTCCAGGGATTGAGTACTAAGGGCTTTTCGCAGATGACGTCAGCTCCCACGCGCAGCCCAAATCGAATGTGAGCATCATGGAGGTAGTTGGGACTGCAAATGCTCACGTAGTCAACGGCTTCGTTCTTACGGCGCAGCTTCTCAATGTGGCGGTCAAAGCGCTCGAATTCCGTAAAAAAAGACGCTTGAGGAAAATAGCTGTCGATGACGCCAACAGAATCATTTTTGTCCACCGCCGCCACCAGGTCATTGTCTGTATCCTTGATGGCTTTCATATGGCGGGGAGCAATGTATCCTGCGGCACCTATTAAGGCAAAGTTCATTTATAGATTAGGATTTAAAGATTAAAGTCCAATAGTTTGGAGAGGGTTTTGATTAAAGATTAAGTCTAAAGGGCTCTCAACGCTCATCTCTCAGCATTCCTCCCTCCGTAGTAATCCAGGTACCAGTCCACAAATCTTCCGATTCCTTCTGACACTGGAGTATCAGGTCTATACCCGACGGCTTCCATCATCTCCGATACATCGGCTCTGGTGACCGGTACGTCTCCTGGCTGAATCGGTTCCAGCCGTATTTCCGCTTTCTTTCCCAGGTGCTTTTCAATGGCGTGGACAAAATCCAATAGCTGAACTTCCGAATTGTTTCCGATGTTGAAGACGCGCCAGGGGGCACTGGAAGAATCATGCGATGGAGTGTGTCCCGACCAGGCAGTATCGGGGCCCGGGATGTGGCCACTTAGGCGCACGATGCCCTCGACAATATCGTCGACATATGTAAAGTCGCGCACCATGTTTCCATGATTAAACACGCGAATAGGCTCTCCAGCGAGAATGGCCTTAGTAAAAATGAACAACGCCATGTCCGGTCGGCCCCAGGGGCCATACACCGTAAAGAAGCGCAAACCCGTTGTGGGCAATCCATAGAGATGGCTATAGGAATGGGCCATCAATTCATTGCTTTTTTTGGTAGCCGCATAAAGCGACATCGGGTGATCTACACCCTGCTTTGTACTCAATGGCATCTGCTCATTCAAGCCGTAAACGCTGGAACTACTCGCATACAACAAGTGCTTGACGGCATGCGTTCGGCATCCCTCGAGCACATTTAGAAAACCCACCACATTGCTCTGAATGTAATCATGCGGATGGGTCAAGGAATGTCTCACACCTGCTTGTGCAGCAAGATTGATCACCACGTCAAAACTCCCCTTCTGGAAAATGCGTTCGATTAAACTTCCATCTTCCAAATTTCCTTCCACGAATCGATAGCCAGGATCAAGGGCACTGGTCGTCACTTTCCCATACTGAATTTGATCTTCCAGAATGCCGACCTGCTGGAGCCGATCAAATTTTAATTGTACGTCGTAGTAGTGATTGAGGTTGTCCAATCCGGTTACGCGGTGTCCCTCCCGGACAAAGCGTTGCGCCAGGTGAAATCCAATAAAACCCGCCGAACCAGTGATCAGAATGTTCATTGTATTGATTTTACCCCAAATTCTTCGCATGCCTTTAAGAATGCAAATATCTCTTGATCAAATAGAATCACGCGTAATGATAAAATTATCCTTAGCCCGATCTCGCTGCACTAGGGAAGCAAATTTTCGAAGGTCCCAGCACAGTCGGATGAACGATTGAAATCGCTCACTGGGAGACAAAGCCATAAATTCCCTACGCCTGCGTAAATTGCTTTCTTCCTTTGTCTCAAAGCGCATACTAGTACACCGTTGCATAAGATTTTGTTGTGCATTCTAAAATAATCTTGGCGTCAATCGAGGCAACGAAACGCAGGCATAGCAGTAGCTCTGGTCCGACGACTCTCGGCGAGTCGCGAGACTCCCGGAGCGAGGCTTCGCAACGATGAGTGAGGTCAAGAGGATTTAGAATTCTTGCAAGTACGAAATCCACATTTAAGATCTTGCGATCAGTCATGCTGTCGAACGCTAAATATGGTGCGGTCTACTCGATGTTCGTCCATGGGATCCAGGCCGTAGACACGGCAAGACAAAATCCACCCTGCAGCTAGGCGTTCCGCGTAAGACATCTGCTTGGCATCTTCCACATAGATGTTGATTGTCCCCGCCTTTGTTTTGCGAAATATCGATCGATCTAGCCGCTCTTTGATGTGCTTATCCTTTGCCAAGAAGTTTTCGGATGCTGCCGCGGGGTGCCATTTGCCACGCCCTCTCGTGCAGGTAGTAGATGAATATCTTACCGATAAACTCGATGCCCCCGATGGTGAGGGCCGTACTGGTTTCTCCCGTAATGAAATACGCGACGGTAATTGTCGTAGTGGTGGCAATGATGCGCCACGTTAAGCCCTTTAGCACACTGCGCAAATGCGACTCCCGTTGTACTTCCTTGTTGCTGCTATCTGTCTCCTCCATCGATTTGGTTTCACTCATCCCTCCATTACTGATTGGTAGAAGGCGTGTGCTTTCTAGTTCCAACTAATGATCGTCCGATGCTGTTGTAGTAGAAACCTTGCTCTGCCATTCGATCCAAGTTATACAAATTGCGTCCATCAAAAATGATTGGGTCGGTCAGAAGGTTTTTCATGACCTCAAAACTGGGTGTTCTAAATACACTCCACTCGGTCAATATGGCCAATGCATCGGCATCTACCAAAGCCTCATATTGCTCGCTGGCATAGGTAAGTTTGTCTCCGAATATCTGCTTGAAGTTGTCCATGGCCTCTGGGTCGAATACTTTGACGCTGGCGTTGGCACGAAGCAGTTCTTCAACAATGCGAAGCGATGGAGCCTCTCGAATGTCATCTGTATTGGGTTTAAAAGCCAATCCCCAGACGGCGATGGTTTTGCCGGTCAAATTCCCAGAAAAGTAGTTGAGAATTTTGGAAGTGATGATGTTCTTTTGGGCATCATTCGTTTGCATCACGGCATCTAAAATCCGAAACTCATAGTCATGTTGAGAGGCAGTGCGGTGCAATGCTTGAACGTCTTTTGGAAAACAACTCCCCCCATAACCAATACCAGGAAAAAGAAATCGTTTGCCGATCCGGGTATCGCTCCCAATTCCTCTGCGGACCCAATCCACATCGGCACCCACCTGTTCACAAAGATTTGCAATCTCATTCATAAAACTGATGCGGGTAGCGAGGTAGGCATTGGCCGCATATTTGGTCATTTCCGCAGAGCGTATGTCCATTGTCAAGATAGGATTGCCTTGTCGCACAAAGGGCTCGTACAATTGCCTCATCAACGAAGTTGCACGCTCTGAGTTCGATCCAATGACTACCCGATCTGGTTTTAGGAAATCATCCACGGCAACGCCTTCGCGGAGAAACTCGGGATTGCTCACGACATCGTAGCGATCTGCTGGCAAGTGGTCCCCCAGGACAGCGGATACCTTTTCTGCAGTTCCAACAGGCACCGTACTCTTATTGACTACCACCGTATACTCCTCTATCAGTTGGCTCAAGTCAGCAGCTACTTTAAGCACATAGGACAAGTCTGCAGCACCATCGGCTCCCGGTGGAGTGGGCAAGGCCAGAAAGATGATGTCTCCGTGAGCAGCGGCTCTGGTCAAATCGGTGGTAAACTCTAGCCTGCCTTGTGCTAAGTTTCTTTCAAAAATGGTTTCGAGTCCCGGTTCATAAATGGTGATTTTTCCATTCTTCAACCGATCAACTTTGTTTTCATCGATGTCCACGCACATGACTTGATTGCCGGTTTCGGCAAAGCAAGTACCTGTGACGAGTCCGACGTATCCGGTTCCTATGACAGAAATTTTCATTTGGGATTTTTGATTTTTGATTTTCGAGCGTTCAGCATACATATTAACTGCTGCTTACACGAAATGAGTATCACTTTGATTGCTTAGCTGTCTTGATCGAGCTGACGGTCATGGCCACAAGTTCATCTGCTTCCTTCCACAGCGTTTCAAAATCAGCCGTCGGATTCAATTCTTTGATTAATTCCAACCAGTACATGGATTCGTCTAACTCCTCTTCCACAATTTTCAACTTATAGACAAAATCGGCCTTTGATTTTCCCCTGCATGCTGCTCGGTAGTTGGCACCCGCAGATGTGATGGATCGAATCAATTGACGAGCAAAGATTCGATTTGACTCCGTGACATCCAATTTTTGAACGGCTTTAATAGTCTGTATTGCCAATTGCTTAAGTCGGCCTTTGTAGTCACTCCTGTCCAAGAGGTACGAAAATCAAAAGTCTTAAGTCAAAAATAGACACGGCTTCGCCGTCGATAAGTCGCAGCCACTTGTCGCCTAAAAATTGATTTGGGCGTTTCCGCCACTCATCTATGTCACCACCCCTGCCTACTCCACAAGCCTGCTGCATCGGACATCTCGAGATCTACGCTACTGCCCATCGGCCGCAACAGCTGCCGATCGATCTCCATGTGCAATCCAATGCCGACGTGATCCAGTTCGACCACAAAATTTCTTCCATTATGCTCAATCAATTTTCCCCGAACTCCCGTGAGGTTGCCGCCGATGACTTCTACCAATCGGCCGGCAGAGAACTCCAATGGTGCGGTATGCAAGTCCATCTGCTCTTGACAGATCCTCCTCAAGAGGTCGATCTCCTGATTTGGAATGGAGATGAGGTTGCGTGAAAACCGAATAAACTTAAAAACATGACTGGTCTCTAAAACAGAGACATACTGTTCCTTGACAATGCGTACAAAAACGTAGCAGTGAATGAGAGGCAACTCTACTACTTTACGCTTTCGGGTGTACTCTCGAACCAGGCGATTAATCGGAACATAGCACTCAATGCCTTTGCGTTGCAACTGAGCGCAAACAAATTTTTCGGATTTGAACTTTGTATATACGGCAAACCAGCGCGCCTCGGTGGCATGCAAATGATTTTCTATGTCCTGATGTGTAGTCGCCATTACAGTCTCCAATAATGTAAATCAGGATCTACGAATGAGTACATGCCCTTGATGTCGATCAGCGTCGGCGATCCATTCATAAGTTCCTTAAAATGCTCACTGGACAAGGACTTGTAGGCGTCATGATTAACCGCTACTACAACCGCGTCGTATGGTCCTTCCGCGCGTTGCGAAAGTTCGATGTCGTATTCATGCATGACCTCCTCTCCGGACGCATGCGGATCCACGACATCAACTGAAACGGAGTATCCCTTAATCTCATGAATGAGGTCCGCAACTTTAGAATTACGGATGTCCGAGACATTCTCTTTGAAGGTAATGCCCATGACCAGTACCTTACAATCGGCTGGATTTTTTTCTTGTCCAATTAGGTACTGGACCAATTTCTTGGCGATGTGACCTGGTATGCTATCGTTGAGCCTGCGACCAGCAAGGATAATCTGAGGATCATACCCCATTTTCTGGGCTTTGTAGGCCAAATAGTATGGGTCTACTCCAATGCAATGACCTCCTACCAAGCCCGGCTGAAAGGGTAAGAAATTCCATTTGGTGCCAGCCGCCTTGAGTACTTCGCCTGTATCGATATTCATGCGATCAAAGATGATGGCCAACTCATTGACAAAGGCAATATTAATGTCTCGTTGAGCATTTTCGATCACTTTGGCCGCTTCGGCTACTTTTATAGAAGAGGCAGGGTATACGCCCGCCGTAATCACAGAACCATATGTAGCAGCGATGACATCCAGCGCTTCGGGATCGTTGCCCGAAACAATCTTAGTAATGCGTTCGAGTGTGCGCTCCTTGTCTCCGGGGTTGATGCGCTCCGGCGAGTATCCCAGCTTAAACTGGCCCAAAGTCAGGCCCGATTCTCGTTCTAAAATCGGCAAACAATCCTCTTCTGTACAACCAGGGTATACAGTACTTTCATAGATTACATAATCCCCTTCTTTCAGGACGCGCCCGACGGTATGAGAAGTGGCCAAGACCGGGGCCAGGTTTGGCACCTTGTGCTGATCTACAGGCGTTGGGACGGCTATGACATAAAAGCGGGCCGCTGCAAGGTCTTCTGGCTTAGAGGTAAAGAAAATATCCGCATCCAGAAAGGCGTCATCCTCCAACTCCTTGGAAGGATCCTCTCCGTCGCGCATCATCGCTACCCGTTCCGCACTGATGTCGAATCCAATCACCTTGAACTTCCGTGCGAATGCCAACGCCAAAGGCAACCCGACGTAGCCGAGGCCAATCACGGCAATGGGATATTCCTTATCAACTATTTTCTGAAACACGAGCGGTAGTGTTGTTTAGCGATTCCCAAATTAAAAGTGGTTCCCCCATGAAAGACTCCCAGTCAATGGACTTCTCCTGATCGTTATCATAAATCAGATAGCGAATTTTGCGCGGTATGATGCGCTCGGCCTTATCGATAAGCTGAACCAGATAGTCTTTTTGTACTTCCCCGACCAAAATCAAATCAATCACTGGACTGTCTATTCCCTGTGCAAAGCTACCCGCGAGATAAACGCGATGCACATTGCCAAGCCGTTCGACCACATTCTCTATGATCTTGTCCAAACCGATATGTTTCCTAATGATGCTCTGCAATTCTGAAAACAAGGGGTGCTCACGGTTGGCCTGAAACATCTTTTTATTGCCATCTGAATGCGCCTTGAGCATGCCTGCTCCTTCCAGGCGGTTAAGTTCCAGTCGGATAGCATTTGATGACTCCCCAAACTCTGATTCCAAACCACGCAAATAGGACGTAGTGTTGCTGTTGAGAAAGAACTTCAGCAACAACTTGATGCGAGTCTTATTTGAAATCAGCGTATCAATCATGACTTTGAGTAATAAAATTACTCAATTTTGTTTAATGGCGTTCTTACTGGCTTAGATCGTTCAAAAAGCTTGCCATCCAGCGCTTGGCTTCGCTCACTGCCATGCCTTTGCGCTCGGCATAATCCTCTACTTGATCCAACTCGACCTTTCCCAGTCCAAAGTACTGGGCTTCGGGATGTGCAAAATACCATCCACTGACAGAAGCGGCGGGATACATGGCATAGCTGTCCGTGAGGGAAATGCCAATCGACTGTTGGACGTCCAGTAACTCAAATAGAGTGCCTTTTTCGGTGTGCTCCGGACAGGCAGGATATCCGGGTGCGGGCCGTATGCCCTGGTAGTCTTCTTTGATCAAGTTTTCGTTCGTCATGTTCTCCTCATTCGCATACCCCCAGTAGTCTACTCGCACTTGTTGATGCATATACTCCGCAAGTGCTTCTGCCAATCGATCGGCAAGTGCCTTTAGTAAAATGGCATTGTAGTCGTCCTGCTGGGACTCAAAGTGAGCAATCCATTTTTCGATGCCTATTCCCGCCGTAACGGCAAATGCACCAATGAAATCCTCTTGCTTCGATTCTTTTGACGCGATAAAATCAGAAAGACACCAATTTGGCTTCCCTTTTGCCTTTTTTCTTTGCTGCCTTAGAAAATGAAGGACGGTGCTTGAAGCTGTCTGGCCATCCCGAGCAGATATCTCCACGGAGTCTTTCGGCACTGATTGTGCTGGAAACAGCCCGATCACTGCTCTTGCCGTGAGCCATTTTTCATTCACGATTTGCTTCAACATGAGTTGAGCATCTGCATATAATTTCGTTGCTTCCGTGCCAATGACCTCATCGGTCAACAGATCAGGGAATTTTCCTCTCAACTGCCAACTCGTAAAGAAGGGAGTCCAATCAATATAGGGCACCAATGTCTTCAGGTCAATGTCATCGAAAACATGTTTTCCAGGTCGATTGGGAGGAGGCGCAGGAGGCAGGGTTGGACAAAATCGATTGGCTCGTGCTTGAGCCAAAGGGATGTATTTTTTGCGGGAGATGGCAGCATTCCTTCTCTCTCTGATCTCGGCCAGCCCCTGATTGTTCGATTCAATAAATGTGGACCGCTGTCCTTCGTCCTTGGACAGAAGCGCAGAAGCGACGCCCACCGCACGAGAGGCATCCAAGACGTGTACTGTAGGACCTTTGTACTGCGGAGCGATCTTAAGTGCCGTGTGGAGTTTGGATGTGGTGGCTCCACCAATGAGCAAGGGTGTCGTAAATCCACGTCGCTCCATTTCTTCTGCGACGTATACCATTTCATCCAGACTCGGCGTAATCAAACCACTCAGTCCGATGATGTCTACTTCTGACGCTATGGCCTGGTCCAGGATAGTATTCATGGGCACCATGACGCCCAGGTCCACAATCTCGTAGTTGTTACAAGCCAGGACAACCCCTACAATGTTTTTGCCGATGTCATGCACATCTCCTTTTACGGTAGCCAATAGGATCTTGCCCTTACTGGATGCGGCAGCATCGCCTTTGATTGCCTCGAGATATGGGGTCAGGTAGGCCACTGCCTTTTTCATCACTCTGGCACTCTTCACCACTTGGGGCAGAAACATCTTACCAGATCCAAAAAGATCGCCCACAATGTTCATGCCGTCCATAAGCGGACCTTCAATCACTTCTATTGGAGAAGCCAAGGCAACTCTCGCTTCCTCGGCATCTTCCTCGATAAACTCATCAATGCCTTTGACCAGGGCATGGGCTATTCGGTCTGCTACTGCAGATTCTCGCCAGGTAAGATCGCGCTTGTTTCCTTCCCGCTTATTGCCCTTGACTTCTTCCGCATATGCGGTCAACCGATCAGTTGCATCTGGGCGACGATCAAACAAGACATCCTCGACTCGCTCCAGCAGATCAGAGGGGATCTGCTCATATATCTCCATCATACCGGCATTCACAATGCCCATGTCCATGCCCGCCTGTATGGCATGGTAGAGAAAGGAAGCATGCATGGCCTCACGAACAGTATTATTGCCTCGAAAAGAAAAGGAGATGTTGCTGACACCTCCACTCACCTTCGCACCAGGACATTTTTGCTTAATCAGGCGAGTAGCTTCAATAAAGTTGATGGCATAGCGGTTGTGCTCTTCGATTCCGGTGGCTACTGCAAAGATGTTGGGATCAAAAATGATGTCTGCGGGTTTAAATCCAACCTCGTCGGTCAGGATGTCATATGCCCTTTTACAAATCGCCACTTTGCGCTCGGTCGTTTCTGCCTGACCTTCTTCATCAAAAGCCATGACCACCACCGCCGCTCCGTAGCGACGAACTGTCCGAGCCTGGGCCACAAACTGTTCTTTGCCTTCCTTCAGCGAAATCGAATTGACGACACCTTTGCCCTGAAGGCACTTCAACCCAGCCTCAATCACCGAAAACTTCGAGGAGTCCACCATAATGGGCAGTCGTGCGATATCCGGCTCTGACGCAATCAGGTGCAGGAATTCCTGCATGGCCGCCGCCGAATCCAACAACCCCTCGTCCATGTTGACATCCAGAATCTGGGCCCCTCCTTCAACTTGTTGGCGAGCCACCTCCAAAGCAGTGTCATAGTCGCCCTCTTTAATCAATCGGGCAAACTTTCGCGAGCCTGTAACATTGGTACGCTCACCAACATTAACAAAATTCGTTTCGGGACGAATCGTCAATGCATCCATCCCACTGAGTGTGGTATACGCAGACGCCGGACTAGGCTTGCGTGGTTGGCTCCGCTCAGCCACATCTGCAAGCTGACGAATGTGCTCTGGAGTCGTCCCGCAACATCCGCCAATTAGGTTAACAAAGCCGCTGTCTACAAAGTCTTCTAAGAGCGCCTCCATCTCTTGAGGGGATTGGTCGTACTCACCTAATTCGTTAGGAAGACCTGCATTGGGATAGGCGCTCACATAGCAATCCGCAATATTTGCCAGGGTTTGGATATGTGGACGCATTTCCTTCGCACCCAGTGCACAGTTCAAGCCCACTGCCAGTAGATTCATGTGACGAATGGAAATCCAAAACGCTTCTACGGTTTGACCGGAAAGGGTACGTCCACTGGCATCCGTTATGGTCCCGGAGACAATGATCGGCAATGCCTTCCCTTTCTCCTCTGCCAATACATCCAAGGCAAATAAAGCTGCTTTGCAGTTTAGCGTATCAAAAACGGTCTCGACCATAAACAAATCCACCCCTCCATCAAATAAGCCCCTGGCCTGCTCCAAATAGGCAGTTACCAATTCGTCAAACTGGACCGCTCTAAATCCCGGACGATTAACATCTGGAGACATTGAAGCCGTTCTATTGGTCGGGCCCAGCGCTCCAGCCACAAACTTTGGCAGATCACTTGTTTTGGAAAACTCACGAACAGCGGCTCTGGCTACTTCCGCTGCGGCTACATTAAGTTCGTAGCAAATCGATTCCATGCCATAGTCAGCCTGGGAGATGGTCTGTGCGTTGAACGTATTGGTTTCTACTATGTCAGCCCCCGCACGCAGGTACTCCAGGTGTATGTCCTTGATCACGTCAGGTCTGGTGATGGAAAGGAGATCGTTATTGCCTTGAAGGTCTTGACTCCAGGCATGAAATCGCTCTCCTCTAAAATCAGCTTCCTTTAAGCCATGACGCTGAATCATGGTGCCCATCGCTCCATCGAGAACGAGGATTCGTTGAGCCATCAAGTTGTGTATCAGCGTTGTCTGCATGGAGGGCAAAAGTAAAGGGAATCTGCATCAATTTTCGGGTTGTATCCAAGGAATAAAATTTGATGGGTCGATCCGTGTAAATGAAGCATCCGGATAGTGTTTTCGCCATGTTTGCAAGCTCATGGTTGGATACTTCCTGTCCGACTTGAAAAGATGGGACTTAAGTAAGTCTGCAATTTTGAACATTCTGGCACACTAAAGGGCTTTTCTTTTGACTTGATGGACACATCGCTGGAAAGGAATTAGATCCCACCACTTAGCCAAATTGCAATACTTTTGCAGCCATGTCAGAACGCCGAGTACTCGATACCGACCAAAAGGCCCTGGAGATCAATCTGGATGAACAGATCTATGGCACTTTTGCAGAAATCGGTGCAGGTCAGGAAGTGGCACGCATATTTTTTAAGGTAGGGGCAGCAGCCGGTACCATTGCCAAGACCATGTCGGCTTATGACAAGACGTTTTCCGACAAGATTTATGGAAAAGAAGAAAGTGGACGTTATGTCTGTGAATCTCGCATCTACACCATGCTTGATCATGAATATGGCTTACTGCACGACCGCTTAAGTAGCGAACGTCCTGGGTCCAAATTTTTTGCTTTTGCAGACACCATCGCTGCCCTCAACTACCAACGCACCATTCCCGGTAACGGTTGGATGGGCATCCGATTCCAGCTTCATCCAGATCACGAACCCAACGATTTTGTGCTCCATGTGCGCATGCTGGACAATGACACCCAACTGCAGCAATCCGCCATCGGTATACTGGGCGTCAATATGCTGTATGCTTGCTACCACCATCAAAAGGATCCTTCGGACTTTATCTGTTCGCTGATGGATGGCATCGAGGATCGAGTGAAAGTTGACCTCATCAGGTTGACTGGACCAGAGTTTGAGTATCTAGACAACCGCCTCCTTTGCCTTTACATGGTCAAACACGGATTGACCGATGTAGCCATGTTTGATTCGCAAGGACAAAACATTCATGGATCGGAGTTTCTTTATCGCAATCCACTCATGGTCGTTCGTGGAAACTTTCGCCCTCCCACCCTCGTGACAAACGATGTTTTTCGCACTGCTTTTAGTCAATTTAAGGCTGATCTGCCAGAAGACGAAAGAGCCGAAGCCCAAATCATGGCGGAGCTGACCTTGGAGTATCTTGCACGGGATGGCGAGATCAACGATGCTGATTTTTTGGGGCGAGCAGAAATGCTGGGTGCAGGAGGGCGCAAAGTAATTGTTTCAAATTGCAGCAATCATGTTTCCCTAATCGACTATTTGGCTGCCTTTAAGATTCCTCACCTTGGTCTTGTCATCGGTGTGCGTGAACTAGCAGATCTCATTACTGAAAAATACGAGCAGCATAAGGACGGAGAGCTCCTTGTGGCATTTGGTCAACTCTTTACCAGCAACATAACGGTCTTTGCTTATCCAGCGCTCAGCAACAACATGAAAGACATCATCACCCTGGCCAACCTCCCTATCCCGGCCGGCACCTCTTTTCTATTAAGATTTCTGGTAGAGAACGAACTACTGGTCGATGTAAATGAATATCATGAACAAATCCTGGATATCATTCCGGGAAATGTGTATCACATGATCCGAGACGGCGAAGAAGGCTGGGAGAAATTTGTGACCCCCAAGATCGAGGCGATCATAAAGTCCAAAAAACTGTTTGGGTATACCCCTGCAGAATCGAACATTAAGGCAACCTAATTTTTCGGCTAATGAAATCCATCTTGATCATTGGGGCATGCCTGTGGTGCCTGCACAGTTGCAACCCTTCAGCAGAACCTGCGGCAGAAAAAGAAACCGGGCTAGAAAGGCCCTCACCTTATCCGGCACAGGCCGACATTGACACGTCCCTGACCTATCTAATGGGCCACTTCGATCCATCCCAGCATGAAGCCTTTGTACTCGTTGATACCCTTCATGCAGATCGTCCAGGACTTTTTTTACGTCGAGACACCTACACCGCTTTTAAGTCCATGTATGAAGCGGCAGCGAAAGAGGGCATCCAGTTTACCATACGCTCAGCGACCCGCAACTTTGAATATCAAAAAGGCATATGGGAACGAAAATGGTCCGGAACAACAAAATTGGAAGGAGGCACTGACGCCACCACGATGGCAGACTATCGGGAAAGAGCGCTGGCCATCTTGCGTTACAGCAGCATGCCTGGGTCGTCAAGGCACCATTGGGGGACAGACATCGATCTCAATTCGTTCAGCAATGCCTATTTCGAAACTGGTCAAGGAAAGCAAGAATATGATTGGTTGGTTGAGCATGGACCATCATTTGGATTCTGCCAGCCGTATACAGCGAAGGGAAAAGCAAGACCAGAAGGCTATGAGGAAGAGAAGTGGCACTGGAGTTACTATCCAGTCTCTGCGATACTGACCGAAGCTGCACGTAGCAAGTTTAGGGAAGATCGAGTGGAAGGGTTTAGTGGCAGCGAAACGGCAGCCCGGATCAGGATTCTTGAACGCTATATTCTGGGCATCAATTCTGAATGCCTTGTAAAACACTAGCGGACTGTAACAGATAAATCAGAACATCAATTTCATTCTTTAACACCAGATATTTCATCATCGAAATCCACTAGTAGTAATTGTGGGCAATCAACTGTGCGGCATTTATGGCACGATCAAGGGGGAAATTTGCCTCACACCCAAAAAAGCCTATCGTATCTTTACATTTTTAAAACAGATCATAACAACAGATGTCACTAACTGAATCCAATATGCTCGAACTCGGAACGGAAGCTCCGTTCTTTAGGCTACCCGATACCGTGACCGGAGACGAAGTTTCTCTGGATGATGTAGCTTCCGATGTCGGAACAGTTATCATGTTTCTATGCAATCATTGTCCCTATGTGATTCACGTCAATCCCGAAATCGTACGGCTGGCCGCTGACTACAAGGATAAAGGCATCACCTTTGTTGGCATATCGAGTAACGATGTCGAAAAATATCCTCAAGATGGACCCGAAAAGATGAAGGAACATGCAGCGTCTGTCGGCTATACTTTTCCATATCTCTACGATGAGAGCCAGAATGTGGCCAAGGACTACGATGCTGCATGCACTCCAGATTTTTATTTATTTGATGGAGATCGCGAGCTGATCTATCGCGGTCAATTGGATGGTTCTCGGCCAGGATCAGCCATTGCTCCGACAGGAGCAGATCTTCGGGCTGCATTGGATGCCTTGATCTCAAGACGACCTGTAGCTACTCATCAGCGTCCCAGTGCGGGATGCAATATCAAATGGAAATAAGAGCCGGCTGGATATGCAAAGAATAAACCTGGCAGAAAAGCTCGAAACCTTTGATGAGCTCTGGTCGCCCCGAATCATTGCGCGATGCAACAATCACGAAGTGAAAATAGCCAAGGTCAAAGGAGAATTTGTCTGGCATCAACACGATGGAGAGGACGAGCTGTTTTTGGTGCTGGACGGAACCCTCTTTATTGAATTCGAGGATCATACAGAAGAACTGCACCAAGGAGAACTGATTTCCATACCCAAGGGAGTTCCTCACAAGCCATACACCAAAGACGACACAACGGTATCCATCCTCTTATTTGAGCCCGCAAGCACCCAACATACAGGCACCGTCGAAAGTGACCTCACACAAAAACAGAAGATCTTCATCTAGGACACTTTTGTGTCCTTTTCTAGAATGGCAGAAGAATAAAACCGAACGAAAACGGGGTGATCTCGTAGCCTCCGTTTTGGTCTGTTTCGAACAAATCATTAAGCCCCATGGCTCCGTATAATTGAACAGGTCCGATGCCAAACTCCACTCGGAGGTCGGCTCTCCATTGACTTAAATTATAGTTGTCTTTGATTTTCGTGTTCTTCTTCTCCCCTGACAATCGCGTTTTATAATTTGCTCCCAGCAGCAACCCTGCATCGATTCCAAAGGCAATATGAAAAGTGTTGTCCGGTCTTCTAGGATTAGATTGATAGGACAGCATTAAAGGGAAGGTTAGATACGTGGCCGTCAAGCGATTTTTGTCATAGTTTTCACCATCAAAGTAGTCGATGGTTACCTCCGGTTGATTAGACTGAAGGCCAATAGGGTTTTCGAAGAAATACTTGAATATTTCGAGAGAAGGCCCAAAATTAAGTCCGAGATTTCCATTGCGTCCCTGGAGCCTTGCTCTAAGAAAATGGATGTTGACGTTGGTAGATTTTATCAAGCGTTGCTCAAACGGATCAATGCCATTGGCCAAGCTATAATTTTCGCGAGGATCCATAAAGCTGATTCCGAGATCCAGAAGTCCCCATCGCTCTCTGATGATGCGGGTACGCTTCCGAGACACGTAGTTATATCGACTGGTTTCCTGATGTCGATTGACCACGGTATCGGTTCCGGTTGAGCGATAAATGATGGTGGTGTCCTGGGCTTCACTTGCAGGCAGGAAAGCCAGGGCTACGAATAGCGTAACGAATAGATTTTTCATAATACGTTCTATTTATTGAGCTACCATGTACTCCGGCAGCAGCTTGTCTTTAATTGACTTTCCTTCGTTCTTGCGATACGCATCGGGCACCAAGCTTACGTTGCTCAGCCACTGCCGCAATCTTCCAGAGGCAGCATCCACTTCTTGTGGAGCAAATTGTCGCAATAACGCGGGATGAATTACTTCGATTTTTAGTTTTCTTTCGAATTCCAGTATTCGTACCGGCTCCAGAGGCAAAAGGTCAACCGGCATGGCCGACCTCCCTTCAGGGCGGACTTGGCGTTCCTCCATCTGGCCTTTGGACTTCCCAAGATCCAAAGCCGTTGATGGGCGAAAGGCTGGCGGTGCTTCTTCGGAGTTTTCCAACATGAGTGGCGTCTGCGCATTGGTTGGCAGCACCAACGATCGCGAGGAGAATTCCGATTGTCTCGTTGCTTCAGACTCGACTTCATTTGCTGCTGAGGAGTGCTTGATCTCCCCCACTTTTGCTTCGGCAGATGCTCCAACGTCTTTCTCTGACTCAGAGGGATCGATTGTGCTTGGCGACTGCAAGCGTGCTGTCGTTGACTGACCCACATCATTCATGGGATGTTGCACGCTTGCGGATGGTGCAGCAAGGGACTCGCTCAGGGGTGCCTCTGGTTGTCTGCTAAGAACGACACCGAAAATTATCATCGCCACTAGCGCAGCCATCATCAGGCCCACATAAAGCGGAAAACGATTTCGTTTGATCAAGGTCGACTTGCGCTCATATACTTGAAGCGGGTCTGGCTGCATCGTCACAAGAGACATTTGTTCAAACTCTGTCTGTAGATCGGAGTTGATGAGGAGAAAGGCCTTAAACCCTTCCCTATCGCTTGCATTCATGGTCCCTTCGAGGTAGTCCAATGCAAATTCCTCATAGTTATTTCGATTAAACTTCATTTACCAGTTGTTCACTCCTGTTTAAAAAAAAATGCATCTTCTTACGCGCTCGAAATAGATTGATTTTTACCTGCGCTTCGGTCAGGTCCATAATCTTTGCGATATCCTTGTATGGATATCCTTCGTAGTCGCGCAGCAAGACCATTTGTTTCTGTCTTGCATTCAGCTCTTCAAGTGCCAACTCAATCAGCTGGCGATGCTCAAAGGTGCGATCCGGTTGCACAGCATTATCGGTTCGCAGATCATCCATTGCTCGATCCCTCGTACCCTGCTTGCGGTAGAGGTCAATGCTGGCACGTTGAATGCTTTTGAAGAGATAGGCTTTGGCGGCCGCAGCCTCCACATTTCGATGATTTTTCCAAAGCCGCTCAAACACCAGCTGAACAATGTCTTCTGCCTCCATCCTGCGATGAACCATCTTTAATGCATAGCGATAGAGACCGTCTGAAAAGTCTCTAACACATTGATTATAGTCAGCAGTAGTCATAGTTTCATCTGCTAATACGCATCAGGAATGGAATAGTTACAGTATCATGAAATTTCTTCGTCGCCCGACGCCACTTCCTCTTGAAACCGAGTCAGCATATGACCGACAATCGCCTCTGCGTGGCTGCGGCTATTTTCAATAAAAAATCGATTGGTCTTCAACCCCCCACAAACCACGCCTGCCAGATAAAGATTGCGGACATTGGTCTCCAGCGTTTCCGGATCATAGCAAGGGCTGCTGTACTCATCATCTCCGATCTCTATCCCAAGCATGCGCAGAAACTTATAGTTGGGCTTGTAGCCTGTCATGGCGAGTACAAAGTCGTTGGGCAAATGGATCTTCCCCTCCGGTGTTTCGATCAACACGCGATCCTCTTCGATTTCGAGCAGGCGCGCATGGAAGAAGGCCTTAATGCTGCCTTCCTTAATTCGATTTTCAATGTTCGGCTTGATCCAATATTTTACCCCTCGATAGATCTCACCCGAACGGATCAACATGGTGGTATTGGCTCCCTTGGACCAGATATCCAGCGCCACTTGGCATGCCGAATTCGCTGCCCCGACGACCAGAACATCCTGACCTACATAGGGATGGGCCTCTTTGTAGTAATGGCTCACTTTAGGCAATGCCTCGCCCGGAACATTCATCTTGACTTCAAGATCATAGAATCCTGTTGCGGCCACCACACTCCTTGACTTATAAAGGCCTTTGGTTGTTCGCACCTCAAATTCCCCACCTCCGGCTTTCACCTCAAGCACCTCTTCATAAAGTCTAAGATTAAGCGTCCACTTTTCACTTACCCGTCGGTAATACTCCAATGCCTCGCTTCGAGTCGGCTTATCTCGATGTGAGATAAAAGGTACTCCTCCTATTTCCAGGAGCTTAGAAGTGGAGAAGAAGGTCATGTTTGCAGGGAAGTTATACAAGGAATTGACCAGCACCCCCTTCTCCAAAATGACATGAGAGAGGCCGGCCTTTTGCAGCTCGATGGCACACGCCAGACCCATTGGTCCTCCTCCAATAATGATCACATCATATTGATCTTGCATACCAGCTAAAGTAAGGTAAATCAAGTTTGATTGGCGCTCTGCCTGCGGCATGAATCCCTATGTGGACATGTTTACATCCCATCAGGAGATTCGCTTCCAAACATTCAGCAGTAGTTTAGAAAGCACTTCCCAAACTAAAAATCACCAGTCCTGAATCTTCCTCTGAGAAAGCAACGGAGACGTTGATGCTAAAGCGCTCGCGCAGAGGTACAAAATACACTCCCACGCCATATCCCACATGCAGTTTATCGGAGACCTCTCCCCTGGCATATACCTTTCCTAAATCGACAAATCCCCGAAGCCCAAATTTGTAGGGTATCAAGGAGGTCGTTCGATCCCTTAATTGGATTCTCATCTCTGAGTTGATCCAGGATGCACGCTGACCACTGTACCGATTGCGACGATAACCCCGGAGGTTTGCATTTTGTCCCAAAGTAGGTAGGTCGTAGTACGGTACTTCGCCACGGCTGTAGTCGACTCCTCCTCGAATTCCAATGGTTAGAGGATGAGCCGTCATAAAATATTCCAGGGAGAGCTGCCCTACCAGATAGGACTCTGTCTCTTCCTCAAGTGGTTTGGCCAGTTTAGTGCGGGAGTAAAACCTCGCGCCCCGTTCTGGGAGGTCTTTGCGGTTGCGCAAGTCCAAATCAAACTCGCCTCCGAGGGAGAGGATTCCCTGCTCCTGAGTACCGAGCAAGTTGGTATAGATTTCTTCGTCAAAAATGGTTCCTTTCAATGCCTGATCACCGAACAATTCGTATCGAAGAGACAGGTTGATGTAACTTCTTTCAAAGAGGGTCTTCTCCAATCCCAGGTAGGTCTTGCCCGAACCAAATTGAGCGGTGTAATAATCTGCATCGAGACGATCACGGATCAGCTCCGTTTCGTTCCCAATGCCAAAAAAGTGGCGATACCGCCTCTTGCTTTGCAACTGAAGGCCAGCAATAAGGTCCAAGCGTCCCACGACATGGCGCCAGGTGCCGTCGTACCGAAATTCCAGATTTCCTATGGTAGACACTTCCGCGTCCAAGCTGTGCTTGCTGCTAAATCCTGGCTTTCCGTATGAATGATTGGTAAAATTGACCCCGGTATTAAGGGCCAGCCCATAATCTGAACTAAACTTCAAATAGGCCAAAGGGAAATATGTATTGTACGCAAATGCCGTCCGTTGATACCGATACGATTCTTCCGAAGCATTGGTAATGTACTTTACCTCGCCATTGGAAATGACCCGGTCGACGGAGCCCTTATCCTGATAGAGCAATGTATGTTTGCGAGCACTTGCCACGCTGGAACGATCAAGTAAAGTGTCTAAACCACTACCGGGAATAACGCGGAGCAGGATGGAACTTTTGACGTCGCCATTCACATCAATTCGATCGGCTTCTCCCATCCCAAAAAGGCGGATCTCCTTGGTTTCTTGTGGCAAAAACAACCGTTGATATACGAGGTCATCAGGCTGCTGTCCCGATTTCGTATAGATGCTGACTTCCACTGTGCCATCCTCCTTCCGATCCACATAGAAGTAGTCCACTTTGTTTGATCCTACTACGTCTGCTTCCTTCGCGATCATCCGGTAGTATTTGTCGGCATATTTTGGCAGGTCTTGGATGCGATGTTTCAGTTTGCTTGAGATCGCTTCTCCATCGATCTTCACGATTTCTTCGGGCATTTTCTTTACAGCCTCATCAATGGATTCCGGAGTTAGCGCTGTCTGAATATTTCGGGCCGCTGCCATCCAGGTTGATCGATCTGCCTCTGCGGCGGCAAACCGATCCAGATGGCGAGCTTGC
This sequence comes from Saprospiraceae bacterium, assembly GCA_019634275.1. Classification (GTDB taxonomy): domain Bacteria; phylum Bacteroidota; class Bacteroidia; order Chitinophagales; family Saprospiraceae; genus CAJQNM01. The sequence continues at coordinate 23,441 of JAHQVP010000018.1, forward strand.
CACATGAGGCTTCGAAGTCCTTTTATGGAATTGCCAAAGTGCTCGCCAGATGGTTTTGCCCATTCCCGATCGATGACACGTGGCAGAAAACCGTCGTATAGTGCAAAAACGTGATCCCTGTCTCTGGGGATGGGCCGAAACACCATCTTGCTCCCTTTCTGGTACCCAGCCCACTTCCAATTGTCCTCATGTTTTCCCCAGTCACCGACCAGTAAGTCGAAGACACGAGCCCGTACAAATTCATCTGTTTCAATGGTCGTAGCCTTGTCCCGAAACATGGCACGAAATAGGTTAATCGTACGTTTGACGTCCTCTGCATCGGCAAATGATCTCCCATTGCGCGGATCGACCGGGCGATCTTCCATCATGCCAAGCATACCACCAAAACCACTACGGAAAGGGCCTAATTCTTCAGAGTTGGGCATTACGAATAGTTTTGGCTCCGCATGCAAGATGCCAATGCGATCCAGCAATGGAGGAATGACCAAAGCTCCATACGGTTGTTGAGTGGTCGTCTGATCTCTAACGATCAACGAAATGATCGTGGAGCGCAAGTCGTAGTTTAGGGCCTTTGAAGGATCTTTATCCACTGACCGAAAGACATATTCAAGGCCATCATTCCCCGCAAATTTTAGTGATTTCGTTTGCCTACCACCCCCTTCTTCAATGGGGAAAAGCCCCCCTGCAAATGTTTGCAAGTTTAGCACGGGAGTATTTACTGGTGCGGTCCAACTCTTTCGGTAGTGCGCTCCGAGCAATTTTTGCTTTTTAGGACTGATTCCGTAGTTGGGGTTTGCTGCAATCCGGATGCTGTCTGGAAAATCGAGGCCAGTGACTGTCGCCTCTTCAAATTCTGCGCATGGCAGCAGTCTCCTGTTTACCGGAATGCCAAATTTTGGGAAAAAACAAGGTGCTTGAAAAGCTACGGCTTGCTGTCGTCTCCGAAGTGAGTCTGCCTCGATTCCATAATCCCTAACCTGGACGATTCCCGTAAATCCATAATAGATGGACCCAATACCGGCATGATCAGATGAGAGGACGGTATTTTTTGGTCTCGTCACGGATTTTCTCTTCTCCCCTGCATTACCACTGTTGACGATAAGATTCTCCCCCTGTCTGGTCGCTTCCAGCGTCCGATCATGACCTCCTACGTATACCACCGAAAAGTACGGCGCCAGGAGAGCGCGCATCTTTTTTGCAAAATTGGACAGCCTCGGATTGGCGAGATGCAATTTGCCTCCGACATTTTGCCGAAAAGCGGTAGCAAAAAAAGAAATACCGGGGATCGGAAAGACCCACTCTGACAGTGGGAAATATCCGCCGTATCGACCATGCGATACATGAGCATGATGACCCGCGATCAGTACATTGGCATTCGCCGATTCTTCAATGAGTGACTCGATCTCCTCCAGGACCGCGGCCTCGTCCGCAACATCACAAACAGCAGTCTCTGGAGTGGGCCTACCATAAATCTGATTCCACCACTGTGTATTGAGCGCAATTAAATTGAGCGTTGGAGAGAGTTCGACAAGCTCTGGTCCAGGGCATCCGTCAGAGGGAGCGAATTCGATGCGCTTATTTGCAAAACTCTTCTTAATGTACTCTTCGAGGAGCAATAGTTCCTGTAGACCTCTCCTACTTCCACCATCCCAATCTCTGTCTCCGGGTAGGATCACCACCCTGCCCGTATCCAAGGCCAGAATCGGATCCAAAAGTTCGTGCAAGTGCTCTGCACCATGCATAAAATTCTCCTCCGGCTCCATTAAATCTCCATTTAACAGCACCGTCCAATCATGTGGGAGTCCTCTTAAGGTTTTAGCCAATGCTTTACCCAAAGCGGGGGGATCGCTTACGTCGGCAAAATTACCGATGACATAGACCTCATGATTGTAGATTTGGGCAATTGCTGTGGCCGGTTTTAAACAGAAGCAAAAACACGGAAAGAGCCATCCGACCACCTTTAGGATGGCTGATGCGATTGGTCTTTTAGTGTTTGAGCACATTGCTAGTTTGTGGATCTTTTTGCGATTACCAAACGATCTGTCAGAAGCTGACCCTATCTCTCGTACCCCAAAATATTTCCACAGCTTACCTACTTTTGAGACAAACTAACGAATTTATGAAGTCTAGCGGTGTACTGTTTCTATTACTCCTATCATTTTTAACTCAGGCGCAAACGCCAGAAAAAGATCAAATTGATGAGCAGCTCCTGCGGTATCTCGAGAAAAACCAGGAGGCCTATGCCAAAACTGCGCAAAAAATCTGGCACCTGGCGGAGCTGGGTTATCAAGAGAAAGAGAGTACAAAGTTATTGCAAGACTTACTGTCTGCAGAAGGTTTTGAGGTGACAGCCGGTGTGGCCGGCATGCCTACGGCTTTCGTAGCAGAGTACGGGTCGGAAGGACCTGTCATCGCGATTCTTGCGGAGTTTGATGCCTTACCGGGCCTGTCCCAAGAGGCCCTACCCTACAAGTCCGCCAGGGAGAATCAATCCGCTGGCCATGGTTGTGGACATCATCTCTTTGGAGTTGGAAGCGTTGCCGCTGGGTTGGCCGTCAAATCATGGCTAAAGGATTCTGGGAGGAGTGGCACCGTGAGGGTGTACGGTACTCCTGCAGAGGAAGGGGGTGCAGGGAAAGTCTACATGGTGAAAGCAGGACTATTTGAAGACGTTGATGCAGTCCTGCACTGGCACCCGAGCAGTTCTAACGGTGCAGATGCAGCATCCTCTTTGGCCAACAAATCTGCCAAGTTTAGATTTTACGGCCAAGCCTCTCATGCCGCTGGAGCACCCGAACGAGGAAGATCTGCGCTCGACGGTGTAGAAGCCATGAACCATATGGTAAATCTGCTTAGAGAGCATGTTCCAGCCGAGTCAAGAATTCACTACGTGATCACCCGAGGAGGTGAAGCCCCTAATGTCGTTCCGGAATTTGCGGAGGTGTTTTACTATTGTCGTCATCCCCAAGCTGACCAAGTCAAGAAGAATTTCGAATGGCTGGTCCAGGCGGCAGAGGGAGCCGCTTTGGGCACCCAGACACGCATGGAATATGAAGTCATTCACGGTCTCTTTAATCTTGTGCCCAACGAAGCATTAAGCAGGGTTATGCACAGAAATCTCCTCAAAGTGGGTGGTGTATATTACAATGATGCCGAAATGCAATTTGCCCGAGAGCTTTCGAAGTCTTATGCCGACATCCCCTTCAGCCTGGAATCCGCAAAAGCTGTCTTGCCTTTTTCCGTGAAAGAAAGAGGATCTGGTGGGTCAACGGATGTAGGGGATGTGAGCTGGGTCGTCCCCACTGCAGGGATGCGCGCAGCCACCTGGGTTCCCGGTACTTCTGCACACAGCTGGCAAGCAGTCGCTGCAGGCGGCACAACCATTGGGACCAAAGGCATGATGGTCGCTGCAAAGACCCTTGCCTTGACGGCCGCAGAGTTGTTTTCAAACCCTTCCGCAATTGAGCAAGGAGCAGCTGAGCTAACACGAAGAGTTGGGGAGGATTTTGAGTACTCCAGTCTGCTGGGAGACCGTGAACCGCCCCTGGATTATCGCAACTAGTGAGGACTGCTGCTCGACATAGCCAGGAGAGGCATCAAGCAAATAGAACGTGAAGCACCATGACGGTCACCAGTAACTTCGCCATGCCACTGGCAAATACGAGGGCGTAACTGTTTCGTGCTTTCCGTTCCACTTTAAGTTGATGAAAAACCAACCCCATTATACTGGTCAGGAGGATCACGCCTAAGACGGCAGCAGAAAATGCTTGCACTTCTAACCCAAGATTGGTTCCTGTACCCCGTAAGGAACTGATGAGATAATGACCTAAAATCATAGCGGTCGCAAAGGCACTGGCTAGGGCATACCGTTGCACTATGCGTATGTCCAAACTTTCTTTCCAAGCTTTCATCATCTGCCGAATTATTCGATCTTATGACGCACCTGTAATTGCAATGTGGTCGAATTCCATTCTCCTTTAACAAAATTTTAGTGCGGAGCACTATCTTGCTGCAATGGAAAAGCATCTGGTCATTGCACTGCTGATCATCGGGATCACGACATCAGTTAACGCCCAAACAAAGGCACTTGTTGGTGGCACCCTTATCGATGGATTTGGTGGTACGCCCTTACGCAACAGCATTGTCATTGTCGAGGGTGAACGCATCGCTGCTGTGGGACAGGTAGGGCAGCTCGAAATACCAGAAGAGGCCGAAATCATCTCCACCGAGGGCATGAGTGTTCTTCCTGGTCTTTGGGACATGCACGTACATCTTATGATCAATGGACATGCCAATTATGGCTATTGGCACAAAAAGTACCCCAAAGACTTTCGGGACATCATCATGCCCTCATCAGCTCACCAACTATTGATGGCAGGAGTAACAAGTGCACGCGACCTTGGTGCGCCCCTTGAAGACATTCTCTATGTCCGAGATGCCATCAATGATGGGAAACTGCCCGGACCAACCCTGTACGTTTCGGGACCCTTTATTCAACACGAACCGTATCCTGGCACCGAACTATATCGTTGGGGTGTGGCCGATCCTTCCGATGCAAGAGCCAAAGTAAAGCGGCTCGCAAACGCCGGAGTGGATTGCATTAAGCTCATCGATCAAGATCAGATGACTCCCGATGAAGTAGATGCGGTAGTAACAGAAGCGCACAAACACAACCTAACCGTTGTAGCACACTCGCATCGACCGGCTGAGATCAGGCGTGGACTGGCCGCCGGGGTAGATTGTTTTGAACATACCGGACTATCATCCGCACCAGAATATCCGGCAGATGTGATGGAAATGATTAAAGAACGAACCGCTCAAATGAACCTTGGTCCTATGTTTTGGTGTCCAACGGTAGAAGGCTTGTACAACTACGAATATGTGCGTGATAATCCCGAAATGCTGGACAACGATTCGTGGCATTTGGGGCTGCCCGACTCGATCATTATGGACATCAAACAATCGATCGCATATCCCGGCAGATTGCCTTACTTTCAAATTACGCCAACCCGACGACCCACTCTTGAGCGTAAAATCAAGCAATTGAAGGCGGCCGGACTTGTCCTTGTCGTAGGTACCGATAGTGGAATCCCGATGAAGTTCCACAGTCAATCGACTTGGAATGAACTGGATGTTTGGGTGAACGAGTTTGGACTGGATCCCATGTACACCATAAAGGCAGCTACGTACTGGCCCAGTGTACTGATGGGAGTAGATGACCAGGTCGGGACAATCAGCGAAGGAAAGTATGCGGACATTATTGCCGTTAAGGGAGATGTACTGAGGCACATTGATCTTCTACAGGACATCGACTACATTTTCAAGCATGGCACGCAGTATAAATAGAGTGGTCGTTCCCTTACGGCTGGGAATATCGCTCGGTCAGGATGAAAATCCCTCTTATGCAATGTTTCCTAACTTAAGGGGTTCAAAATGTTGAAGTGTAAAAGCGTATTAGATGTTGTTTAATTCAAAAGGAAAAGACGAGGTTACCTACGATGCCATCGTAGTTGGATCCGGAATCAGTGGAGGTGTTGCAGCCAAAGAACTTACTGAAAAAGGACTCAAAACCTTGGTATTGGAAAGAGGGCGAGATGTAAAGCACGGGGACTATCCGACCGCCAACCTGGAAAGCTGGGATGTGCCGCGGCGGGGACGACTGTCTGCAGAGGAAGCCAAGAAATATCCGAAGCAAATGCGGACAGGATACACGGTATCGGAATATACCAAGCACTGGTTCGTCAATGACTTAGAAAACCCATACCTGGAAAAGAAGCGATTTGATTGGATGCGTGGGTATCATGTAGGAGGAAGGTCACTGATGTGGGGAAGGCATTGCTATCGCTGGAGTGATCTGGACTTTGAGGCCAACGCCAAGGATGGACATGGCGTTGACTGGCCCATCCGCTACAAAGACATCGAACCGTGGTATGATCATGTGGAAAAATATGTGGGAATTCAAGGGATGAAGGAAGGGCTCCCTCAGCTCCCCGATGGTCAGTTTTTGCCCCCTTTCCCCCTTAATTGTGTGGAAGAACATATGCGGACAAGCATCAAGTCAAAACTTGGACGAACGCTGACGATAGGACGAACCGCTAATCTGACGGTACCCTTAAATGGACGAGGCTCCTGTCAAGCACGTGCACGTTGTATTCGAGGGTGTCCCTATGGAGCTTATTACAGCAGCAATGCCGCAGCCTTACCTCCGGCATACGAGACAGGCAACTTAACATTGAGACCTCACTCTATTGTAAACTCACTCATCTATAATCCAGATACCAAGCGTGTTGAGGGAGTACGTATAATTGATGCTGAAACCAATGAGACGCATGAGTACTTCAGCAAGGTGGTTTTCCTTTGCGCCAGTGCACTGGGCTCCACCTTTATCTTGCTCAACACAAAAGATCATTTTCCGGGAGGCTTGGGCAGCAGCAGCGGCGCACTCGGCCACAACCTAATGGATCACCATTTCAGAGCCGGCGCCAACGGCACCATTGACGGATGGGAGGACAAATACTACAAGGGAAGAAGACCACCTGGATTTTACATTGTTCGCTTTAGAAACGTGGACAAGTCCTCCCAGATGAAAGACTTTGTACGTGGATACGGCTATCAAGGTGCAGCTTCTCGCAACAACTGGCGTCGCTCGGTAGCTGAGATGACTTTTGGCACCTCATTGAAAGAAGAACTGGCTCAACTAGGCACATGGCGGGCAGGCATGACCGGTTTTGGAGAATGCTTGCCTTATCACGAAAACCAGGTCGCCCTATCCAATCAGACCACCGACAAGTGGGGGCAACCCGTACTTGAGTTTGATTGTGAATTTAAGTCCAATGAATTGGCGATGAGGGAAGACATGAAAAATGCCGCTGCCGAAATGCTTGAAGCCTCGGGATTTAAGGATGTATCCACCACCGATAACTTAGGAGCTCCTGGACTCGGCATTCATGAGATGGGAACAGCACGAATGGGAAGATCAGCTCGTACATCTGTCTTAAACAAGTACAATCAAGTTTGGGATGCTCCCAATGTGTACGTCACCGACGGTGCTTGTATGACTTCATCGGGTTGTCAAAATCCTTCGATAACGTACATGGCATTGACTGCGAGAGCAGCAGATCATGCCGTAAGTGAACTCAAAAAGATGAACATCTAAAGGGTAAATGATGAAAGAAAGTAAAATCAATCGACGCGATGCCCTCAAGAGATCAGGCTTGTTTGTGGGCGGAACCTTAAGCATTGCTGGACTAGCCACACTCTTCCAGGGATGCGAGGTCCCAATGGATCCAGACTGGGCACCCGCTTTTTTTTCTGAAGATGAGGCCACGACCTTGGGACACCTGGCCGAAACCATTATTCCTAAGACAGATACTCCCGGAGCCATGGATGCCAAGGTGCATCGCTACCTGGATGTGATGGCCAGCGAGGTACTTCCAAAAGCAGAGTCCGACACATTTAGAGCGGGTCTGACTCGTTTTATGGCCAAATGCGATGCCGAGTTTGGAGCTGCTTTCAAAGACCTGTCTGCAGAAAAGAAAGTTGCAGCGGTACAATCCATTGCAGAAGATTCTGGGCAAGATGGAGACTTTTTTAAGGGACTACGTCAAGCCGTCATAGTGGGCTTCTTTACGTCCCAGCCAGGAGCCACCGAGGTCTTAAAGTTTGATCCCATTCCGGGAGAATACCTTTCGTGCATTCCACTAGAAGAGGTTGGTGGTACATGGGCACTCTAACGAAAGGTCCAATCCGCTACTGTCAGCGATCTGTACTCATCTGCATCTTACTGACGCTCATTAATGGAGCCCTGTTCAGTCAAGATGCTGAAGCCTCATATCGCTACCTCGCCCTAGGCGATAGCTATACCATTGGAGAAAGTGTGGATATTCAAGACCGCTGGCCAGTACAACTACAAACCCGATTGAAGTCTCAGGGAATTGTCATGCAATCCCCAGTGATCATCGCCAAGACGGGCTGGACGACAGACGAGCTGGCAGAAGGAATCGCGGTCTCACCCTCAATCGATCCGCCATATGACCTGGTGACCCTATTGATTGGAGTCAACAATCAATATCGCGGCCGTGATGTGGAAGAATTCGCCGAGCAGTTTTCCACCCTTCTGGACGATGCGATTCACTATGCGGGTGGAGCGTCTTCAAAAGTTGTGGTGCTTTCCATTCCTGATTGGGGCGTGATGCCGTTCGCACGAGATCGAGACCGGCAGAATATCGCAACAGAAATTGATGCTTTTAACGCCAAAAAGAAGGCATTGACATTGGCTGCTGGTGCATTGTTTTGCGACATAACAATGATCTCACGTGAAGCGGAATCTGACTTGAGCCTGGTTGCATCGGACAATCTTCACCCGTCAAAACAGATGTATGCACAATGGGTAGATAAAGTTTATCCGCTGGCACTGAACATCTTGAGCGACCGATAAGCACTTTGGGCATCAGGAATTGACGTCTAGATGAGATGTCTATACGACCAGCTTAAATCGTATATTCATGTCAAGTCACGGTGCTAGCCAAATGAAAATCACTCGGGTGGGTTTATTCAAGGTGGAAATTCCATTCACCTTATCGGTCAATCATAATTTAAAGAGACGGTCTTGTACCGAAGCTCTTGTAGTGCAGTTGCATGCTGACAATGGGCTTGTAGGATTTGGTGAAGGTGCTCCCCGTAAATATGTCAATGGCATTGGTTTTGATGATGTGGAGGACAATGCCCTGGATTGTCTAAACCTCCTCCAAAATCGAAACATTCGCTCTGTCGGAGACATTAAGCGTTTTTGTCAGTTGCTATTGAAACGTCACTATCTCCCGTCCCTTGCATCCGCCCTAGAAATCGCCTTGTTGGACCTACTATTCAAAGAAAAGAACGACTCCCTTGCAAATGCTCTGGGAACGGAACACCAACAGCCCATAGTCTACTCAGCCGTCATTCCATTCTTAACTCCTCAAAACAAGGATCGCATCCTTAGTCTGGTCCTAAAGAATGCGTTTCGAGAAGTGAAGGTCAAAGTGGGACAAGTAGATGACCTTGAGTCGTTGGAACTCATCCGAAATACTTTGGGCGATCACGTGGACATTCGTGTGGATGCCAATCGAGCCTGGACGTTCTCGGAAGCACAAAGAATGGTTCCCCTTTTGAAGAAATTCGGTGTTACGAGCATTGAGGAACCTTTGATTGCGGAAGAGATCGATCGTCTGCCGGAGCTTTCTCAAAAGATCAAGATTGCCCTAATGTTGGACGAGTCCGTCTATAATTTGGTTCAGGCTAAACATTTTTTCGAGCGCATAAACGCTGAACAGCTCCTATTCAACATCAAAATTTCTAAGTCAACTGGCCTTCTCGGTGCGAGCCGCTTGTATCAATATGCGAAGGATCGAAACATAGCTTGTCAGCTAGGCTGCAATGTCGGGGAGACTGCCATCCTCAGTGCCGCCGGTCGACTATTTGCTCAAACTCATCTGTTGCGACATATTGAGGGCTCATTTGCTCCTTTCTTTATGGCAGATGATATCGGTACAAAACCCGTAGCATTTGGCCTTGGTGGACTCGCAAAACCGATGACTGGTCCTGGACTCGGCATCGAAATCGATACCGCCAAGCTGCTCGCCTATAGTCAATCGGTAGCAGATCTTTCCTTCCGATCAAACATGGCCGTTAAGTAGCCAGTCACCCCAAGCAAATTTGAGCCCATCTGACGAAATACTATTAAAGAAATATGGCGTCCAAGTCAATGCCATCTCGGTAGAGGATCTGATCCAACACTATCGAAATATTGGATTCATTTATCCTTCTAAACAAGCAATGCTCCAGCAGCACCTTCCTACCATTATTGCAAACTGGAAAAAGCTAAGTACTACTCCTGAGGAACTCCTCTGGTTTCAAACAAACCACGACCATCAAACCACTAAGAATTTTGCTTCCGTCACCCTTTGGAAACAAAGCAACCGAGGCCTTTTTTCTCAACATCTCGTCTCCACAGGTCGAAACCCAGCCCTTTCGCTGCGCACGATGATGGCAGCTCAGTATAAGACAGAAAACGACTTCACTGCTGAGCAGATGAATTCTAGTCAAAATTGGTTCCGTCCGGAGAATCGCTATGCCGAGAGAATTCTGGGCAGTATGGTTGAACGGCTAGGCGAAGATCGGGCATGCAGGATTATTCACCACTATCTGCACCTTCCGGAAGACGTCGTCTCTCCAGTAGTCAAACAAGAATTGTCGGTATCAGAAATCACCGAACCCACCGATGCATTTATTGACTTTGTCAGGCAGTGCACACATCCTGTCTTTGTCATTGCGGAAGAGCTTGACCAAAATGATCTAGTCCTGGAAGGCCTAAATGGCATTTACGCTGCATATGGACTTTCCCGACATCGGAAAATATTCGTGGTTCATAGACGAGGAGCCATCGTGGCTTGTCTGGTGGCAAATCGAGCTCCCATTGGCACTAATTTTAGCCTATTGGGCAACCGCTGCTATTTGTTGATGGACGGTGCATTAAGCATGGACCTTCGTGAGGATATCGTGCGCACCGCCGTGCCGCACATCAGCGAGGCTTACGCTTCCTTCACCATGAATTTTGTACCCATGATCACAGATGAAGTGACAGCCGAAGCGCTTCTCCGTCTAGGAGCCCGCTTTTACTGCCGCTACACCCAGTCCATATGGCTGCGATCTGGCTTTTCGCCATGGCACGATCACATCGGATCCTTTCTTGATCGCATTGCGAGTCGATTCCCCACCTAGGGGATTCAAATGGAATCTTTTTCTCCTTCCTCTTGCTGGGTCAGATATTCTACCAAATCAACCAATTCTTCCTGGCTCATCATCTGATGCAAGCCTTGTGTCATCAGGGAGTGAGTCATGGGGACGACCTGCTTGAGTTCGGTTCTGGAAAATGATCTAGTCTCTCCTACCTGCAGTCGAAGCAGGAGCTCATCCTCTGTTTCACTTTCGACGTATCCTTGGTAATGCTCGCCGGCAACGGTCTCCAATTGCATTCCTTCATATCCAAAATTGATGGCGGCACTGGGAAAAATGATGGCCTGATACAATCCGCGCTTACTCAATTTTGCGCCCACCCCACTCAGGTCAGGGCCAAAACGAAGGCCGATCCCTTTGATCTGGTGACAATTGCTGCAATGCTGCTGAAATACGCTGGCACCCACCTTTGCATCACCCGTTTTGCGTGAGAGTCCAACAACATCTGGGGATTCTGCAAAGGCACTGCGGTCGAGGGCAGCCAGGATCTTTGGTGCCTTATTCCGAAGATCAGAATTCCATGAATTCATCAACTTGACGGCAGCCGACAACTTAAGATCATCTGAAATTTTGTCTTTCGTGATCAGCTCGTCCAGTAGATGTTGCCCATCCCAACTATTGCCCAGGGCAGAAATAATGCTTTTCTGAGTAGCAAGATCCAAGTCGTTGCGCGACAGCTCTTGTGCCAAAAATGCGATCACGCTGGATGTGCCATTGCCTCCTAAGAGGGCAATGATGTCGTGATATTCCTCCATGGAAGACTCTGTAAGTCGCAATTTGAGCCAGGCCTCCTGACCCAATGCAATCAACGCATTCGCAGAACTGGCTTGAACACTTCGGTCCGGATGGGATTGCATATTGCTCCACAGCGTGGTGCGTTCATCCACCAAATTGAGCTCGGTAACAGCAGAAAACCACTCGGGGGTGTTAACCAGTTTAGGAAGATGTTTGATCAATTGGGATTTTAGGTTCGGGTTGGAAGCCAATGCATTTTGATTGATCAACAATAAAATGTCTTGCGCTGCCTCTTCTTTATGGTGTCGTAACAATTCCGAATAGAGGTTCAAGGGGGTAGTGCCAGGCTTAAAATGCAACGCCCTGAGGTATCGTCGCTTTTCTCCATAGGCAATCTTGGAGTCTTCTAAGATTCGATAGATGTAATCTCTGGACAGGGTGCTTCGGATTCGCCAGATGAGGTCATTCTGGGCATCTTGGTTTCTTACCTCCGACCTAATCCAGCGCTCGAAGTATATGTCCGGACATGCATCTGTGGCCAGTCCCAATATCTCTAATTCCCAACGATCGTGGCCCTCATAATATGAGGCCAGTCGAGTCCAAAGAGAGACGGCTGATTCGGAGCAATCATGCTGCAGGCTGAGCGCTATTTCCCTTCTGATCGCAGCAGATTCGAGGGCTAACTCTTGCTCTTGAAGAAATGCTGATATGTCTGATCTGCGGTGATAACGCGCCATTCGTATTCCCGTCAATTGAATTTGCACATCCGCATCCGAGAGTGCTCGAGAAATGGCACTCGCGGTATGTCCGTCAAATCGAGCCAACAGCCACAGCGCTCTAGCCTTGCTGCGACTGTCACCCTTCTCAATCACATGATTCAACTCCTGTACGGCTTGATCCCCTAAATCCAGCAATCTATGCCAAGCCAGGTACCGAGTAGACATATTAGGCGATGACAATGCAGCAGCTGCTCCTGCAGCCGTGCTGAAGTCTGCTTCTTGAAAAACATACTTGTCCGCATTGGGGGCGATACGATAGATCCTACCTTGTCGAACATCATCCATACCATTGCCTCCCACCACTGCATCATACCAATCCGATACAAAGAGAGAGCCGTCTGGTGCTATGCAGACATCGGAAGGCCTAAACCACTTATCCTTGCTCCGAAGGATGTTCTTAATCGTGGCTGTGTAGCCGGCGCCTTCCTCTTGTAGTAAATATGCCCGCACGACCTGATGCCCAGGTTCGCCATGAATGACCTGTCCATGCAATAGAGGAGGCAATAGATTTCCTTCATAGAAGGTGATTCCGGTGGGGGATCCCGATCCGGTCTGCAAGGTATTTGGAATTACTCCAGGATCATTGAGGTGCCAGTGTCGTTTCGGAATCTCCTCATGCATGTTGACCCTTCGTGCACGCCATCCTGCACCCGTGACTTGATCCCTATATCCATAGTTGCCGCCCTCAATGATGTAGTTGATCCGGACACCCTCGTTGCCATCGTCGTCATTGTCTGACTGGATCAGATTACCAAATGCATCCACCGCCACCTCATAGATGTTACGAAAATTATTCCCCAGCACCTCGACATCCGACCCATCCTCTTCGCAACGGAAGGTAAGACCTTGACGAAAAGGAGTTCCACTGGTTTCTATTGGACGACCATAAATGTCATTGATGATGTTGCCTTCTGAGTCTCCAAGTCTTTTGCCCGCATTTCCAAAATTGAAGTAGAGCCGACCGTCAGGGCCAAAAGTAAAGGCATGCACTCCGTGATCATCATCCATTCCGCTCAACCCAGAAAACAGCACTTCTTTTCGATCCGCTCTGTCGTCACCATTGTCGTCGTAAAAAACAAAAACATGAGGACTGGCGCTGACAACGACCTTGTTGCCCAGTACGGCAATTCCTAGAGCAGCATTGATCTCCTCCCCTTGATAAAACACGGTAGATTTATCTGCTTTGCCGTCTCCATCCATATCCTCCAAGATGAGAATCCGATCCCCTTCTGGTCTGGCTTTGTGCGATTGATTAAACTTCAACCGATAATTTCGGGCCTCGCAAATCCATATACGCCCCTTATGATCAATGTCCATGTTGGTGGGGTTGATCATCATCGGTTCACTTGCGAATAACTCCACTTCTAAGCCATCCATAACCTCCATACTCGCCAAGGCGTGCCTTAACTCGTGGCGATCCCGTTCACCAATTTCATCATAGTCAATGGGCGTGGTCGTAGGAGCGTTGCATTCGGCCAACATCAATCCCAGTAGTAAGAAGGAAAAATATCGTTTGCACATCATGCTCTAATTTACAGATTGGGTACTCAAACCACAATCTGTCCTTCATCGGCGTGGCCAAACGTCTGGGAAGTGCCCTGCGCAAAACGCCATGTTGAGAGCCAAGCCAAGACTGCATCGAATTGGTGCCAATTTTTCAGAGATCCCTCCACCTTGAGTGGCAATACCTCACCACAAAATTGCATGGCCGACGCTAAGTCCTTCTTATACCACTCTTGCTGAGGATGGAGCTCCCGAAGCATGGCTTTTGGGTATACTTCTATGCATTGAATACCTTGACTTCTGATCTCCGCTGACAGTTTCATGGCTCTGGCTGTAAGCCCTCCAAGGAACATAGGGGACATGGCGCTCAATTCACGATCACATGCGCGATAGAAGTAGTCCGAGCCCTGCTCCTTGTATGCCAGCGGCAGCGAAAGAGGAGCGTCAATCCCGATCAACCCCGGACCTTCTGAGCTCAGACAGGTCCTTACAAAAGCATCGGCATCCCTCTTTTTCTCACTCTGTTTAAGAAAAAGGCGATTGTCCCGATTGAAGCAGAATACGGTCGTTCCCGCTAATTTGCTCCCATAATCGATTCCGGCCAATGTCATCCGTAGAGTGCTAAGATGGCATTTAGATCTTCAAGGGTGTTGGCTTCCTTAGGATGCTTATCTTTTCGCCATCGAGACATGCGCGGAAAACGAAGTGCAACCCCTGACTTGTGGCGCTTGCTGGCCTGGATTCCTTCAAATGCGATTTCAAAAACTAGGTGTGGTTTGACCGATCTTACCGGGCCGAATCGATCCAGCGTATTGCGACGAACAAAGGTGGTAATCTCTTGAAACTCGGCATCCGTCAGGCCGGAGTAAGCCTTAGCAAAAGGAACCAATTGATCCCCGGACCAAACGGCAAAAGTATAGTCCGTGAAAAGATTGGCTCTTCTTCCGTGACCCTGCTGTGCATAGATCATAACGGCGTCAATCACCAGGGGATCAATTTTCCACTTCCACCAAGCGCCTCGTTTTCTGCCTACCAGATAAGGTGAATCTTTGCGCTTAAGCATGATCCCCTCACTCGCATGTTCTCTCGAGTTTTCTCGTTCTTGAGTCAGGACACCCCAGTTTCCAAAGGGCACCAACTCCGAAATCAACAAGGAAGGCACGTTTGCCTTCTTGACGATGTCCTCCAGTAAGCTCCGTCTCTCTGATAGTGGCTTGGCGCGTATGTCCGCTCCTCCGTACTCGAGCAAATCGTAGGCGACGAGGACTACCGGCACCTTCTCAAGTATTGTCTTGGTAACCTTTTTGCGACCAATCCGGGTCTGCAGGTGCTGAAATGTCATTGGTCTCCCCTCTTTATATGGGAGCAGTTCGCCATCAACAACCACGCCATCTGGCAATGTCTCGGCCATCGCGTGCAACTCAGGAAATCGGTCCGTCATGAGTTCTTCTCCCCGCGACCAGATAAATAGAGATCCAGCTCTCTTGATTACCTGGCCCCGAATACCATCCCATTTGCGCTCTGCTTGCCAATCACCAGGAGGGTCAAGTGATTCGAGAGAAGCATCAAGAGCATACGCCAGATAGAATGGATAAGGCTTGGAAAGTGCATCTGCCGGATTTTCGCTGAGGATCAGCTCCTCGAAGGTAGTCGATTGGGGAGACCAATCACCCATAAGCCGATGAGCAAGTATGGACTCGTCGATTTCGGTGGCCTTGGCAAGCGCACGGGTCATCAGTTTTTGGGAGACCCCTAACCGGAAACCTCCCGTAATCAACTTATTAAAAACAAATCGTTCGCGATGGTTGAGGCTGGTCCAGGCATGGCAGATCTCTTCTTTTTTGACCACATCTTCCTTTTCCCTCCAAGACTGAATCAGTGCTAACCAATCCGCCAGGGAAGTGTCAGATTCCCGAGATGGTTTGGGAAGAACCAATGCAATGGTCTCGGCCAGGTCACCCACTACATGATAGGATTCCTCAAATAGCCAAAGGGGGACTTCTGCCAACTCAGCGGCCCATTCTCGCATCAAGCTGGTTTTGATCGTGCGCCTTGGCCTCCGGTGACTAAGCAGTGCAATGGTCCAGAGCTTATCGCGATCGGGTGCCGTCATGAAATAGGTGGCCAGCGCGCTTACTTTTGCATTGGTTTTAGTGGTCTCATCCAGTGCCTGCACCAAGGCTGCAAATCGCTTCATGAGGACACCAATTGATCTGAGGCTTCATTGCCATCGTTGCTGAATTGTGTTTCTACGACTCCTGCGTTTATTCCCTTGCTCTTTAACCAGCGAGCAAAGACATGCGTGTAACCATGGGTGACATAGACGTTTTCTGCCCCGGTAGCTTGAATGGCTAGATTCAGGCCATCCCAGTCTGCATGATCAGACAAGACAAATCCTCTGTCCAGACTACCCCTTCTCCTAGTCCCGCGCAGCTGCATCCATCCAGAAGCGCTGGCTATGGAGACCTTCTTAAAACGTCGCATCCATGCTGTACCTGTTGCTCCAGGGGGTGTGAGCACCAGTGCAAGGGGCAAATCTGCTTTTCTCACGTCATCCGTCAATTGCCTAGTTGCTGGAAGACTTAGACCAGAACGACGAATCACCTGGGTCATTTCTTCAATTGCACCATGGGTAAAGATGGGGCCGATGTCTGTATCAAGACCCGCAAGGAGTCGCTGGGCCTTTCCTAACGAGTATGCCGTGAGGACACTGGTCACTCCGTTTTCCTGGTTTTCACGCCACCAGGCATTGATCTCACTTAATACTTGCTTCTGGGGCAGCCAATTGTAGACGGGCAGTCCGAAGGTGCACTCTGATATGAAGGTGTGGCAAGGGACGGGCTCAAAAGCTCCACTGATGCCATCGTCTTCAACCTTATAGTCTCCCGAAATCACCCAAACCTCTCCCTTGTGTTCGATGCGTACCTGGGCCGACCCTACAATATGCCCAGCCGGTATCAAAGAAAACTTCACGCCGCGTACGGAAAACGTATCGCCGTAGTCATAGGAGTTCAATTTGATCTTTCCTAATCGATGACGTATGATGGGTTCCGATAAGGCACTACAAACATAACTGCCATGACCCCAGCGCGAGTGGTCTGCATGACCATGGGTAATGATGGCACGCTCGACTTTTCGCCAAGGATCAATGTAGACGTCTGCAGCCGGGACATAGAACCCCTCCGGCCTAAACTGCACCAATGCCATGGTACAAAGGTAGCCTTCTGCAGAAGTCTGCATTGCCGTTATCTTTGCCCCAGGATAGAACACTATGGCAGAAGAAAAGGAAAGGCGCGAAATCAGCGAACTGGGAGAATTTGGATTGATCAAGCATTTGACCAAAGAGATTCATTCGAAACAAGCCACTACCTTAAAAGGCATTGGCGATGACGCTGCTGTCTTGCATGCAGGTGATCAGGTGATGCTCCTCAGTACGGACCTGCTCATTGAGGGGACCCACTTTGATCTTATGTATAGCCCGCTTAAACACCTTGGCTACAAGTCTATTGTGGTCAACCTATCTGACATCTATGC
>JAHQVP010000213.1 GCA_019634275.1 Saprospiraceae bacterium
AAGAGCCATTTCAGGCCGACATCGCATGTGGGTCTGTATTGTGTCGGCAATTTTATTCGCCGCAACCCATGGCTATAGCATGAGTTACTACATTTTCGCGTTTTTTATGGGGCTCGTCTTAATGTACACCCTGTATTTGGCGGATAATTTTTTTCAAAGACAAAGGCATTTTACCAATTAATCACGGATGGCGCGCACCGGATTCAACAAGGCCGCTCGCACACTCTGAAAGCTCACGGTAAAAGCGGCAATCATGATGGCGCACAGGGCTGCTATGGCAAAGAAGGTCCAATGAAATTCTACATGGTAGGCAAAATTGTCTAACCACTTGCGGAGTCCCACATAGGCGAAGGGCATGGCGATCACGATGCCCGCGAGCACGAGTTTTAGAAAGTCCCGAGAGAGGAGGGAGACGATGCCGGGGACATCCGCTCCCAAGACCTTGCGAATGCCGATTTCTTTGGTGCGTTGCTCAACAATGAATGTCGAAAGTCCAAACAAGCCCAGGCACGAAACCAAAATCGCCAGCACCGTAAACAACATGCTGATATGCCCCACACGTTGCTCTGCCTGATACATTTCGGCAAAAGAATCATCCATGAAGCGGTATGAGAATGGTTGGTTGGGGACCAATTTATGCCAAGTAGACTCGACATAGTCGATGACCTCACTGGTCTGGTCGCTTTGATAGCGTAGCGCGAGAGCGCCCGTTGATCTTCCCATAAAGAAGCCGAGAGCGCCAATCCCTTCCCTCATGTTTTCAAAATGAAAGTCTTTGACCACGCCAATAATCTCATGTTCTACAAAGTTTTCTGGAGAAGGCACATCGCGAAAATCGGAGAGGCCATAAATCTTCTTGCCAATGGGGTCTTCGTATCCTAATATCTTCACAGCTGCTTCGTTAAGCACAACGGCCGTACTGTCGGATCCATAGTCACGACGAAGAAAGCGTCCCTCTTCCAACTCGAGTCCGAGGGTATGCATGTAGTCATGATCGACAACCCACCTCTGCATGCTTATTGATGCATCTTGCCTCATCTCTCTCACTTGAGAGAAGGTGGTACTGTTGCGCGAAGACGGGATCGGCAGGTAAGAGGAGAAACTCGCACTTTCGATGGCAGGGTTTTGCAAGAGCTGGTTCTTAAATGATGCTGTCTGATTGTCCAGCGCATAGGAATCATCTACGATCAGGATCTGTTCTTTGCTGAA
Source organism: Saprospiraceae bacterium (assembly GCA_019634275.1). Taxonomy (GTDB): domain Bacteria; phylum Bacteroidota; class Bacteroidia; order Chitinophagales; family Saprospiraceae; genus CAJQNM01. The sequence continues at coordinate 1,210 of JAHQVP010000213.1, forward strand.
ACCCAAACTTTTGTTTTGGATATAGCTGAGCTGCCGATCTACCAGCACACTGCTTAGGATCAAAGCGGTGGCGATGGCAAACTGGAAGATCACCAATCCGTTTCTCAGCTGATGCCCCTGCTTGTTGGATGCCTTGCCATGTTGGAAAGCGTCGACAGGTCGGAAAGAGGAGAGTACAAAGGCTGGATAGGTCCCGGCAAGAAGTCCGACGAGTAAAATGCCAACGCCTAAGTATACCCAGAAGGTCCCTTGGGTCAAGGGCAACTTGAGGTTGGCATCAATCAAATTGTTGTATGCCGGCAACACCACCCAGCTGATGATCAGGGCAGCGGCTACAGCCATCGCGACCAGGACCAGCGCTTCACAAAGAAATTGTGCCATGAGTTGTTGGCGTTGGCTTCCCATCACTTTGCGCATCCCGATTTCTTTCGCTCTTTGATTGGCCCGCGCGGTGGTGAGGTTGATAAAATTGATCGCGGCGATGACCAGGATGAAGATGGCCACAAAAGAGAAGATCCAGACGTAGCGAATGTTGCCCCCAGGAGCAAGATCCCCTTGCACTTCCGAACGCAGGTGAATGTCTTTGATGGGCTGTATGTCGTAGCGGGCATGTTGCCCGGTCGCTTCGAATTCTGACAGCGTCATGTTGAGCAGATCACTGGAGACGACTTCCATTTTTTCTCGGCTCAGCCGGGAGAACTTTCGAGAAAAGTCCTCAATGGCAACAGTAGGTTCAAGCAGAAAGTACGTGTGAAAGTTATTGTTGGATGCCCAATAGGGAGGGGATTCAGCGATCTCCCGGTTTCCTACCAGGCTGATCAGCATTTCGGCTTGAAAGTGTGTGTTTTCGGGCGTCTCTGCACAAACCGCCGTGACGGTACAGACCTCATCATCGTCCAGGACGATGTTTTTGCCCATGGCCAATTGGCCGGATCCGAACAGACGCTCTGCGGTGGCTTCTGAAAGCACCACTGTATTGGGTTGCGCTAGGCATTTGTCTGCATCACCAAGCAAGACCGGGATTGGAAAGACGTTAAAGAATGAGCTGTCCACATGCAGTGCATCGCGGATGGTTATGTTTTGATTAGAGGTCTGCTCCGCGCGTGTCAAATACGACCCGTAATCACGGATGCGACACCATGATTGTATCCCCGGGATGTTCTGCTCGGTGTCTGGACCAACAGACGCTGCGGCGGTCGCCATCTTAATGTGCTTGCCACCAAAATTGATGTCGCCCATGGTGCGCACTGTGCGGTCTGCTTGCGCATTCCACTTCTCATAGCTAAGCTCATGCGACACGTACATGGTGATCATGATGCACGTCAAAATCCCCACCGTCAGGCCGAGCAAGTTGGTGGTGGTAAATAATGGATTGCGCAAGAGATTGCGACAGGCAATTTTCAAATAGTTGTAAATCATGATTACGCTTAGGTTTGTCTGTAGACTTCAAGGGGCTTAGACGCACGGAATGGATGATGGTTTCACGGAAGGCGAAATATCATGACCTGGAATGGTAATCTGTCGGGTATGGCACCAGGCCAAAACGGATTTGTTACTCGCGAAAATAAGCGGCACAAGCGCTTACCTTATCGGTATTGACGTAGTCAATGCCAAGCTGGTGCAATGTCTGCCAGGCATGTGCATGGTCCGGGGTGCCCCAAAAGCGAAAGGGCTTGTCCATGTCGTGTGCAAACTGGATGGCTTTGCGGATTTTTCGTGCATGCCGGCGACGGAGTTTTCCTTTGCCATCCCAGGAACTGAAACGACGAAACGGTAAACTGACCATGGCGATGCGAGATTGGGCTGCCATAGGGACTGGCTGCAAGTCCTGGTAGTCAAATGCGACGATGTCTGGAAAACCGGCATAGGCATCTACCGCGGGTCGATTGCCGGAGATGACAAAACTCAGCGAACCAGTTGCTTGGTGGCGGAGCAGTAAATCATACGATTGCAAGGTGCGGATGACCAGCGGCAGTGTTGTTGCTGCAGGGGTCTTAAGATCAATCAGCAGAGCGGTTGGTTGTGCAAGGGAATTGACCAGCAAGTGGTCCTGCAAGGGAGTCAGATACATCGATGCAAACGTTTTTGTTCGATCGATGCTCTCCTCTTCATGGGCAACGAAGAGGGTGTCATTGCGCAATATCAGGTCCACTTCGATCGAGGCACATCCGACTTCGAGGGCATTTATGAGGGGCGCTTCCTGCAGGTAGTCGTTGTGTGCGTGGATCAGCACGGAGGGTTGAGCAAGGACCGTGGAGGCGCAGCCCATCATAACTAAAATACGACTGCAGAAAATGCTTATCTTAAAGGGAGCCATTGCAATTGTAAATAAATGAAATACCCCGGCACTCTAATCGCTTTTCTTACCATGGCTCTTGGACACTACTTCTTGATGGAAGATGTTTATTCCCTTAGTGGCTTTTTCGCCAGCAATTCTGTACTGATTCTCTGTGGAGGATTGATGCTTATCGGTGGGAAGCACGAGATGGATAAACGGAGAAGCCTTCATTGATCGCTCAATTCCTGACGCTTTCCAATCCGGACCTGGCCCCTGTCGACTGCCTGTCTCGCACTCCATACATGGTAGGCGATCAACAGCACTGCAACGGGAATGAACTTGGGAAGTTCTTCTCTGAAGAAAACGTCCATCGTCTTTGCATTGGTGAAGAGTAAAAAGAAAACGAGAGCAGCGAGAGCTGCTGTAGCCAGTGCGTAGAGAACGGCCCTGATGGTTTTGATCATCTCTTAAAATACGAATCCACTGGCAATACGGTCTTATGGCTGAGCTACTATTAAAGTACCACCTCTGGTAGCAACAGAGATGCTTCGACTACGCTCTGCATAGGAGTCGGTTGAGCGTCAATGTCAAAGATGCTTCGACTTCGCTCTCATGCGCTGAGTATGGTTTATCATAACATCAGCATCACCGGATCCTCAAGGAGTTCCTTCACCTTCACCAAAAAAGTCACGGAGGAGCTGCCATCAATGACGCGATGATCATAGGAGAGTGCGATATACATCATGGGGCGGATGACCACTTCACCGTTAATGGCCACGGGACGCTGAATGATGTTGTGCATGCCCAGGATCGCAGATTGCGGTTCGTTGAGGATGGGAGTGCTAAGCATCGATCCGAAAATACCACCATTGGTGATGGTGAAAGTGCCACCGCGCATTTCGTCAAGCGTGAGGGTACCTCCCCTGGCCTTGCTGGCCAATTCTTTGATCTTCAGTTCGACTTCGTGAAACTTGAGTGATTCTACATTTTTGACGGGCGGGACTACTAATCCGTTGTCGGTGGAGATCGCGATCGAAATGTCCACATAATCGTGGTAAACCAATTCGTTTTCGTCTAGTCGGGCATTGACCTGGGGCATCTCCATGAGGACCTGAGCGCATGCCTTCGCGAAGAGCGACATGAATCCCAATTTGATGCCATATTTCTCTACAAATCGCTCCTGGTGTTTCTTACGCAAGGCCATCACCGCTGACAGATCCACTTCATTGAAGGTGGTCAGCATGGCTGTCGTATTTTTGGCAGAGACCAATCGCGAAGCGATGGTGCGACGCATCCGTGACATCTTTTCTCTGCGTTCGTTCCGAGAGAAGGCATCAGGCACAGAGAGTGCCGGAGTCGTGACTGTTTCTGCTGGCTTCGACTCTTGCGGGGCGGGTTTTTCAGCTGCTAGGACATCGGCTTTGGTGATGCGCCCATCTTTGCCGGTACCACTGATGTCATTAGACGTCAAACCTCTTTCTGCCATCAATTTAGCGGCGGCAGGTGATGGATGACCAGCAGCGTACGATTCTTTCTCCGGAGCGGTTTTCGGGGATGCACTCGCCGAGGCTTCTGCTTTGGGAGTCGCGCTTGGAGCGGGCTCTTTTTCACCTGCTGGAGCGGCCACGCTGGTGTCGATCTTGGCGACCAATGCCCCAATCTCCAGATCATCGTCTACTGCTGCGACGTAGATGAGTTTACCGGCGGCCTCGGCGGGAAATTCCAGTGTGGCCTTGTCCGATTCGAACTCACAAATGGGTTCGTCCAGGGCTACATAGTCTCCGTCGCCCTTTAGCCATTGCGAGAGCGTCACTTCGTTGATCGACTCACCGATCGGCGGCACCTTCATTTCTACTATACTCATCTTCCAGTCTATTGAGGGCGCAAGATAATGCTTTGTTGTGATCCGGAGTGCAAGTCCCGGCTCCAGTCATGGGGATCGAACCTTCCTCAAAGGAATTAGATATGCAAAAGTGAAAGATATGTATTACATTCACTTTTGCAAATGTTATAAAATGGGTCGAGAGCACTTAGGAGAGTTTGAAGAATTGGTCTTGCTTATTGTTGCAAGCCGGCAGGGCGAGGCCTATGGAGTTATGGTAATGCGGGACCTGGCCGATCAGGCCAATCGCAAGGTCAACATCAGTGCAGTGCATGCTGCATTGCGTCGATTGGAAGAGAAAGGGTATGTAAAGTCGGATTGGAGTGAAGCCAGCGACAAGCGAGGAGGAAGACGTAAGCGAGTCTTTACCATTCGAGCGTCTGGTGTCAGAGCGCTGGAAAAGAGCAGAGATCTCCGAATGCAACTTTGGAAGAACATTCCCGGATTCTCGCCAAACTTTGGCTGGACATGATGGCACCTCCCTCATGGGCACTGCGCTTCTTGCGTTGGTTTTGTCGGGAGGACTTGATTGAAGAGATCGAGGGCGACCTCTATGAATTATTTCAAGACCGCATGGAACTGGATGGACTGCACCATGCACGCCGCAGTTTTGTGTGGAATGTGTTGCGCTCTTTTCGGCTGTCGACCATTCGTAAAATAAATTTCTATCCCATGCACCTAAAGAGCAATTTCAAACTGGCCGGAAGACACCTGGTACGTGATGGCATGTTTTCGCTGATTAAGATTGGAGGATTTGCACTGGGAGTTGCAGCGTGCATCCTCATTGGCCTTTTCGTACGGTATGAGCTTAGTTATGATCAGCATCATCCGACCAAAGAGGAGATTTATCGCATTTATGGTCGTTTTATCGCAGACGACGGGCAAGTGCAGGCAGGAATTCATTTTCCCATGCCTCTTGGTACCACGATCGCAGATGAAGTTTCGGGCATTGATGCGGTAGGCAGGGTCTTGCGCTTGGGAGATCGCCTCTTTAGGTCCTCTGCGTCCACCCAGAACATCTTTGAAGAGCAATTTGCTTATATCGACCAGGAGATTATTGACATATTTAATTGGCCCTTTAAATATGGAGACCCTAAGACGGCCTTGATCAATCCCAATACGATCATTCTGTCGGAAGCCAGTGCCGACAAACACTTTCCTGGCCGGGATCCTGTGGGCCAGACGGTAATCATGGATGATCGAGAGGATCAACCGCTCACCGTGACGGGCGTTCTGGAATCTGCTGCTGGACCCTCCCATTTACCTTATCGCTTTTACATTTCGCTGCGAGATCAGGAGCGTTGGCTCAATGAGTCTATAGACTGGTTGTCACACAACTACTTCACTTATTTGAAGGTTCCTTCCTCTTCTGACATTCAAAATGTCAGAGAACAAGTGCTCGACATTTTCGTCGAAAATATGTTTCCTAACTGGTCGCGTGCTCAGAACAAATCGATCGAATCCATCATACAGTCTACGGATCTCCAGTTGCAACCCGTAGAAGATATTTACCTCCATTCTACGGAGCTGAGTTATGACCGCATGCCACGCAGCGACATCCGGGTCATTTGGCTTTTTTCAGCGATTGCATTGTTTATCCTAGTCATCGCCATCATCAATTTCGTCAATCTTGCCACCGCCAAATCGCTGCAGCGCGCCAGAGAGGTGGGGCTGCGCAAGGTATTGGGCTCCGTCAGACAACAACTCATCGGACAGTTTTTGATAGAGTCTTTCCTCTTTAGTTTGATCTCCGTACTGTTGGGTGTGCTATTGGCTTGGATAGCCATGCCTTGGTTCAATGAGCTTGCCGGACGCAACTTGCGTTTTCCATGGCAGAGCTGGTGGCTATTGCCTGCGATACTCGGGGGCATTGCAGGAGTAGGTCTTTTGGCTGGTCTCTATCCGGCTTTCTACCTAAGTCGTTTCAAACCCATGAACGTAATCCGGGGATTGGAAGTGGGACGGACTAAAATGAGCGGTTTGCGGAGCATGTTGGTCATTTTTCAATTCATGGCTTCCATCGTACTGTTGATTGCCACCTTTGTGATCGACCGACAAATGAACTATATCCTGAATAAGTCCATCGGATATGATCGAGATCAAATCATGGTCATCGAGGGTACCCAGACCTTGACGGAGATTGATCCCTTTGCAGATCGTCTCACGCAGCTCGCGGGCATCTCCGGCGTATCGGTTGGAGGATATATTCCTGTTACCGGAGGCAATCGGAATGGAAACACCTTCAATATAGTGGGGCACCCGGAGTTAAAGACTGCTGCACAGATCTGGGTGGTTGACCACGCATATGGCGATGTGCTTGGATTAGAAATGTTGGATGGCCGCTATTTTAATGAGGCAATACAGGGAGACTCCAATGCATTGATCATCAACGAATCCATGGCGAAAGCGCTTAACCTCGATGAGCCGCTCGGGGCCGAGATCACCAATGGTTTTTTGGATCCTTGGCGGGTAGTGGGGGTCGTAAAAGATTTTCATTTTGCTTCTTTCGAATATGAGATAGGACCCCTCTGCCTTCGTCTGGGATTCAGCAACAACCGCATGATGGTTAAGCTAGGGCAAGAAGATGTGGCCAGCATGGTCTCTGCGGTACGTCGGGAGTGGGAGTTGGTGTCTCCCAACCAGTCGCTGCGATATACCTTTCTGGATGAGAATTTTGCACGCATGTTTGCCCGGGTGCAGCAGCAGAAAGGCATGGTGCGAGCCTTTGCCTTTTTTGCCATCATAGTGGCCTGCCTGGGCCTCTTTGGACTGGCAACCTATACCACGGACCAACGCAGCAAAGAAATTGGAACCCGGAAGGTCCTGGGGGCAAGCAGTGCGAGCATATTCAAACTGCTCACTGGCAGCTTTTTACGCTTGGTGATTATTGCCTTCATCATTGCGGCTCCCTTAGGTTGGTGGTTGATGAAGAAGTGGTTGGAAGACTATTCCTACCGCATCGAGATGACGTGGGATATCCTGCTATATGCTGGCCTATTGTCGATCCTTATTGTACTGATGTCGATCAGCTATCAGACCCTTCGGGCGACACTCGAACATCCCGTCAAGGCACTGAGGCAGGGGTGATGCCTAAAGAATACCGACCTCGTCGGAGCGAATGTGTATCGTGCGCAAAGGCTCCGTGCGGGTGTCGATGTCCACACTGCCATTTTCCAGTCTAAGCACACCCCGAGGGCATACGGCGGCACAAACGCCACATCCAACACAGGAGGAGCGCACCACATCCTGTCCACGCTGTGCATAGTGTCGTACGTCAATGCCCATCTCACAGTATGTAGAACAGTTGCCGCAGGAGATGCACTGCCCCCCGTTTACCGTGATGCGGAAGCGCGATTTAAATTTCTGCACCAAACCCAAATAGGCGGCCAGTGGACAGCCAAATCGGCACCACATGCGATTGCCCATTAGAGGATAGAAACCCGTGCCGACCACGCCGGCAAAGGCTGAGCCAATCAGAAATCCGTACCATGTGCGCAGGTTGTTGCTGTCGAGAAAGAGGAGGCGGGACGAACCGCTAAAGTAGGTGTAGAGCACGCCGATGGTCATGACCACGGCAAAGACCAAAACTGCGTGAATCGTATACCGTTCGATTTTCCAGGCTTTCAGGCTTTTGTCGGACAATTGGCGATAGGGATCGCCCAATGTCTCGGCCAATCCTCCGCAACCACATACCCAGCTGCAATACCAACGCTTGCCATAGAAGTAGGTGATCACAGGAACTCCAATCAAAACCAAGGCAATGCCCCAGACCAGCATGAAGATGCCAAGTCCTCCACTGCTCATGAGGGTGCTGAGGTTCCAATCAAAAAAGAAGGTGTAATTCAGCGGCCAGATGTTCTTAAAATCGTAATACGGTTGATTCAGTCGTGCCAGAATTTCGGGTAGAAGGAAGGCAAATGCGGTCTGGAAGAAAACTACGGACAATGTCCGGATGATCTGATAACGATTGTGTCGATACTTGGCAATCATACGCACCCCCATGACCAACATGATGATGGTATAAAGAAATCCATAAAGAAACCACTGACTGGCAGGGTTGCCGCTGATGCTACGACTGACGGGATCCACCATTTCGATCCAGGGAGAAATGTACTGCGGAAACCAATACAACAAGATGTAGAAGCCAATCAGATAGGTGCCGGTCACGATGCCGAGCCAGGCTACTGCCGAAGGCGAGGCGGAGCGGGGAGCGGCGGCTGTCTTCTCGCCCCGAAAGTAGACCAGATAGACTACCAGCGCTCCGATTAGCAGCGTGTGCAATGAGTGAAACCACTGTCCTGACATATAGGTGATGCCATACCATAAGACCCCGATGACGGTCGCTAAAAGAAAAAACGAACGCTGTGGCAATTTGAGACCACGCTTCATGGAGCTGTGATAGATGCCATCGTGTTTGATTCCAGGGATTTTGGAGAAGGCCGGAAGGATGTACAGAAGCCCACCCAAAATGGCCAATCCGATCGTGAGCAATAGCCACTTGAGTGGATTTTCTTTGACCGGACCACTCAGGCAAGAGCGGGAAGCGGATTGAAGGTATTCCTTGACTTTCCAGTCTCCAATCTTGTAGTCCCACTCGGCGATACCATCGGGCACGGGGGAGGAGGCAAGATCGGCTTGCGCCGCCGTTATGACGCCTTTATAATCACTCAAGAATGCAGCGGAAGAGTGGTAGGTATGGTTGAGAACACCTGCTTCCCTTGCTTTGTCTAAGATCGATTCTTGGTGGAAGCTAGACGCGACTCCAAGCGCATCTTCTGTGACGGTATAGCGGCCCTGTGTAAGGAGATAGGTGAATAGCACGATGCCCGTAACCACCAGCCCCAAGCCTATTTTTTGCAAAATTATCATCATTTGCTTTTCAGAAATTTTAAGACGTGGTTTAGATTGCGTTTGGCGCGATGTCGGACTTGTCTTCCAAGAGCTGCATTATATCCAGCCACGATTTCCTCTTCATGCATTCGATAAAATTCAGGATCGAAGTTGGCCAAAGCCAAATTGCTCATTACCTGATCCACTGGGGTTTGATCACGGAGCCATTTTTCGCATACTTCATGACGGAATCGAATGCCCAGAAGATTAAATCCGGTGACGTGGCCGTGTTCTTTGTGAAAGAGGATTCGGAAGCTTTTTCTGCCATCGGGGCCTTTCCAAAAGTATTGTCCAATCTCCTCGCCGGGACGAGCGGGTACGTCGCCATACACTTGATATTCGATGTCCAGAAATTTAGCGGAGTTGAACCAGATGCCCGGGTCGTATGCTGTCCGGTTGCCGGCCAGGGTATGGGCGACGGTTTCGCCCATCATGCGGCCTGTATACCATACGGCCTCGATGGGCCTGCGGCCAGGTCTCGGTTCCGTGATCTCCGCACAGTCTCCGATGGCATAGACGTCGGGTTGATTGGTTTCCAAATGAGCGTTGACCAGGATGCCTCGATTGGTCTCCAACGGCCCTTCCTTTAGCCAACCAATGTTGGGGCTGACGCCTGGGGTAAGGCCCACAAATCCGCAGGGTATTTTTTCTCCCGATTCCTTAATGACAACACCTCCTACTTGTCCCTGACCATTGTCGATGATCTCGCCGAGGTTGACGCCCAGTCGCAGATCAAAATGATGTTCTCGAATATGATCCGAAATCATCTGAGACTCTTCTTCAGGCAAGACATTGTTCCAATAATTGGTCTCTCTGACCAGAAAGGTGACGTCAATGTCCCGAGAGGCAAACATTTCTGCCATCTCTATCCCGATGAGCCCTCCACCGACCACGACAGCCCGCTCCAGGCCCGGGCTGTGTTGCTCCATGCGCTCGAGATCTTGCACGTGGTACAATCCCGAGACTCCCTGCAAATCCTGGCCGGGCCATCCAAAGCGATTGCCTTTGGACCCCAATGCCAAAATCAGCGAATCATAGGACAGCTCCCCAGTAGCGTCGAGGCGCAGTGACTTTGATTCAAAATCGATGGAAGTGACACGGTCCTTGATCAGATCGATCTTGTTCTTTTCCCAAAACCAATCCTCATAAGGTTTGATGTCCTCAAATCGCATGTGGCCCATGTACACGTACATCAATGCCGTGCGGGAAAAAAAATGCTCGGTCTCATACGAGATGACCGTGATGCGCTGATCGGATAACTTGCGTAAGGTTCGGGCGGCAGTTATCCCACTGACGCCATTGCCTATGATGACTGTATGCATTTGGACGGAATCTGCTTGAAAACTAGCGAAATTCAATCGAATGCCTTAATGGATTGCGTTTGCCAGCCGACCAATTAGTGGTTTTAGTCGGGGTTGTCCCAAAAAAAGCGCTGCTCTTGTCGTCAGGCAAACGTTAAACAAATCTTAGCAAAACATCTGCACCGCTTTTTTGGTTAATTTTATTGTGTGGACGTGGTACTTTGTATCCGTCATCATGATGTAAACTATGTGAATGATAAGACACCTACTGTTCGCTTTATTTCTGGCCTCTTTTACTGCTCTCCAAGGGCAGGTGACACTTTCGTTGTCACCCGAGAAGGTCGAAGTGGACGTAGATGAGGCCATGTTCGAGACGGTCGCACATTCATGGCTTATCAACACTTCTGAAGATACCAAGACCTTCCGCTGGATTCGATCTACCGAATCTGCCAGTGACGGATGGGCGAGTGCGATTTGCGACTTTAATGCATGCTATAGTACGAGCGTTGATTCTTCTATCACTGACGTGGAGTTGGGCCCAGGAGATTCCACCAATTTGGATGTTCACATCCGTCCCATGGGCATCGAGGGGAAAGCGCACATTCGCTTACTGATTTTTGAAGTGGGCAATCCGGAAAATCGCATAGAGGGCAACTACCTCTTCAATCAGACCCTTTCGAACGCAGACCAGGCACCCCAGGTCAATCTCAAAGTATATCCCAATCCTGCCGTAGACTACTTTCAATTGTCAGACTATCAGGACATCAGCAAGGTGGTTTTGTATACCATGGCTGGCCGCGAAATCAAATCCTTCAAGGTATATCCCAATGAAAAATTTGACGTAAGTCATTTGCATCGCGGAATGTATCTCGTACGATTGATCAATCGCAGAAACGAAGTGCTCAAGGCTCTTCGACTCAACAAACGGTAGCCGACTACATTTCCTCTTTTTTGGTTACGCTGGGAATTCCACGTAGTTACGTGGCGTCTCGTAGAGCCGGACCGTCACTTCAAAGTCCTCTGGCAATCGAGCCACCAGTCTTCTCCAAATGACAATGCAGATGTTCTCGGCTGTCGTCGTCATGTTTTGAAAATCGGATACATCCAGGTTTAAGTTTTTATGATCAAAGCGATCTTCCACCTCTACCTTGATGATGTCTTTTAGGGTCTTCAAATTGATGACCATCCCGGTATCTTCATCCAGTTCGCCTACGACTTTTACCTCTAGATCATAGTTGTGGCCGTGGTAATTGGGACTGGTGCAAATACCAAAGACCTCTAAGTTTTTTTCGTGAGACCACTCCTCTTTGTACAGCTTGTGCGCCGCGTTAAAGTGTGCTCTTCTAAATATGGCAACTTTCATACTGCAAGATGTAAAGACTGGGGAGACATCATCCCCTTCTCCGACCCTTTTTTTCTACTTTTGAAGCAAACACAATGACCAAATTTAGTTGGTCGTGTTGCCTTGCCCCCATCTCAAAAGTCGCAGATCGAGCAAGCAATTAGAGAATCGTTAGACGCATAAGAACAGGAGCATGCAATTGATGCAGGTCATGGGACAGGACGATACCAAAAAGATGATGGTCAATGCCATTGCTGAGGATCGTCTGGCACATGCGTTTCTGTTGCTGGGCCATCCGGGTTTTGGGGGGCTTCCACTGGCGCTGGGCATCACTCAGTACTTGATGTGCGAAAACAGGCAAGGGGGAGACTCATGTGGCACCTGCCCTGCTTGCATCAAAGTCTCTCAGTGTATCCATCCTGATCTGCACTTTACGTTTCCGTCTTTTAAAGCAAAGTCCAGCAAAAGTGCTACGTCTCTGGACTGGATGAAAGAATGGAGATCATTTGTGGCCAATAGTCCCTATGGAACCGATCAGGAGTGGTTGCTCCAACTGGGAGGCGAGAACAAACAGGGCAACATCAGCCGAGATGAGTGCGTACGGATTGTTAAGACGTTGGGTCTCAAGGCCTTCGAGTCGGAGTATCGAGTGCAAATCATATGGATGGCAGAGTACTTGGCTAAGGAAGGGAACCGGTTGCTCAAAATTATTGAGGAACCTCCCGAAAAGACCTTGTTCTTTTTGATCGCTGCAGACGAAGACAAAGTCTTGAATACCATCTTGTCGCGATGCCAAATCATCCGAATGAAGCCTGTGCCTGCAGAAGTATTGACCAAACAGTTGATGGCGCAGCATCAAGCAAGCCAACAAGATGCCGAACGCATTGTGGGCATTGCTCGTGGCAATCCCGGCACGGCCATCAGTCTGCTGGCGGCGGCCGATGTCTTCGGAGCAGCCAGTTGGCTGGATTGGATGCGCATCGTCTACAAAAGAAACCCGGCAGAAATGGTTCAGTTTGCCGATCAGTTTGCGCAGTACAGTAGAGAATCACAGAAGGCTTTCTTAAACTATGGATTGCATTTTATGCGGGCACTCATTGCCAATCAGAATGCAACAGGAAGTCGGGTTGAACTGCCAGCTAAGGAGCAAAAGGCAGCAGAGAAAATTGGCGAGATGCTCAGCCCTGACGCGGCCTTTCAAGCCATTTCTCTGGTGGAAGAGAGCATCTATCACCTGGAGCGCTATGCCAATCCTCGCTTGGTGATGTTGGACAATAGCATTCGGATCAGTCTCCTCATGGCGACACAACGCAGATCCATGACCCCTAAAAAAGCGAGTGCATGAGTTGCGGAAACTGTGGCAATGGGTCGAGCCCTAAAGGATGCAATAACAACGGAGGATGCAGTACTGGATCTTGCAATAGGCTCAATACATTTGACTGGCTGGCCGCAACCGAGCTGGACCCTGATGGGCTGCACAATATTGTAGAGGTCAGTTTTAAACACGGAACCCGCAAAGATTTTTTTGCAGTATCAAGAGAAGGAATGCTGCTCAATTCTGGAGACATGGTGGTCGTGGAATCGGGTGCGGGTAATGACGTAGGACGCGTCAGTCTGACCGGTGCCTTGGTCAAACTCCAGATGAAGAAAAAGAAAGTCCGTGAGGATCGTCTGCTCAAGCAGGTGCGCCGCTTGGCAAGCTCACGTGATCTGGAACGACTGGAAGAGGCGCGTGCCAAAGAGCGCGATACCTTGGTGAGGGCACGGGCAATGGCAAGAACCCTCAATCTTGACATGAAAATCAGTGAAGTGGAGTTTCAGGGGGATGGCCGGAAGGCAACATTCTATTTTACTGCCAACTCTCGAGTGGATTTTCGAGAGCTGATTCGACAATATGCCCGCGAGTTTAAAGTAAAGGTCGAGATGCGTCAGATCGGAGCGAGGCAAGAGTCTTCTCTCATCGGCGGCCTGGGATCATGTGGTCGGGAATTGTGCTGCAGCACCTGGCTCACCTCCTTTAAGAATGTGTCGACGAAAGCCGCACGATATCAAAATCTTTCCATTAACCAGTCTAAGTTGTCAGGACAGTGCGGTCGCTTAAAGTGCTGCCTCAATTACGAACTGGACGTATACATTGATGCCGTAAAGAAGTTTCCCAAAGCGGATAAGCTCAAAACCCAAGAGGGCATGGCTTATTTCATCAAAGTGGACATCTTCAAGAAGTTAATGTATTACAACCTCAAACTTAATTCTGGCCGGAGTCACCTCGTAGGCCTCGACATCGAGAGCGTACGAGAGATCAAGAAACTCAATAAGCAAGGAGAATTTCCGGAGTCCTTTAAGTCTTACCTGATTGCCCCCCAGTTTGAAGAACCGGAGGTCGATTTTGATGCAGATCTTACCGGCAGCATTGTGCTGAAAGATGATCCTAAGCGACGCCGAAGAGGGGGCAAACGCAAGAACAGAAATAAGAAGCGGAAGGGAAGGGGCAAATCAAATCAAAATAAGAAGAAGTAAATGAGTGCTAAGAAGTATGATGTTGTGGTGATCGGTTCAGGTCCTGGTGGCTACGTGTGTGCCATACGGTGTGCACAGTTGGGGCTACAGACGGCGATTGTCGAACGCTATAGCACCCTGGGTGGGACCTGCCTCAATGTAGGATGTATTCCGTCAAAAGCGTTGCTGGACTCCTCCGAGCACTATCACAACGCTGCCCATAAGTTTGAAAGTCATGGGATCCTGCACAAGGGCCTCAAAGTGGATATGGCCCAGATGATCAACAGGAAGGACGAGGTAGTGGATCAGACGTGCAAGGGCGTCTCGTTCTTGATGAAGAAAAACAAGATTGACGTGTATGAGGGGCATGCATCTTTTGTCTCAGCCAAAACGGTATCGATCGCAGGTGTCGAAGGGGAAACCGTGATCGAAGGTGCTCATGTGGTCATTGCCACAGGATCCAAGCCAATCGTACCTGCGGCATTTAACTATGATAAAAAGCGCGTCATTACCTCTACGGAAGCACTTAACATCACTCAGGTGCCAAAACGAATGATCATCATAGGAGGAGGGGTCATTGGATTGGAGTTGGGTTCCGTGTATGCACGTCTTGGTGCCGAGATTGAGGTAGTCGAATATATGGACCGCATCATCGCAGGAATGGACAAAGACTGCAGCAAAGAGTTGATGCGATCCCTAAAGAAGTTGGGCATTAAATTTCATCTGAAACACAAGGTCACCACTGTAACGCCCATGAAGACCAAGGTCAAGGTGGAAGTACAGAAGCGTGACAGTGATGAGACGTTTGAACTCGAGGGAGACTACTGCCTGGTGTCCATCGGGCGTCACCCCTACACAGACAAGTTGGGCTTAGAGCATACCGCGGTAGTCCTGGATGATCGAGGTCGGATTGAAGTGGACGAGTACCTGCGTACCAATGAAGATGGTGTATATGCCATCGGCGATGTGATCCAAGGCATCATGTTGGCACACAAAGCCGAAGAGGAAGGTGTATTTGTGGCAGAACATATCGCTGGCCAACACCCCCATGTCAATTATCTCCTCATCCCGAATGTGGTTTATACTTGGCCAGAGGTCGCTTCTGTAGGACATACGGAGGAGGAACTTAAAGAGCAGGGGACTGCATATAAAGTGGGCAAGTTTCCGATGAAGGCATTGGGTCGGGCGCGCGCCAGCACCGACACGGAGGGGATGATTAAGGTCCTTGCCGACCAAGAGACCGACGAAGTACTGGGAGTACATATGGTAGGAGCCCGGGCAGCCGATATGATCGCCGAGGCAGTGGTGGCAATGGAGTTTAGAGCCAGTGCGGAAGACATAGGAAGGATTAGCCATGCACATCCTACCTATACCGAGGCGGTAAAAGAGGCGGCATTGGATGCAACAGGAGGGAGGCCTCTGCACATTTGATTGGACGGATAGCCATATATATTAGCGCACAAGAGAATCACACGCGTCCAGACGCTCGTTTCATGCATCATACCGTAAAGCCTAGGTCAGGGACGTAGGACCCAACGCAGTTCGTTGAGTATCATCGCAGTGGCTCCCCACACGAATAATCCGCCGACATCAAAGTGCCAGATATCGGGCAAGATGACATCAGGTCTGACCTGATGGTCTTTCTGTTTGGCATCAGACTCCAGCAGGTCCTGCAGGGCAATGCGATGGATGGCCGCCACTTCGCTGTATTGCGGAGTGAGTTTAAGAGGCTCCTCGCAATAGCCGACAAAGGGAAACACCTCGAAGTTGCTGACCGGAATGTATAATGGCGAAAGCGGCCCGACCATTTGGACCAGATGGGGGTCAAGTCCCACCTCCTCTTCTGCCTCGCGCAGGGCGCACTGTTCCAGATCCAGATCGTCGAGTTCAAATTTGCCTCCGGGCAGTGAGATTTGTCCGCTGTGTATGTCACTCTTCTTGGTGACGCGCTCGATCAAAATAATATGCTGGTTCCCTTCAAAGGGATGAATGGCAATCAGTACTGCCGCTTGCCTGGGGTTGTCAGGTTTTTGATAATCCAACCTGCCCGGAGGCGATACTTCTTGATGAGCTTGCTCTCCCGGGAGTATCGTAGGCAAGCTTGAAATGTGAAACTTACTTCTGATTGGCTTGCTTGATGTAGCGCTCAAGGGCCATCGTCATGGAAGGAGTCTCGGGCGCCGGAGCTTGGATATTGATGGTAAGGTCTCGTTCTTCGACCGCCTTGCGTGTGCTCGTCCCGTATACCGCTATGCGCGTTTCGTTCTGTTTAAAATCCGGGAAATTCTCATAGAGCGACTTGATCCCAAGAGGGCTGAAGAAGACCAGTACGTCGTAGGTGATGTCTGCCAGATCAGATAAGTCACTTGCCACGGTGCGATACATCATCGCTTCCTGAAACTTAAAGTCGCCCTCCTTTAAAAATTGTACTACAGGTTTACTTCCGAGGTTTGAACATGGAAGCAGGAAAGTTTCTTCTTTGTACTTGTTCAAGTAATTGCTCAGGTCTTCGATCTTGCGTTTGCCAACAAAGACTTTGCGTTTGCGATAGACGATGAATTTCTGAAGGTAGTTGGCTACTGCTTCGGAAAGGCAGAAATAACGGATGTCGGAGGATACCTGAATCCGCATGGCCTCACACATGCGAAAGTAATTTTCGATCGCATTTCGACTGGTAAAGATTACGGCGCCGTACTCTTCAGGGCGAATCCGCGTCTTACGAAACTCCTTTTCTGTCACCTGCTCCACATGGATAAAGGGACGGAAGTCAATCGTCAGATTGTATTTCTCACCAAGGTTAAAGTATGGGGAACGCTCTGGTTTAGGTTGGGAAATCAGAATCGTTTTCACTTTCTTCAATCTCTCTACCTCGGTGTTCGATACGGACATGCAATTCTGTTTAAAACAATCAAATTAGCGCACTCCTAAATATGTGGTTGCCAGCTTCCCAATCACCAGCAATGGTGCAATTTCGACGATGCAAAAGTACAGAAAAAAATGGAACAAGTAACCGCTTAGAATTCTCCCTGATATGAATATTCCTTTAAGTTGTCGGAACAAATACAGAAATACGAAAAGTGCTAAACCCAAGAATATCAGAGCCTTATAAGAAGATGGAGGTCCAAAACAAAGGGCAATATTGATGGGGGTGAGTACGATTCCAAGGACGATATTGATTAACATGATGATGAAGCCGAAAAGGTCGGTCTCCTTCGACACAGGGAAAGTGCTGCCTAAAGTAGAAAGCACCAAATGCCGAATCAGATAGATGACAATGAATACGGCAACGAAAAAGGGCATCAACAAGACGTTCCCATCGATCGATGCCGACATGCGAAACAAGGCCAGGAACGCAAATAAACCAAGATTGACAAAGAAGTAAGCGTAATAAAGTCGGTAGATCAATGGCCGGTTTTGATACTCCCTGAGCAAGAAGCGCAGATAATTGTCATTGCTGACTGCCCGGTATGCATTGTATAGCATGGACCGTTGGATGACCATCAGGCATGCCAACATGAGCAGGATAATCAAGGTGAACCCAAAGAGTACATTTTGATCCAGATTCAACTGCAGTCGCCCACTGAAAAAATTTAACCGAGTTAGGATGGTGGAAAACCATTTCTTCCCTTCGCTTAGGAGAGGGGCTGGTTCAGAAGGCTCTTCTTCTGCGGGATTTTGCAGCTCCAACGACTCCTGGGGCTGCAGCGGAGTGGAGTCAATCTTGGGGACCGTAGGAGTGGGCACTTGGATGGGAGGAGTAGGTGCCACGACTCGAGGGGTCGTCTCGCCCGACGTATCTGGCAGGATAGGTGCCACAACAGTAGTGTCGCCGTTTAACCTGCTCTTGAGATCGAACGGATTCTGTGCAATGACTGCAATTCCGATCAACGACAGGATAATCGTGAGCCCCAGCCTGAATCTGAAACGGTACATCGCGCCCAAAGGTAGTGAATGGACAATGCAGTAGGTACCTTTTAAGACTTTTGGCCCTGACCAGATCATGGCTCCGATCAAACCGGTCGGCTGCTTAGGACGTCGGAAGACGAGGGCAAAGGACCAGGACAAAAGCACCTTGTAGCATATCCTTTTAGGGATCGGGTGCTTTTGCCGCTGGTCAGGTGGTCACAAGGGTGATGGTCACAGTGGTTTAGTCTACGACTACCTCGCCCTTAATGGTGAGCACAAATGGCTCCTCCTGGGCATTGGTATATACCGTGACGGTCTTGGTAAATGGTCCTTTTGCTCGGGCATTGTAAGTGGCCGTTACGGTTCCACTTTCACCCGGTAGGATGGGTTCTTGTTCGTAAGCAGTGGCCGTGCATCCACAGGATCCTTTTACTCTGGTGATCAGCAGTGACTCGGTTCCATGGTTTTCCAAAAGAAACTCCGCAGCTACCGGTTTGTCCTGAACGATTTTCCCCATGTCAAATAGCTCGCGGTCCCATTTTACCAGCCCTTCCTCTATGCCGGTAAAGGCGCTTCCAAGAACAAACAGGCCCATCATCAGGGCACTCGCATAAAACAACTTTTTCATAGCATTAAATTTTAAAGTGATTGAACAATTTATTGATGGATCAAACATACTTTGTCTTCTGGCCTGCTTCGGTTAATGCGTTCCCAATGGCTGTTAATGACATGTTAACCGACTTCATTGCCGTTATATAAGGACTTTTTCAAGGAGTACCTTTGCATCAATGCGCAATCAGACACTATGGCGAATCATTGCATCCGGACTGCTGACGGTGGCCGCTATCGCTGCCGTACAGACCTATTGGCTGGTCAACTCCTTTAGCAGAGCAGAGCGGACTTTTGACGAGAAGGTGCACATTGCCTTACGACATGTCGCAGAGGAAATCTCTCAACTGACCCAGGTGCAGCTTCCCAGCCAGAAGTTGATCACTAAAATATCGCAGGACTACTACGTCGTCAATATCCAGGATGCGATCAATGCCCAAGAACTGGAGTTTTTCCTCAGGCAAGAATTGGAGAACCTCTCTTTGCAGACAGACTTTGAGTATGGCATCTATGATTGTGCGAGTGATGAAATGGTCTATGGGAACTACATTCAATACAAACCTGGTCAGCGGGTGGAGCCCAATACCAGCCTGGAACGATACGATGACTATGTATACTACTTTGGGGTGCGGTTTCCAGACCGGAAGGGATATGTCCTCAACAGTCACTGGATCCCCATCGCATTTACCGCCCTGCTCTTTGCCGCGGTACTCTTCTTCCTCTATGCAGTTAAGGAAATTTTGAAGCAACGTAAGCTTTCCGACCTGCAAAAGGATTTTATCAACAACATGACCCATGAGTTTAAGACCCCTCTGTCAAGCATAAAAATCAGTGCCGACGTCTTGCTGCAGCACCCCAGCATCCAGCAGGATCCAAAACTAAAGACCTATGCAGGCATCATCCAATCGCAGGGGGAGCACTTGAGCAATCAAGTAGAGCGGGTGCTGCAGATTGCTGATGTACGTAGAGGAAGCATCACGTTGGAAAAGCAGCCAGTCGACATGCACGTGCTGATCAATGAGGTCATTGCTGACCAGATTGAAAGTGCGACAAAGTCAGATACCGTCATAGAGACCGATCTGCAAGCTGGCTCTTCGGTCGTGCTGTGCGACCGACACCACATGACCAACATCCTGCATAATCTCCT
>JAHQVP010000214.1 GCA_019634275.1 Saprospiraceae bacterium
CATGGTCATTCGAGGATGCTCCGACGACCGCTTTCACTACCTAATCGCCAAGACAGCGCTGGCCGACGTAAAGGGTGTCAAGTCGTTTATGGATGAACAATGGAAAGCCCTCTTTCCGGACGAGTTGCCCCGGACATTTTATATGGACGAACAGAAAGTCGAATCGAAAGAAGTGAATGCCAACATCAAGTACCTGTTTATTTTCCTGGCCTTAGTGGCGGCCCTTCTCTCGGTGATCGGGCTATTCAGTATGGTGTCGATGAACATCAACAAGCGACTTAAGGAGATAGGAGTGCGCAAGATCTTAGGTGCTCCTCTGGGAGCCATTACCATGGGAATAAGTCGCGAGTTCATCATTATCCTTGCCATCGCATGTGCGCTTGGTATGGTGGGAGGGTATTACTTGGCCAAGATGTTAATGGAGAGCATTTGGACGTACTATACCCCAATCACTGCTGCCATCTTCGTTTTCGCTACTGTGTCGCTGATATTGGTTTGCGCCATTACCGTGGGCCGCATTATTTATCGAGCAGCATCCGTGATTCCAGTACATCTTTTGCAGGATTAAACCGCAAAAAACAATCATTCCGAGGACATTGAATAAAGAGAGGGAAGCCAGCGTGTGGCTTCCCCCTTTAGGTTAAGTTGGTCTTTCGACTCATTGATGGTTGTGACGTGTTGAGTGTGCTCGCAAGAGCAGTTTAGTCGTTGCGAAAGCGTCGCAAAAAATGATCCATTTGTTTGCCTGCTGCCTCTCTACCTCCCAGTCCAAAGGACAAGGCAAAAGCAACGGCTACGGCACCTAGTGTCAGTCCAAAAGCAAGATTGACGATGTCATCCGCGATGCCCATGGATTTAAGCGCGATGGCCAGGACCAAACCCAGTACAGCAAATCGAGCAATGCCAGCCATGCCAGAAGCACCCGTGCTTTCAAAGTAATCGGCGACAAATTTTGCGATGAAGTTTCCGGCGATAAGCAGTACAATACCAAAAAAGATCTGCCCCCCGATTTGCATCACATTGCCCAAAATTCCTGACAGTTGTGTCAGCTCAAGCTTCTCTAACGCAGAGACCACGCCAGCAAACATGATGAAAAAGAAGACGATGCCACTAACAACTCCAGATAGAGACCGACCCGATCCCAGCAGTTGACCGATGCCGATCCGGTTGGTCAACGTATTTAGCCCCATGTTTTCCAGCAGCTCTCCCACGATTGTACTGACGAACCTTCCGATGATAAAAAAGACAGCGAGAATGACTGCGGCCGCCAATATGTTAGGAATGGAACCAATAAGCGACTGCAACATTTCTGTCGCAGGACGCGAAATCACTTCCATCTTTAATGCATCTAACGCAATTATCAGAATGGGAATGAAGACGAAGAGGAAAACCAACTGTTTGACCAGTTTGGTTAAATCCAGGTTGCCATCAATCCCGATCCTAGTGGCAAGGCTTTCAATGCTTTCGGAGATAAGCCCTACAACTTCTCTGGCAATAGAAGCTAATGTATACCCGATAAAACCAATGAGTCCGGCGGCAACGATGTTAGGAATAAAGCCGACAAAACCATCCAGCATGTTTTGGAGGGGTTCTAATACACCCGTGATGCCCAGCATATTTAGTATGAGCAGCAACAGATAAGTGACAGCCAAATAGTAAACCAACTTTGAAATGGTCCGGGCCAACGTATTGGACGTCGCTGGATCCATCTTTCCAAATTTGATCTTTGACAAGAGCCTAAATGCGAGGCGGCGCAGAAATCCGCAGAAGATAAGGCCTACAACAAGAAGGAGGATGGCACCCAGAAGGGTTGGCAGGGCATCTCCAAAACGGCCAGCTACATTGGTGAAGAGGTTGTTTAGATATTCCATAGCAATGACTTTAATGGTAAATGATTCTCTTAATATGGTGTTAAGACGAACCTTTTACCGAAAAGACACCTTCTGAAAGAATCTGTGGAGGTAGTGCGCTCTTGTGATGTTGATAAGAGACCTACATTTTAAGCCAGTTGATGGCCATCCAGTGTGACGCCAATGCCACTGTGGCACAAAGAAAGCTGCCCCATATCATATCCGCGATCACCACCTGAAGAGGCCAATCTTTCAGCGTAGCGTAGTTGGTTAGGTCATAGGTGGCATACGTGAAGAAGCCAAAAGCTGCACCATAAAGCAGGGCAGTTTGCCATTCTCTTTCTGCCAATGATGGTCGCACGGCAAAAAAGAGAATTCCTATGATGAAGATGAGGTAAAATACGATCGCCGCCGGCCAGTTGACCGGTCCCCTCAAGTGAGCAATCCCTTCATAAAGCTTCTGAGCGATAAGGCCTATCCAGAGCATGTCGATGGCAAAGAAGACCGGAATGGTCAGCGCGTATAGTTTTACATAGTCTCCCATGTCACTAGTAACAGGAGGAACAGAAAATAGTTAAGTCCGAGTTTCTGCCCGTTCTTCACCATCCAAATTATGTACTTTAAGGAGGTTGCACTCCATAGGGAGCAGCTCCATTAATCTTAAATATGCGGTGTCTTACTTTCTTGTTTTTTATTCTGATATGGACTGTACCTATTGGGGGACAGACATATTACGAGCTGGAGGATTACAGATCAGTCCCTAAAATCGATGTGCATGTCCACATTTCCGTCCAGCGCTTAGCATTTGCACTAGCTGCAGCGGATCAGAATTTTCGGCTGGTTAACATTGTGGTTGATGGTGCAGGAACCTGGAAGCGGATACGCGAACAGTGGAAGTATGTCCACTTTCAAAAGGATGTTCATCCCAGGTTGTTTCAGCCAATAACAGCCTTTAGTGTCGAAGATTTTCATGAAGAAGATTGGGAATCGCGGACGATAGCCTGGTTAGATAGTTGTTTTGCAGAGGGGGCTCTGGGAGTCAAAGTTTGGAAGAATATCGGCATGGTCCTCAAAGATCAGGATGGATCGAATGTCATGCTTGATGACGATCGGCTGGATCGCATTTTTCAACACATAATAGAAGCTGACAAACTGGAGGTAGGGCACCTTGGCGAACCTCTAAATTGCTGGCTTCCCCTGGACTCAATGTCTACCAACAATGACCGTAGTTATTTTAGTGAGCACCCGGAGTACCATATGTTTCTCCATCCAGAGTTGCCTTCTTATCAAGATCAGATGGATGCCCGAAATCGACGATTAGATAAGCACTCCGAAATTAAATTTATGGGGGCGCACATGGCCAGTATTGAGTGGAGTGTTGCAGAGCTGGGCGCCTGGCTAGATCGCTATCCGAACGCGACCATCGATTTGGCAGCGCGCATGGGGCAGGTATTTTCTCAAACGGTGGGAAATCGGGAGGGCGTACGTGACTTTTTTATTCGCTATGCAGACCGAATTATGTATGCCACGGATTTGGGGGATCGCATGACCAACACATCGGAAGAACTGGCAGAATATTTAGAGAAAACATGGATGAGAGACTGGCGATATTTTGTTACCGACCAGATGATGGAGAGTGATCTGATCAATAGTCCCTTCCAAGGATTAAAATTGCCCAAAAACATAGTGGATAAGATTCTTCATGATACCGCAGAGGCATTTTTCTCCTTTGATACGGAATGAAGTAGTATACCGACTGAGCAACTGAATCTTAGAAAAATGAAAAAGTCACAACTAGAGGGCCTTGCCATTCTGTCTGAGGAGTGTGGCGAGGTGCAACAAATCATTGGCAAAATTCTCCGCTATGGTCTTGCCAGTCACAATCCCTTGGCGGAGTTGCAAACGACCAACCGGGAGTTGCTCGAACGAGAATTGGGGGACTTGTCATTTGCTATTGGTTTTCTGGCCGATAAAGGTGACATCGATATCGCCAAGGTTAACGAGTATGCGTTGATTAAGAAAAATAAGATTCAGGCTTACCTAAAGTACAATGTGGTAAACAATAATGCAGCGGAGCTGGTATGAAAGTAAGGTCTGCAAATTATTTAATGACGATGTCAATGGATTGGCAGTTGGAAGACATGTTGGACTGAGCACCAGATTCCACATCAAAGGCAGCGTGCATCGTATTGCCTGCTATATCTTCTAGATGTGCATCAGCCGACAATGTATATGTGCCACTTGACCATTCTTCTTTTGGAGTAAATCTCCACTCCCTCTTGCCTGTTTGCATCCATATCCCCACCATCACTTGATCATTTTGAGAGATGGTGAGCATCTTTTGTGCTAAAACAGGATCTAAAGGGGTTTTGGGACGCACCAAAAGCGGAGCCCTGCTCGAAGACCGAGGCAGTCCCAGTTGCCATTCGCAGAGGCGAAGGCGATCCCGAAAAGCTTCCCCGATGATCCACTTTTTTGAGAGAGGGGCTTTGAGTCGGTTGCCATGGGCGTCCTTCCAATGGGAAGAAACGACCAGTCGATACACTTGATTGACCATAAGCTGTGGCCCCATCGCTTGACGCAGACCCACGCCTCTTTTAATTCTGCCAGGATGGAACAACAGCGTAAGTCGCGTTCTGTCCCTATTCCAGAGTCCTTCGGGAAGCTCGACGAAGGCATCTTTCAGTGTGTCACCAGCCTCATTGAGGAGACTGATGAATGCAAAGGGATTCTCAAATCCCATGGGGGCCGTAAAGTGGAGATAGGTGCGAAGAATGTTTTCAGGAACAGTATCGAAATTGGGGCTAAGACGCAAGATTTCGGTGGCCGGGGACTGCTGCTGGCCTGCGAATGATATTTCTTGGTGGACAATTCCGAGCGGGTGATCAAGGTCCGGAATGTAATGGGCCAAGAGCGCTAGATCCAGATAGGCGTGGTGTACCAGGCTTGGGTCAGGCAGGTATTTTGGTTGGAAGACCAGAGACGAATCGGTCAGGAAATGCCTTCCTAACACATTGATTTTAGGGTGCACTCTCACATAAAATAGAGAGCCATATGTTTCAGGGGTTAGTTTCTCTTTGGACAAATGTTGTGCATGAGAGAACGTCAGAGGCACCACGAACTGGCCGTAATCAGCAGCCTCAGACTGGGTACTGGCTTTTATGCGCTGACAGACTGCTGGATTGGCCATGCCCAGGCCGGTCAGGAAAAAGAAAAACTGTACTAGGGTCTTAGCCATTCTTTGGGGAATGATACCAACGCCAGTTTTCCAGAAGGCATTCGTTGAGTGGCCACCAAGAACTTTTCATTGAGATCATCCAACTGCTGAACTCCCGAGCCAGATCTTGGCGTATAGTTTACGCCGGCCATGTAGCCTTCCACCACTTCGGTGATGCTGCCTTCAAAACCTTCAATGTCGTCCGGATCAATAATCATCAGTGGAAGTTGACTATTGGACATGAGGATGTATTGTTTTTCTCCGTTGGTGTACGTGACCATGTCCAGAGGATAATTTCCAGATCCAAACTCCGCTACCGTTCTGCCCTTGATGTGTTGGCCATCCTTCAGGTCAGCACTGGGGAATGTAACCAAAGGAGTGCAGAGATATGCTGCAATGATGCTCTCCTCTCCTCTGAGCCGATACGGCAAAAAGGCACGAATCGGTGCATGCGTTTCATACTCCCCATGGGCACCGTGATAGATTTCTAGTGTAGATGCGGCAACATGGTCTTGAAAGGGATAGGGAGTAACCCACATCGAGGCGGAAAATTCTTCATTAGACAGCCCAGCTACATATAGCTTGCCGTTATGGTATTCAATGCTC
>JAHQVP010000019.1 GCA_019634275.1 Saprospiraceae bacterium
ATTGGATATAGTCGCACTATCGCACAGTGTCTCCCAATCGCACAATTATGCGGTGGTACTAGGCGAACAAAATGGTTCTCGCCGCCTGCCGATCGTTATCGGAGCTTTTGAGGCTCAAGCCATCGCAGTCGCAATGGAACGCATGATTCCAAACCGACCTCTGACCCATGACTTGTTCAAAAACACCCTCGAAACTTTTGATATTGACCTGCAAGAAATCATCATTTCCGATTTGCTAGACGGCATTTTCTACGCCAAGTTGGTCTGCTTGCGTAAGGGCGAAACCATTGAGATTGATTCCCGAACATCCGATGCATTGGCCATGGCAGTCCGCTTCAACTGCCCGGTGTACACCTATGAATTCATCATGGAATCGGCCGGAGTTATTTTAGAGGACAGCGAAGATGAGGGCATGGCCGCAGCTATTGAAAGCGCGGAACCTCCGACCTCACGAAAAGATACGCCATTGAGTTCCTATAGCTTAGATGATCTGAATCAAATGCTCTCTGATGTCCTGGGTGATGAGGATTACGAAAAAGCCGCTTCCATCCGCGATGAGATCAATAGACGTCAGCAAGGTTCATAGCTGTTGACGCACACTTCTTCCCTTACGTTTCTTTCCTGCCTTAGTGACTGTGATCTTCAGATAAATGTCGACTGAATGTCTTTTCAATGAGTGTCGATGTTTGAGTACATTGGTCATCGCCTGATATGTACATGATTCGCGCAATTTTTCGAATGTTGTTGTTTTCAATCACCATTTCCTTCTACATCGGCTGGTGTTTTGTCAACAAGCTTTTGTTTAAAGACTATCTGATCCGCAACAAGGGAGTCAGAGCAAGGTGGATCAAACTCATCGTTCCGATCCTGGGATTCAAGGCCTCCTTAAAAGGTACCATACCCACAGAAGGAGTTTTCCTATTTGTCTCCAATCATCGTTCCTTTAGTGATCCCTTGATCATGCTGCGCTATATTGATGCCTTTCCCCTGGCCAAAGCCGAAGTAAACGGCTACCCATTCATTGGCGTAGGTGCCCGCATCACCGGTATTCTTTACGTGGAGCGTGACAAAGCATCGAGCCGTCAAGGAGCACGATTAGCCATCCGAGATACGCTGGAGCAAAATCAAAGTGTCTTAATCTATCCGGAAGGAACAACGAGTGATGACGAGGGCACTACGCCCTTCAAGAGGGGATCTTTTCAGGTGGCCGCTGACTTAGACATTCCGGTAGTGCCCATAGCCATCGAATACCAAGATCGAAAGCATCATTGGGTTTCGCGCTCACTATGGCGCCAATACGTTTTGCAATTTGGAGAAAGCTCGTGTCATTGCACCATGTCCTTTGGCGAACCCTATCATGCCGCTTCTCAAGACTATGGAACGGAACAGGCTCGAGCATGGATCAATCAGGAGGTTCTGGCCATACGGAAACGGTACGATGCATGAAGACGCTCGAGACCCCCTGATCTCTGCAAGATACTCGGCACTGTTGCTGTCACCGATACCCCTCTGCCTGGAGTTCGAATAATTCAGCATACAGGCCCTGCATCAGCAGCAGCTCCTCATGTGTGCCTCGTTCTATGATCTTTCCATCCTTCAAAACCAGAATTCGGTCTGCCATACGGACAGTGCTGAATCGATGGCTGATCAAGACAGCAGTCTTGTTTTTGGTGAGGGCAGCAAAGCGCTCGAACGCCTCATACTCAGCTCTTGCATCCAGGGCAGAAGTAGGTTCGTCCAAGATCAAAAGCTGAGCGTCTTTCATGTATGCACGGCCCAGCGCAATCTTTTGCCATTGCCCACCCGACAGCTCCACTCCTCCGCCAAATCGTTTACCGAGCATTTGATCATAACCTTTGGCAAACGTATCTATTACTTCAGAAGCCAAGCTGTTCTGAGCAGCATCGATGATGCGATCCTTTTCTTCACGATATTCGATCTTGCCGACTGCAATGTTGTCTCGAGCACTGAAGTAATACCGTACAAAATCCTGAAATATCACTCCAATAGCATCTCGATATTGCGCTGAATCATAGTGACTTATGTCGACATTTTCAAGTGAAATATACCCTTCAGTAGGCTGGTAGAG
The DNA here is from genome assembly GCA_019634275.1 of Saprospiraceae bacterium. Lineage (GTDB taxonomy): Bacteria > Bacteroidota > Bacteroidia > Chitinophagales > Saprospiraceae > CAJQNM01. Next base: position 2,090 of record JAHQVP010000019.1, read on the forward strand.
CCCGGCCAGAAGCTTGACTAAGGTGGTCTTCCCAGCACCATTCTCTCCCACCAAGGCGATTTTTTCAGATGGATGCAAGGTAAAGGAGACATCACGCAGCACCCATTCCTCCGACCCCGGATAACGAAAAGAAACATTGTGAAATACAAATCCCTTTTCAATGACTTTCGGAAACGCCACTCCATCTCGCCTTATCCTGGTCTTGGGCTCGAGTTCCATAAAGGAAAAGTAATCTTGCAGATAAAGAGCGCTCTCTGAAATGGCAGAGAACCGTGAAAAGATGCCCTGCAGCTGACCACGCAATCTGGAAAATGAGCCAGAGAGAAAGGTGAGTTCTCCGATGGTCAGAAAGCCACCTATGGTACGGATGATGATAAAAACATAGGCCCCGTAGTAGGCTACATCGCCAATGATATAGAACACGCTGCCCCAGATCGTCTTGCGGATCGAGAGACGACGGTTGGCCAGGTAGTATTTGTGGGACAATACAGCAAACCGCTCTTTCAGATATCCCGCAAGTCCAAATAACTTTACTTCTTTGGCCGTCACATCACTTGCCCCCAGAAATCGAAGGTAATCCAGCTCTCGTCTTTCCGGCGTCCAACTCTTACTCAATGAATAACTGGATCTGCTGAAATAAGCTTCATTTAGGAAACTGGGCACGATGGCCACCACCAGCAATACCACCAACCATGGCTCAAACACAATTAGCCCTGCTGCCAGTGAAACCACTGTCAACAAGTCCTGGCATTGGGTGAGGACCATACTCATCAAGGATACTCTGCTGGTAGTTTGGCGTCTAGCTCGTTCGAGCTTGTCGTAGAAGTCCGGATCTTCAAACTGTGCCAAGTCCATTTTGGCTGCTTTCTCGATCAGTTCCACAGAAGATCGATTGGAGTACAAGTCTCCCAATAATCCATCACACAGCCCGATGACTCGATTTAAGACGTTCGATAACAGGGCCAGACCAAATTCAATGCCCAGGTAGAGCCAAATGCGATCATAGTCGGCCAGCTCCTCTCCTCTTTGTAATATGACCTCGTCTATGAGCAGTTTACCAACCCAAAGCATGGCCACCGGAATGAAGGCTTTGATCAACCGGCCCAAGATGTTTGCCAAGAAAAGGGCAGGGCTGGTGTTCCAGATCAAGCGAAAGAACTTTGGGACATAGCGCAATGCTTCCAGGCTTTCGCCGAAAGACATCTTTTTCTTACCAGCCCCCATGCTGAAATGCATCGCTCGTTTGTTGTCCTTGTTCATCCAGACTTACGAACCATTTTGCCCCGGAGTAAGTTCAAGCAAGAGGTGCTAAGTTTTTAGATGGCAATGCCCTGGTGTGGCTTTAAAAAGGGCATGATGGTAAGATGCCATCAAAGCCCCTCCTTGTGCTTGATTCTCATATGTTCTGCAAAGGTATCTTGACGAGAATGGTTAAAGTCTTACATTGTTGGTATGGAAGACAGGCCACTGGAACAACCCCAGACAAGTACTCCGCTCTCCCTATGGCGAGGGTTTACCATTGCACTTTGGTTGCTGGTTGCGCAAATAATGGTGGCCTTCCCCGCCATTCTCATTGCTTTTCTGGTGTCGGACAAGGAAGACATGGACCAAGCCATTACCAGCAGCATTGGAGTGGTGCTCATTCTTTCGTTTCCTCTGGCAGTGTGGTTAGTTCTGCGCAATTGGCGTATAAATCGCTCGGATCTGCATTGGTCAAACCGACTCTGGGTACCCTCGCTTATAGCACTCCTTCTCACTATGGCGGTATCGTTCTTCTTTGGAGAAATGATTACGCAACTCCCCAACTATGAGGAGATGCTCGACAGTTATGGAAATTTATTCGGACAGATCAAGCCCATCTACCTATTGCTTGGTGGGGTGCTGATTGGTCCCATCTGCGAAGAGTTGATTTTCCGGGGCGTGATCCTCAAAGAATTTCTGCGGCACCATCCTCCGGCTACGGCTATCGTATTTTCTGCCTTGATCTTTGGTGTCATTCATGGCATCGCGATTCAAGTGATCTATGCCTTTTTTCTTGGCCTGGTCCTGGGCTGGATTTATTATCGTACGCGCTCTCTCTGGCTTTGTTTCGCCCTCCACATCATCAATAATGCCCTAGCCTTTTCGGGGAGCGAAGAAGCGGCCGAATCCGTAGGTGCCGACATGTCCGCTCTTCAGTACCAAGGGATTATGCTAGCCGCCGCCCTGGTGATTGGAGGAGCTGCATATGCTTTTAATCGTTTGGCGCCGACAGGGGCAGAGGTCTCACCCCCGACACCTGGTCCGGTACTTGCGAACAGCACTGAAGAAGAATAGTGACAGGACCAGACACACTTGCGTGGCTTTCCCTTTGAATCATTCCTATAAATTGTACTTTTGCCCTCCACCACATGGGGCCTTAGCTCAGTTGGCTAGAGCGTTTGACTGGCAGTCAAGAGGTCGGGGGTTCGACTCCCCCAGGCTCCACAATTGATTCTCATAGAGTTACAATCCATTTCTCTAGGCCACTTCTAATCGACTATGAAACATTTGTCGAAGTATCAGGTGTGGTAAATCCCATGGAGGCTTTTAAAACAAAATTTTCTTTACCTAGAATTGTATTCATGCCCATTCTCTTTCTTGCGTGCTGTATTTAAACGAACTCGAAAACATACCGGCGGAAAGAAGTGCAACCAACCCCTAGGCATTGACTTCAGAAAACAAATTAAGTATCTTTATCGCCGATCTTTAATTAATTATGCAAAAGACGATTGCACTGGTTTTGGTTTAGTTGATGGCACTTACATCAGTGAGCTACTCCGTCAATTTGCATTATTGCAAGGGTCATTTACGCACATTCAATTTCTTCGGCAAGGCCAAAACTTGTCATCAAATCGCCAAGGCTTGCCCTCATCACAGTACCCAACAGATCGATGTTGATGAAAGTGACTGCTGTTCGGACAAATCAGTAATCATAGAATCACTTGATGAGGACTATAGTTTTAGCGTCAGCACGGTACTTCCCATCGTGGTTCACGCATTCGCAGCTGCATTTAGTAGTATTTCCTCAGCACCCATTCCAACTCCTGATCGGCACACCTGTGTCCTGTCTGCTCATCACTTGACACCTCTACCCTCCCTGGATATCTATGTCCGGTTGGGTAGATTCCTTGTTTGATTTCATCCATTATTCTTCGCAGTGCTCTCCTAAGGTAGATG
>JAHQVP010000215.1 GCA_019634275.1 Saprospiraceae bacterium
CCTGGACACATCGAACCCGGTATGGACAATGAGCATATGGTCAGCAACGTCGACCTGGTTCCGACAGTCCATCATTTGTTAGGCCTATCCCCCGGCGCGCTGCCTGGAATAAACGCCTTGGATAAAGATGCACTCGACAGTAGAGCAGTCGTCTTCTCAGAGTGCTATGACCACGACATATCAGATGTTGACGATCCTACCCATTCATTGCTTTATCAAATCGCCATCGAAAAGAAATGGAAGTTGGTTGTTCCTAACACCAACTTCTTACAGGTAGAAGGGACTAGCCGCAAAGACCACATCAATGGTCGGTACTACAAAGACGTGCACTTGTTTGATTTAGAAACGGATCCTGAAGAAATGGTCAACAAGGTTCAAGATCATCCGGAGATTGCATCGCGGTTAATGGCAAGGATCGAAAATTGGCGACATGCCACACCATCAAGTGTAGAGTAGTCTCGTAACATTTCAGCTCTCAGTCAAAAACAAGCGTCGAGCAAATGGACATATCACGTAAAATTAATGCCACGCCTTGTGCCCAACTCTTATTGTTTTGCCTCTTTTTATCCTGTGCCCAGCAGCAATCCTTGAGTAAGAATAAACTCAATGACCTTCCAACGCTAGCGCCTCCGAATGGTCGTTTGGCGATACTTGCTGACGGGAATTCGCCTGACCCCGATGATCTGGGAGGTACGGCTGTTTCACTGGCACTGCTTCGTGCAGCGGGGTTGACGCACCGGCTGGTACACTACGCGCACAGTTGCGACCTTGTCATCAGCAGGCGCATCTCCAAAAGAGCCGAAATCGAGCGACATGCGCTCATGCAGTCCAGTTGCGACGTCACGGCGCGACGATGGGGAGGTTACGAGGCACTGACCTTTTACGATGCCAAATGGCAGCAGGAGAAGGTCGTACAAGATCTGTCTAAGGCCATCATGGCCTCTACCGAGGACGATCCACTCTGGATCGTTGAAGCGGGGGAACCAGACATCATTGGATTTGCCTTAGATGCCACCTCTGCAGAGAAACATCCATATGTCTATGTGCTCACACATCATCCCGCAAACGACAATGCAGGCGACTATTACACATGGCAGCAAATTCTTGATTTTGGAATACGCGAAGTCCGAATCCCCGATCAAAACACCCAACTTAAAGTTGATCTTCACAAATGGGATTGGGCAAGAGATCATCCAGATACTCGAATCCAGCAAATTTGGCTTCAAGGCAAAACTGCAGAGATCGATGATGTCGTGGGCTTTCAGCGCGGCAAATGGGATTGTTCTGATGCAGGCATGGTGCTCTATTGGATCACCGGAGCACATAATGGAGGTTTACGCGAAGGCACCGTCGAAGATGTGAAAGCACTCCTTCTGAATTATATTATAAAAAATCCAGAATAGCCTTGGAGGCTGACTATAGTGTACTAACTGGTCAATCATGAGAAATTATAGCATGCTCGGTGTCTTGGTCCTTGTCTTGATCGGTTGTCATCCCTCCGTTGACCGAAGTTCCTCGCCAAATGAAGAGGCTGCTCCACCGAATGTTTTGTTCATCGCTATTGATGATCTCAACACCTGGCTTGGATGCCTAGGTGGGCATGCCAATAGCAAGACCCCAAACATGGATCGCCTGGCTTCTATGGGTGTTCTTTTCTCTAACGCGCATTGCCAGGCCCCTTTGTGTGGTCCTTCTCGAGCTTCCGTCATGACCGGCCTTAGGCCTTCTACCACGGGCATTTACGGCATGATCCGAGATGACACCATACGGTCTGAGAACCCCGCAACCAGGGATATTGCATTTCTTCCCGAGTATTTCCGAGCTCATGGTTATCATACTATGGGCATAGGTAAGCTGTTTCACAACCATGCTCCCAAAGGTGTCTTTGATGAATCAGGTGGTCGCGTGAGGGGATTTGGGCCGACACCCGCACAACGGTTCGTGTGGGATGGATATGGCACTTCTGATCGCACCCGATATGGACGTACCAGTACCGACTGGGGGGCCTATCCCGAGAATGATTCGTTGATGCCCGATCATCAGTCTACTGATTGGACAATCGAACGGTTGCAACGTTCCTACGACCAGCCCTTTTTCCTGGGGGTGGGTTTCTTGCGACCTCATGTCCCCCTATACGTTCCACAAAAATGGTTCGACCTTCATCCTCTGGATGACATCAAAGAGGTCCCCTATCGCGAAGATGACCTCGAAGATGTGCCTGCCGTGGCCCACCTTATCAACGACCTTCCCATGATGCCCACCACCGAGTGGGCCATCAAAAAAGGCCAATGGAAGAACATCATTCAAGCCTATCTCGCATGCGTCAGTTTTGTTGATCATCAGGTCGGCCGGTTGCTGGACGCACTTGAAAAAAGCGAACATGCTAAGAATACCGTGATCGTATTGTGGTCTGATCACGGATATCGATTGGGTGAGAAAGGGACGTTCGCTAAGCATGCCCTTTGGGAAACCGCAACAAATGCACCACTAATCTTTGCCGCCCCTAATCTGCCCAAGGATAAAGTGATCGACACTCCAGCAGAAATGTTATCCATCTATCCCACTTTGCTGGAGCTTTGCGGCCTTCCCAACAATGAGAGAAACGAAGGCATCAGCTTGGTGCCCGTTATGCAAGGGCAAAAAAAGGAAAAGGCTTTTGCCATTACCACCTTTGGTCGTCACAATCACGGGATCAAGCATGACGGCTTCCGCTACATTCGATATGAAGATGGAGGCGCAGAGCTCTACGATCACACCAACGACCCTCATGAGTGGTCCAATCAAATCAACAATCCCGTCTTTCAGGGGCGCATAGACCTCATGGAAGCGCTGCTGCCCACGACCAATGTAAACTGGGACCCATCCTCATTGTACAAGTTTCAGCCCTATTTTGTGGAACAAAAGGCAAGGATGTCCAACGAGTAGAAAGGTGATGCACTTTGCAATTTTAGAAGAACAGTATGGAGCAGAACAGTTTTCTGCAGATAAGCCAGTATTTTAGATAGTAGACAGAGATCGAGTCATGGCGGAGAGAGGGAACCGATTTGCCTACACAATTGAACCTAAGAGGAGACAAGTCTGATGATCGACAAAGAGAAAATTCGAGAAGTCAATGCACAGAGACTCAAGGCCCATGAGACTGAGTTCTTGGCACTACAAGAAACACTCGTGCAAAAGGGGCTTTCAGTGGATGATCTGCTGCATCACATCCAGGACTTTCAAGTGGCAGTGCCCAGTTGGGCACTAGGGGCCGGTGGCACCCGCTTTGGTCGATTCTCTTTTGGTGGAGAGCCAAGGACTCTTTCAGAAAAGATTGACGACGTGGGCCTCATACACCGTCTGACCCAATCGGCAGGAAGCATCTCATTGCACATCCCATGGGACATTCCAGAGGATGCCAACGAGACCAGGGCACGAGCGGAGTCGCATGGTCTTGCTTTTGATGCCGTCAATTCCAACACCTTTCAAGATCAAGCGAACCAAGAACTCAGCTACAAGTTCGGATCCCTGTGCCATGTAGATTCTGCCATAAGAGCCCAAGCCATACAGCATAATCAAGAGGTCATTGATATTGGCCGTTCCCTGGGATCCAAAAGTCTCACCGTTTGGCTGTCTGACGGTTCTTCCTTTCCTGGGCAGCTGAATTTGCGTAGAGCCTTGGAACGCACCCTAGACAGTCTCAAGCAGATTTATGCTTATATGCCTAGCGATTGGAAACTTTTCATTGAGTATAAGCCTTACGAACCTAATTTCTACAGCACTGTCATCGCAGACTGGGGAACTTCGCACCTCCTTGCAACCGAATGTGGCGACCGCGCCTATACCTTAGTCGATCTTGGTCACCATCTGCCGAATACCAACATCGAACAAATTGTGTCCACGCTTATCTGGAGAGGTAAGTTGGGTGGATTTCACTTTAACGACAGTAAATATGGCGACGACGACCTCACTGTGGGAGCTATCAAGCCGTACCAACTGTTTCTGATCTTTAATGAGTTGGTTGAAGGAATGACCAATTCTGCCAACAGCAATCCTCCAATTGCCTGGATGATTGATGCAAGCCACAACATAAAAGATCCTTTGGAGGATTTGATGCAAAGTTTAGAAGCCATTCGATTGGCCTATGCACAAGCGCTCATCGTAAACCAAGCGGACTTGCAGCGTGCGCAGCAGCATAACGACCCTACGCTTTGTCAGGAAATCCTGCAGGACGCATTCCGTACAGATGTGCGCCCGCTGGTCAGGGAGGCCCGCCGAAGGTCAGGTGGAGCACTGCATCCGATTGAAGCCTTCCGTCATCTAAAAATAAGGCATAAACTGATTGCGCAGCGTGGCCTTCATGCAATTGCGAGTGGTCTTTAATGCAACATGCAGCACATACTAATCCCGTGAGAATCTGGCATTCTACCAAAGTGAATCTCGACAAAAGACCAACCTCGTGAAAGTCACTGCCGTATTCGACATTGGTAGAACCAACAAGAAGTTTTTCCTCTTTGACAACAAGCTAAAAGAGGTCTATCGCTCCTATACCAAAATCAAGGAGATCAAAGATGAAGACGGCTTTCCCTGCGACGACCTGGATGCGATTACTCATTGGGTGCGCAGTACGCTGGATCTCTTTTTATTGAACCCGAACTATAGCATTCACAGTGTCAACTTCTCTGCCTATGGAGCCAGTATGGTTCACGTGGATAGAGATGGAAAACCCGTTGCCCCACTCTACAGCTACTTGAAGCCCCTACCGGATACTATGCTAACCAATTTCTATGCTAAGCATGGGGATCAATGGCAATTGGCAAAGGAAGCATGCTCTCCTCCGTTGGGCATGCTTAATTCAGGCCTCCAGCCCTACTGGATAAAGTATGCCAAACCAAAGATCTACAAGAAGATAAGGTGGTCGCTGCATCTTCCTCAATATCTAAGTTTCCTTTTTACCGGACTGCCGGTAAGTGATTATACCAGCATTGGTTGTCATACGCTCTTGTGGGACTTTAAGAAGAAAAACTACCACTCCTGGGTGTTTGTCGAGGGCATCGATCGACTTCTTGCGCCCATTGTAGACACCACAACCATGGTCCTCAAGTCCTATCGTGGCCATCGCATTCGATTTGGCGTTGGCATCCACGATAGTTCTTCTGCCTTACTGCCCTATTTCATCCTTGCCAACGCCCCTTTTCTTTTGATCTCGACCGGAACTTGGAGCATCTCGATGAATCCATTTTCAGAGGCGCCCCTCTCCAAGAAAAACCTAAAGAACGACGTCTTAAAATTTATGCAAATTGACGGACGGGCGGTAAAGGCCTCTCGACTCTTTCTCGGTAATGAGTATACGGCCCAAATGCACAAAATGCGCAAGCACTTCGGGAAGAGTCGTCGATATCATTATAAAATGAAAATCGACTGGAAATTGATTGCTAAGCTCAAGAAGAAAAATCAAAAAAGCTTCTGTTTCGATTCCATTGGCATCACACGCAGGGACGTCTGCGATACCGGACTAGAAGGGTTTAAGAATTTTAAAGAAGCTTACCATCAATTGATGCTTGAGTTGGTAGAATTGCAGATCCTCAGCTGCAAAATGGCGATTGGCAAGACCCGACTTCAGAAAATTTTCATTGACGGCGGTTTTATCGACAATGACATCTACTTAAAGCTGTTGACTCAACATTTTTCCGGGTACCCGATTCGAACGGCGCGATCGGGATTGGGTTCCGCCCTTGGAGCAGCCATGGTCATATCTAGAAAAAAACTGAGTGAGAAGTCTTTGGCAAAGCATTATGAATTGAGGAGGCAAAAGCACAAGACTGCTTGATGCAACAAAGACCGTCTGATAAAAGAAAGCACTATGACAAATGAGCAAAAAGTACAATCCGAGGAATTCGAGCGAGAGCGTGTTCCAAAGACGAAGCTTAAATCCTGGAAGAGCTTTTTGGGTATGTATGCAGGAGAGCATGCTGCCGGCACCGAATTCGTTATCGGTCCTCTATTTCTGACTACCGGGGTCAGTGCGTTTGACCTTATCATCGGTCTCTTATTAGGCAACCTTATGGCAGTGCTCAGTTGGCGCTTTCTTACCGCTGAAATTGCTGTGAAAAATCGGTTAACGCTTTATTATCAATTGGAGAAAATCTGTGGCAAGCGACTTGTTACCATTTACAACGTTGCCAATGGTCTCCTTTTTTGCTTTTTGGCAGGTGCTATGATCACCGTGTCGGCTACAGCGGTTGGCATCCCCTTCGACATGGAGATGCCGAAGCTCACGGACACCATGCCGAATGGCATCACATGGATCATCATCGTACTGGCTATCGGGACCATTATTTCGATTATCGCGGCCAAGGGGTATGAGACGGTATCAAAAGCAGCAAACTGGTTGGCCCCCTTCCTGGTGTTGGCCTTTTTAGCGTGTGGTATTGTGGCACTCGGACAACTGGGTGTCTCCAATTTTGCGGAATTCTGGGCCATCTGGGGAGAAGGTTCGGAGCCTTTTCCTGGTCAAGTAAAATATACCTTCTGGCATGTGTTCCTTTGGTCCTGGTTTTGCAATGCTGCCATGCACATTGGCATGTCTGATCTTTCGGTATTTCGATATGCCAAAAAAGCCAGTTCGGGATGGACCACAGCAGCAGGTATGTATGTGGGACACTACATGGCCTGGATTGCAGCTGCTCTTCTGTACGCCGTCTACCTTAAATCACCTGAAGCACTTACCTTCTTAGCCAACAATGAGGCTCCCCCAGTGGCTCCTGGGCCACTTGCCTACAACGCCATTGGCATCTTTGGCATTCTCGCAGTCGTCATTGCAGGTTGGACAACGGCCAATCCCACGATCTATCGCGCAGGATTGGCTTTCCAAGCGATAATGCCCAAGGCATCTACGTTTTGGGTGACCATTTGCGCTGGGTTGATCGCGACCATCGCAGGATTGTTTCCGGCATTTGCTATGAAGCTGTTGGATTTTGTGGCCTTGTACGGCTTCGTCCTGGCACCAGTGGGGGCCATCATTGTCTTCGACCAATTCTTTGCGGATCGCTTTGGTGTCATTTCCAACTATGCGGAAAAAGCAGGTATCCACTTTAACCTGTCCTTCCTGCTGGCCTGGATCCTGAGTTTTGGGATATTCTACTACATCTCTGCAGCCATGGGCATATTTCTTTCATTTCTCACTTTGCCCGCCTGGATAAGTTGCGGAGTGCTTTATCTCCTGCTCAGCAAATTCTCACAATCAAGAGAGAAAATAGCACTCAGCGAATCATCATGAACATAAACCGAAATTATCACGAATAAACTAGATCAATAGACTCCATCCTATGCATCACGCCTGGTATGGAAAAACAAAATAATACCAAGATTATGACAGTGGATACCTTTAGGCATGTTGACTATTTGTGGGATGAAAATACAGCAGCGGCTCTTGCCGGAGATGAGGTCGGACTATTTCTATACCGTTCCAATCTTCTAGGCACTGACCTGCGCATTACGAATTACGGGGGAGGAAATACCTCCTGTAAGACCATCGAAAAAGATCCCCTGACGGGCGAAGAGGTCGATGTCATGTGGATCAAGGGGTCTGGTGGAGACATTGGCACTCTAAATCGGCAAGGCATTGCAGGGCTCTATCTCGAACGCATGCACAACCTCAAAAATATCTATCGGGGCTTGGATCATGAGGATGAGATGGTAGCGCTCTACTACCACTGTTTGTTTGACCTCGAGAGTCGCGCCCCCTCTATTGATACTGCATTGCATGGTTTTCTGCCATTTAACCACATTGATCACCTACACCCCGACGGCCTTATTGCGGTAGCCGCGGCCAGGGATAGTCAGAAAATCACACGCGAAATCTGGGGTGACACCATGGGCTGGATTCCGTGGCAACGTCCTGGATTCGATCTGGGACTTAAGCTGGCGCAATGTCTAGAGGAAAATCCGGGCATACGAGGCATCGTACTCGGGGGACATGGGCTCTTTACCTGGGGTGACACCTCTTACGAATGCTACATCAACAGCCTTGAAGTGATTGAGACCGCCTCTGCCTACATCGCAGAAAGGGAAGGGAAAGACCGTCCAGTATTCGGTGGTCAAAAAACACCAAGTCTGCCTCCCGACGAGCGTAAAAAAGTGGCTGCCGCACTTGCACCCACCTTACGCGGTTTGTGCTCAAGCGAACAGCGCATGATCGGCCATTTTACGGATGACGAAAAAGTTCTTCAGTTTATCAATTCTCATGATCTGGAACGACTGGCTCCTTTGGGGACCTCATGTCCAGACCATTTCCTCCGCACAAAGATCCAACCACTGGTCCTGGAAATATCGAGCGATGATGTATGGAACCAATCCTCAGAAGTCAAGCGTGCCATCGTGCCTTTGTTTGAACAGTACCGAAAAGAATATGGAGCATACTATGACCAGTGTAAGTACGACGACAGTCCCGCAATGCGCGACCCCAATCCAGTCGTCATTCTATGTCCGGGAATTGGCATGTTTACTTTCGCAAAAAACAAACAAACGGCGCGCGTAGCAGCAGAGTTTTACATCAATGCCATCAATGTCATGCGAGGTGCCGAGGCCATTACAGAATATACGGCATTGTCACGGCAAGAAGCCTTTGATATTGAGTATTGGTTACTTGAAGAGGCCAAGCTTCAGCGCATGCCAAAGGAAAAACCATTGTCACGCAAAGTGGCGCTTATCACTGGGGCTGCTGGCGGCATTGGCAAAGCCATTGCAGACAAACTTGCTTCCGAAGGGGCTAATGTAGTGCTCACCGACATTAGTGAAAAACGCCTTGAAGCAGCAATCGCTTCCTACGGAAAAGATACGGCGACGTACGCGGCATGTGATGTCACCAGTGCTGATTCGATTCGTCAAGCTTTTGCCAAGGCTTGTTTAGAATATGGTGGAGTAGACATCGTAGTGCATAGCGCTGGATTGGCCATTTCTAAAGCACTAGTCGACACCTCAGAGGAAGACTGGGACATCCTCCAAAATGTGTTGGTAAAGGGACAATTTATGCTGGCGCAGGCAGCAGTAGAAATCTTGCGTAAGCAGTCACTTGGTGGAGACATCATCAACATCGCCAGCAAAAATGGCCTTGTGGCTGGCCCCAACAACGTGGGGTATGGCGCTGCCAAAGCTGCTCAGCAACACATAACACGATTGCTAGCAGCAGAGCTGGGGTCGGAAAAAGTCCGGGTAAACACCGTAAATCCCGACGGCGTCATCATCGGCAGTCAAATCTGGGAGGGAGACTGGGCAGAGGGACGTGCTAAGGCCAATGGCATAACGGTAGAAGAACTGCCTGCATTCTATGCCAAGCGTAACTTGATGAATGAAATCATCTATCCGGAGGACATTGCCAATGCCGTATTTGCGCTAACCGCAGTTCTGGACAAAAGCACCGGAAATATGATTAATGTGGATGGAGGTATGCCTACCGCCTTCGTTCGATAGCTGGTGGTCATGAAAGCATGTGCACTCAAATGCAGTATTGCCCTTCTGTTTCTGCCTTTCGTTTCGTTGCTCTATGGTCAGGATTGGGAGGAAGCCAGGGCACCAACAATAGCAAGTGACATATTCATAGACTCGGTCTGGGTAGCCAACAAAGTTTCTTTTGACATCCGCACCGTAGGCAATCAACAGTTTGTAGCATACTATGCAAAGGATCGCATGATGACGGTAGCTCAAAGGTCTTTAGACAGCAACATCTGGAGAAAACAGAAACTGCCGAGCAAGTTGATGTGGGACTCCCATAATTCCGTGGCATTGGGCATTGACGAAGCAGGCTATATCCATGTGAGCGGCAATATGCACACGCATCCGTTGGAGTATTTCAGAAGCACTCGACCTCTCGATATACGTACCATGGTAGAAGTTGATCGAATGACGGGAGAGGACGAAGAAAGTGTTACCTATCCTAAATTTTTCACTGGCCCTGATAATTCTCTCTTGTTTTCCTACCGCTCCGGTACTTGTGGCAATGGCAATATTCTCGTTAATCATTTTGCCCCACACTCCAGTACGTGGACACGGTATCTCACTAAACCCCTCTTTGAGGGAATAGAAAAAGATGATAAACGGGCGGCCTATCATAAATTTGTCCGGGACAATGAGGGCCATTATCATTTCATCTGGATTTGGCGATGGACCCCCTTGGTAGAAACCAGTCATCAGATCTGCTATGCACGTACCCGCGATCTCATCCACTGGGAAAATGCAGCGGGTGAAGAGCTTTCGCTCCCTTTTAGACCAGATGATTCAAGGGTCATCGTGGACGGTACTCCCTCACAGGGAGGCATGCATAACAGTCGTTATCAGATTTGTCTCGCTCAGGACCAGACTCCCATCATTGGATACATCAAATACGATGAAGAAGGCAATACCCAACTCTATTTATCGCGATTCGATGATCATCAATGGGTATCCAGGCAAATAAGCCAGTGGGACTTTCGCTGGAAATTCTTTGGGGGTGGTGATCAAATGTCAATGGGCGGCAATTTCTCCTTCAAAGCCTTGACACCAGGAGGACATCTGCACATTGCCTGGGAAACCGAAGTGGGCGAAGCGGGTCACTACATCATTGATCCCATCGAGCTCACCCCTGTCCATTCCCCTGTGACTTTGATTGAGCAATATCCAACAGAGGTGCATAGCCGCCTGACGGATCATCCGGAAATGACGGTTAATCTCTTGCAAAGCAAGCATCAAACACTCCAAGAATCCCCTTACCTCCTCAAATGGGAAAGCATGGGGAAGAGTCACGGTAAGCACGCTCCACCCACTATACCAAAAGGGCCCTTGAGCCCCTTAAAACTGATTGAAATCTCATATAACTAGCCATTCTTAACCAGAACATTTCCCGACATGATTCGTCAACTACTTTTGATTGCACTTTTGCCGATTGTCCATCTATTACCGGCACAGTCGCAACCACAGCAACCCAACATCATTTTCATTCTAACAGACGATCAACGCTTTGACGCACTGGGATATGCAGGCAATGCCTTGGCCCAAACTCCTGAAATGGATGCACTGGCCGAAGAAGGCACTTTCTTTAGTAATGCGATGGTGACCACACCTATTTGTGCAGCGAGCCGCGCCACCCTGCTCACAGGTCTGTATGAACGCACGCACCGATTTAATTTTCAGACGGGTGCATTGCGAGATCAATACATGGATGATGCCTATCCCAGACTCTTAAAAGCAGCTGGATACTCCACTGCATTTTATGGCAAGTATGGGGTTCGGTATGCCAAAGAAGATGAGCTTTTCGATGAGTTTGAAATGTATGACCGCAACACCGAAGAGGAAGACCATAGAGGATATTTCTACAAGACCATTGACAACGATACCGTGCACCTTACTCGCTACACAGGTCAGCAAGCGCTGGACTACATTGGTCAGGCATCATCTACTCAGCCCTTTTATCTTTCGTTAAACTTCAGCGCACCCCATGCCCATGACCAGGCCGAGGATCAATATTTCTGGCAAGATGAAACCCAAGCCCACCTCAGTAATGTATCCGTTCCTAACCCAGCACTCGGTGAGGATCGATATTTCGAAGCACTGCCTGACTTCATTCAATCCAGCTTTAATCGACTCCGATGGACATGGCGATTTGATACCCCAGAAAAATATCAACATAGCGTGAAAGGATATCACCGAATGATCTCGGGAATAGATCTTGAAATCGGGAAAATCCGCGCTAAACTCAGAGAAAAGAACCTGGCAGAAAATACCGTGATCATCCTCATGGGAGACAATGGATATTTTTTGGGAGAGCGCCAATTGGCCGGTAAATGGCTGCTCTATGATCGGTCGGTCCGGGTACCACTTATTGTTTTTGACCCAAGGATTCAAGATCAAAAGGATAGTGAAGAACTTGCGCTGAATGTGGATGTTCCAGCTACCATCCTGGATCTGGCAGGACAACCACGGCCTTCCTCATGGCACGGAAAAAGTCTTTTGCCGATCATAAAGGGTAAAAATACCTCACTGGAAAGAGATACCGTATTGATCGAACACATATGGGAACTTGATTGGATCCCTCCCAGTGAAGGTGTACGGACTAAAGAATGGAAATACTTTCGCTACATCAATGACCAATCTGTCGAAGAACTTTATCACCTCACTTCAGATCCTCAGGAGACCCGTAACCTAGCACAGAGAGCCGAACATCTGACCACGTTACAAGCGCTTCGGAAGAAATGCAATTCACTCATTGCCGAGTTGAGTGACCCTTTCTCGAGTCCACCCACCGGACTGACGGTAGAAACCATCCGAAGAGCCGGGACCGTAAGGCTGCGAGATGCTCAACCGGAATTCTCCTGGATCGTACCACAAGAATCTGTCTTTCAGACGGGATACCAATTACTGGTATCTTCTACGGCAAAAAAACTGTCCGACAACGATGGAGACATGTGGGACTCCGGGCAGGTGAGGTCGGGGCAATCTGCAAATGTTGAATATGCAGGCAAACCGATGCAGGAAGGACGCTCCTATTTCTGGAAAGTCCGCGTTTTTGATGAGGTCAATCGATTGTCTCGCTATTCCGAGCCTCAATCCTTTCTCATGGGGCCGCAAAACGATTCCACCATCACCACGCCTAATGTATTTCAGGTAGACCGCATTGCGCCCGTAAACGTTTTAGGTGGACCTAAAGGCAGCTATTTCATTGATTTTGGCAAAGCAGCTTTTGCCAACATGGAACTGCACTATAAGGCGAAGAAGCCGCACACCCTGACCATCCGAATAGGGGAACAACTCGAGGACGGTGTCATAAATCGAACGCCGGGTGGACATATTCGGTACGAACAGGTGCAGTTGGAAGTACACCCCAATCAGTCGACCTATCTGCTCCCTTTGGTTCCCAACGAACGAAACACCAAGTCCGAAGCAGTGACGATGCCCAAAGAATTTCCTATTCTCCTGCCTTTTCGCTATGCCGAAATTGAAGGTGCTGCCGAGCCCATCTCCGCTGAATCGGTCGTACAGTTGGCCCACCATGGCTACTGGGAAGAGGATCAGAGCAGCTTCCATAGTTCCAACGACATTCTAAACCAGATATGGGATCTGTGCAAATATTCCATTAAAGCCACCACCTTCGCGGGGTACTACGTGGATGGAGATCGCGAACGCATCCCTTATGAGGCAGACGCGTACCTAAATCAGCTGAGCCACTACACCACCGATCAAGAATATGCCATCGCCCGGCAAACCATCGAGTACTTCATGGAGTATCCGACCTGGCCCACTGAATGGCAACAGCATGTTCCATTGATGTTCTATGCGGATTACCTATACAGTGGCAATACCGAACTTGTAGAAAAGTACTACGAGCCATTAAAGCATAAGACACTCGTCTCCCTCCGTGGGCCTGATGGGTTGATCAGTTCGCAACGAGTTACTCCAGAAATTATGAAAAAATTGGGTTTCAAGGACTCCTCGATCAAGCTAAGAGACATCGTCGACTGGCCCTCTGCCAACTGGCAGGGTAATCCCGATGTCACGGGAGAACGAGATGGCTATGTCTTCAAACCCATCAACACAGTGGTCAATTGCTTCTTCTATCAAAACATGAAGATCATGGCGGAGTTTGCTGCCGCATTGGACAAACACGATGAGGCCACTGAGTTCGAACTGATGGCCATTCAGGCGAAAAAGTCCATCAATGCAATCCTCTTAGATCGTGATCGCGGCATATATGTGGATGGAGAAGGCACGGATCATGCTTCTCTGCACGCCAACATGATGCCCATGGCGTTCGGTATCGTACCGGACGATTACCGGGAGTCCGTCACGGCATTTATTAAGTCTCGAGGTATGGCCTGTAGTGTCTACGGATCACAGTATTTACTGGAAGCACTCTACAAGGCAGGGGAAGCACAATATGCCCTGGATCTCTTGACCGCCGAGCATGATCGCGGATGGTACAACATGATCAAAATTGGATCTACCATCACTTTAGAGGCATGGGACATGCGATACAAACCAAATGCCGACTGGAATCATGCCTGGGGAGCCACGCCAGCCAATCTGATACCCAGAGGGCTGTGGGGCATCCAGCCGAAAACTCCGGGCTATGGAATTGTGGCGATAAAACCACAAATGGGATCACTGCAGCACTCCTCCATCAAAGTACCGACGATAAGAGGTCCCATTGAGGGAGAGTACACTGTTGTAGACCGTCGCCATCAGACCTACATCATCGATCTGCCGGCCAATATGGTCGCAGAGCTCGAGCTGGTCGATGTGGGAGAAAAAGAAATCAATCTCAATGGCAGAAGAGTCAGCACTGCTTTTGGCACCATCCGCCTTCGACCAGGGAGGAATGAAATTTCGCTGGCAATCAATTCCTTCTGATCCATGGTCGAAAAAATGCAACGCGTCGCCTTCAAAATGAAGCTCTTACCTGGTCACAAAGAAGAATACATTCGCAGACATGACGCCATATGGCCCCAATTGGTCAATTTGCTAAAGGAGGCAGGGATCAGCGAATACTCCATTTACCTAGATGAAGAGACAAGCACGCTCTTTGCCTTCCAAAAAGTATCTGGAAAAGGAGGATCGCAAGACCTTGCCATACACGATGTGGTACAACAATGGTGGGCGCACATGGCCGACATTATGGAAGTTAATCCAGACCAATCTCCGGTAAGCCAGCCCCTGGAAGAGGTGTTCTTTATGGAGTAGAGTGGCAACGTCGAATGACATGCGATCGATCCCACAGCGTAGATAAACATCGTTCTGTTTCTCATCTAGTTCTCATTAATTCTATGTCACTTTCAATTCTTCTCGCTTATAAATTGAGAAATTAATCTGCGCCTCGAGCGCTCCCAATAGTTTTAGAATAGTTCCAATAGTGATGTTTGATTGGCCATTTTCAAGCTTGGAGATTTGGGCTCTTTGTACACCAATAAGTTGACCCAATTCTCGTTGAGTAAGCTTGCGTTCTTTTCTAAGTTGTCTGATTTGCTCTGCAAGAATTTCCACCTTCAGCTGTTGTTCATATCGATCTCGCTTCTCGCTGCCAATTTTGCCTAAGTGTTTGTCCTTTAGTTGATCTAGTCTGATTGATTCCATTATTTGTTACTTGTCAAAATATTCTCTCTTTATTCTGATTGCCCTTTTCTTTTGTGACTTTGGAGTCTTATTCGTTTTCTTGTTAAATCCATGCGTTGCAACAATTAGGGTTTCTGACTCCTTAGTCTTATCCCAAAAGGCCAGTAGTCGGTAAAATTTCTGACTATCTCGCTGTCGGAATTCCCAGATTTCATCCCCGATGCTCTTAAACCAATCCCCTTTCAGTCCGACCTTTGTCTTATCAAAGGACACAAAGAATTTCGTTTGGATTTTGTCGGGAAGTGTCTCAAAATAATCATTAGCTTCCTTCAGTAATTCAATATCAATTGGCTTCTTAAACTTTGGCACCTTCGAAGATACCAATATGTTTCCATATATGGAACCTATGTGAAGTCACGTTTCTAGTATCTAAATCTCTACCTGCTCTAGTTCATTTGATTGCAAACCTCCAGGCGTGCACAATTCCGCAGGTACTGAATGTGAGTACAGTCAATCGCTGGGGATAGGTGGAAATGATACCCAACGAGAATGAGCGATAGGTGATCCTTGGCCAAACGAAGGGGAATTTCAAAGGCTCCTAGAGTTCACCCCCTTAGGACAATTATGTTAGACAAATCGCGACGGCATATCTAATTCTAAGAGCAAAAAAATGGGTTAAGCCAACCTGTGATTCAGTAATTTAAATTCCTAAGTCAACGATCGTAACACACTATGTCAGAAAAATCAAACAGAAGGAATTTCATACGGACATCAACAACGACAGCCGCCGGTTTCATGATCGTGCCACGTCATGTGTTGGGACGCGGATATGTCGCTCCCAGTGATAAGGTAAATATCGGAGTTGTGGGGGTTGGCGGTCGAGGTCGAAAAAATGTAATCGAGTTATTGAAGGAAGATGACGTACAGATTACTGCTCTCGCAGATCCATGCGAATATTGGGACTTGGCTGCGTTCTACTATCGGTCGATGGCCGGTCGTGGACCCGTTAAGAGCATGATTGAAGACGCTCGTCCAGACGACCCCGAGGCCTCAGAATACGAGGACTTTGAAGAAATGCTCGCAGAGGAAAGAGACTTGGATGCCATCTTATGCGCAACACCAGATCATACGCATGCCTATGTCTCGATAAAATCCCTGCAGGCGGGCAAGCATGTGTATTGCGAAAAACCCCTTACCCACAACATTTGGGAGGCTCGGCGTGTCGCCGAACTGGCACGTGAAACCGGATTGGCTACGCAAATGGGCAACCAACGGCACAGTGCTGCAAACCTCCGCAGCGCAGTTGAGCATCTCCGTGCAGGTGTCATTGGCGATATTCAGGAAATACACGCCTGGGTTCCTGCCACCCGGTGGAATAAACACTTGCTTACCGGCACACCCAAGGAATCATCCATCAAACCAGTAGGGCTCAATTGGAATCTATGGTTGGGTCCACGCGCTGACCGCCCATTCCACGAAAGCTATGCACCGGTAACCTGGCGAGACTATTGGGATTTTGGATTGGGCGCCCTGGGAGACTTCGGATGTCACGACATGGATACTGCGGTCTGGGGTCTCGAGCTGCCACTGCCCTCAAAAATTCAGGTACGCCCAGCCGGTCACAACAGTGACACACTTACTCCCTATGGTGAAGTCGGGTACTACGAATTCCCAAATTCAGACAATAAGCCACCGATTAGGCTCAATTGGTATTCTGGTGGGCTGCGGCCTCGCCGACCAGATCTATTGCCATCCGATCAAGACTTGAGCTCAAGAGGAGAGCTGTACGTCGGTACGGAAGGGATCATGGTGATTGGTGGTCCTCAGTATATTAGGATCTATCCGGAAAGCCTTAGACCGGCTTCAGTACCATCCGTATTGGCGCCGACCAGTGGCCATCATCGCGACTGGATCGATGCCATCAAGGGAGGAGCTCCCGCCAGTTCTAATTTTGAGTATGGTGCCCACCTTACCGAGATCACCCTCCTGGGTGTACTGTCCTTGCGCATGGGGGGACAGATGATCGATTGGGATGCTAAAAACATGCAGGCCCGAGGATTGCCAGAGGCAAACCGATTTATCGAGGAACCTGTTCGTGAAGGCTGGGAGATGTGATTGACATGAAGGAGACATGCCACTCCGAATGGCGATCGATCAAGACCCTGTATATGGCGAGTCCCAAGGACTTTTGGGTTAACCAGGAATCGGTCGCACCGCAATGGAAAAGTATACGCTACCTCGCGGAACCAAACTATCATCGCGCTGTCCTCGAACATCAAGCACTCGTAGACAAGATCGAGAATCATGGGGTAAAAGTCACGTATTTCGAAGGTTCCACTCATGCTGGACTTGATGCGATCTATTGCAGAGACGCCAGCCTGTTTACCGATCATGGCGTGGTCCTTTGTCGCATGGGTAAGTCAACCCGAGACAGCGAACCCAGCATGCAAGAACGAACCTTCCGCGATCAAGGGATTTCCGTCTTAGGTGCCATCACCGCACCAGGGACACTGGAGGGTGGTGACGTCGCTTGGTTGGATGAACAGACCCTGGCAGTTGCTCATGGATATCGCACGAATGAAGTGGGGTTTCGGCAATTGCAAGATCTTCTTTCGCCCTTGGGAATCTCCCTGGTGCAAGTTTCACTACCTCACTACAAAGGGTCGGGTGATGTCTTCCATCTCATGTCTATCTTCAGTCCCATCGCCAGGGACTTGGCGGTGGTCTACTCTCCACTAATGCCGGTGAAGTTTAGGCAATTGCTGCTTGCGAAAGGATTCAAATTGATAGAAGTATCCGACCAGGAGTTTGAGACCATGGGATGCAATGTCCTGGCCCTCGCACCAAGAAAGTGCGTGATGCTGGCAGGAAATCCTAGAACCAAGTCTGCCCTTGAATCAGCAGGATGTAAAGTGATAGAATACGAAGGGCACAACATCTCCTTTCTCGGCAGCGGTGGACCCACTTGCCTAACCCGACCTGCTATTCGTAACTAGACGGGACGTGTCAACGTAGTGTCGTTGCTTTCATCAGAGATTCTCTCGCCAGAACTTCACCATCGTCCGTCGAAGATGCAAACTGGTATTTTCTCGCTCATGAATGCCGTGAGCACGCATCGGATAGGTCATCATGTCGAAGAGCTTATTGTGCTTTACCAATTCGTTGACTAGCTTTTCGAAACTCTGATAGTGCACATTGTCATCCGCGGTACCGTGGATGATCATTAAGTCTCCTTCCAACTTGTGGGCATGATTAATCGGAGACCCATCGCGATAGCCCTCTTCATTGTCATCCGGCAGGCCCATGTACCGCTCCTGATAGATGGTATCGTAGAGTCGTTGGTCGGAAACAAATGCCACGGCAATGCCTGTCTTATAGATTTCGGGATATCGGAACATGCAGTTGAGGGTCATCTGACCACCACCACTCCAGCCCCACATCCCGACTCTATCCCGGTCCAAGAACGGATATCGATCCAGAATTTTGAGGGCGGCTGCCGCCTGATCTTTTGCAGCTAAAATGCCAATCTGTCGATAAATAGACTTTCTCCAATCCCTGCCTCTCGGCGTGCGGGTCCCCCGGTTGTCGATGCTCACGACCACGTATCCCTCTTGGGCCAGATATTGGTGCCACAAATCTCCCCCTTGCCAACCATCTTGTACTGTCGATCCGGCAGGCTCTCCATAGACATAAAATAGCAATGGGTATTTCTTACTGGGATCAAAGTTAGGGGGCTTAATCA
>JAHQVP010000216.1 GCA_019634275.1 Saprospiraceae bacterium
ATCCGTATAGGCGTTCCAGTCATTGAATAGTCCAACCATCAATCCAACCTTGTCCGATAAAGCAAAGTCAAGTTTAACCCCTGCATTCTGGAATGGACCCCATGAAAATAGATGGGAAGTGGAGTAGTTAAAATTGGCCGTAGGAGAAATCACCTCATAGCCAACAAAAGTGCCCATAAAGCCGGCAGAAAGTGTTACGACATCTGAAAATGCGTGGGAGACGTACAGGTTTTGAATATGAAAGGAACCATCCGCCACACTTTCTACACCAATAGAGGAGCTGCCTCCTCTTGGGCCAAAGGACACGTCCGCAACAAAGGCACTATTTCCCCAGCTTTTTTCCAATATGATGTTGGCCATCCCAATCGAGAAGGAATTGTGATCGGGAGCGAAGAAGGTATAGTTTTCTCCTCCACTGATATTGCCAGCAGCTCCACTAGTACCGGCAAAGTCAGCCTTATAGTAAAGATCAACCGATCCTGAAATGGAGAGGGGTGTACTAGTGGGTTCTTCTTCAGCAGCGTCGGCCTCCTCCTGCGCAAAGGTTACTGCGGTTCCAGATATGAATAGACAAAGGATAAGAGCACAACGGAATTCTTGGAAGTTCAGTAATTTCATAATTGTAAACGTTTTTGATTTGAGTGAGGGCCCGGACTGCCATCCAGGCTCTCACTTTGTTTTTAGGTTTATTTCTAAAATTGATTGTAAGCGGACATACCATGCTCGCCGATGTCCAATCCACGTGCTTCTTCCTCTTCATCGACGCGAAGCCCCATGGTAGCTTTTATAATGTAAAACACTATGAAGGCAAACAGGAAGGTAAATGCTCCAATGGCGAGGATACCCGTGATTTGAGCTACGAAGCTTCCGCAACCATCGCAATCTCCAAAGATAGCAACGGCGAGGGTCCCCCAAATTCCGCAGACAAGATGCACTGATGTAGCTCCTACAGGGTCATCTAGTTTTAACTTATCAAACATCGTGACTGCAAGTGGAATCAAGATCCCCGCAATAAGTCCGATGATGATCGAATCGGTAGGAGACATAATGTCCGCTCCGGCAGTGATGCCGACCAGACCTCCCAGAATACCGTTTAGAACCATGGAAAGGTCGTATGATCTAAACATAAAGTAGCTTGTAAAAAAGGCTCCAACAGCGCCAGCTGCAGCCGCGAGTGAGGTGGTGGTAAATACGAGAGAAACCAGCTCTGGATCTGCACTTAGAACCGAACCTCCGTTAAATCCGAACCAACCAAACCAGAGTAGAAATACGCCAATTGCTGCTAAGGGCATGCTATGGCCTGGTATGGGTTTTATTCCTTGATCGGTGTATTTTCCCGCTCTGGGTCCAAGTAAAATAATACCTGCAAGTGCAGCCCATCCACCGACTGAGTGGACAATGGTTGAGCCAGCAAAATCATAGAAGCCCATGGCATCTAGCCAGCCGCCTCCCCATTTCCAAGCTCCCGTAATGGGATAAGATATGGCCACGAACAGCGTGGCGAATAGGAGGAAAGGGACCAGTTTTATGCGTTCAGCGACTGCACCGGAAACGATGGTAGCACCCGTTGCTGCAAACATAGCCTGGAAAATGAAATCACTCCAATAAGTGTAAGTGCCATCTGCTGCTGAGTAAGCTTCCGTTGTGTGCGAAAGTCCGAACCCAGCAAAAGCAAAAAAGCCAGAGCTGTCTTCAGCGAATCCAGGATACATTAGATTAAATCCACAAAGACAATAAGTCAGGAGACCAATTGCAATAATCATGGAATTTTTAAAGAGAATATTTAATACGTTTTTTCTTTGCACAAAGCCTGCCTCTAAGGTTGCGAAACCCAAGTGCATGATGAATACGAGTGCAGCTGCAATCAGAATCCAAAGGTTGTTGGTCATAAATTGGCTCTGCATGGCTGCGTCTAAAGCTTCATTTGTCTGCATGTTCTTATACTGTTCAATATTTTAGAAATTGGTTATTGATCTTGGTGGAAATGGGCTAGACAGCCTCCTCATTTCTTTCACCTGTGCGAATCCGGATAGCTGTCTCGATGTCGAAAACAAATATTTTTCCATCTCCAATTTTGCCGGTCTTACCTGCAGATTCAATGGCTTTTACTATTCCTTCAACCATGCCGCTTTCGGCCACGATATCCATTTGAAGTCTAGCGATGAAATCCGCTCCATGGTTAGCACCACGATACATTAATCGCTGGCCTTTTTGAAGGCCGTATCCTCTCACCTCCTTGAGGGTAAAGAACTGAACTCCAATAGCGGCTAGTGCATCGCGAACTGCCTCGAATTGAGTCACTCTAATGATAGCTTCGATCTTTTTCATACATTCAATTTTTTCATAAGTATTAGCATTTGATAAGAAATATCATGCGCATGATGACGTTGCTGATATCGTTCAAAACTACCTCGGTAGATTTCAACGTACTCACTGATATGTCAATAAATTTGCCATCCCAGTGGTGTCTTGTTAGCGACTAAGTGTCAATGAATCAATACTTTATATAACAATATTTTGTCATGCCCATCTCGACTACAGATCAAATATTTAAGCTTGTAAAGAGCTTGACCAAGGCTGAAAAGCGCAATTTTAAGCTGTATGCGAAGCGGACACAGCAACAACAGGAGGCTCGATTCATAAGGCTTTTTGACGTGCTCGATAAGATGAATGAGTATGATGAGCAGCTTGTTTTTAAGGGCTTTAGCAAACTCAGTAAAGGGCAATTGTCCAACCTAAAAAGGCATCTCTATTCACAAATTTTGAGTAGCCTAAGGATGATTCACATCAAAAAAGAGATCGATATTCAAATTCGAGAGCAGATGGATTTTGCCAGGATATTATATGGCAAGGGTCTCTATATGCAGAGTTTAAAACTATTGGAACGCATTAAGGGCATTGCCAAATCTTCCAATCAAGATATTCTTCACTACGAGATACTTGAGTTTGAAAAATTAATTGAAGAAAAACACATAACCCGCAGCAGAAAAATAGAGAATAAGGTCGAAAACCTAATCGAAGAGTCTGCCGAAAGATCGAGGATTTTATCAATGTCTAATCGACTGACAAATCTTAAATTGAGGATACATGGTTTATACATCAAGATAGGTCATGTAAAAAATGAGAAAGGAGCCATTGTGGTCAAAGATTATTTCAAAGCTAGCCTTGCGGACTTTGACCAATCCAATTTGACATTTTTTGAAAAGGTATATCTCCACCAAAGCTATGTTTGGTTTTACTACATTTTGTTGGACTTTGAAAATTGCTTTGAACATGCTAAATCCTGGGTCGATTTATTTGAGGAACGTCCCACCATGATTAGTGAAGACCCAGATACCTATTTACGAGGCTTGCACTATTGCCTGACCTCTCTCTTTACCTTGAAGAGACCTGACATCCACGAAGAGTATTTGAGCAGCATGAGAAAATTTTATGATGAACAGGAAGCCAGCCTCAATACGACCTCACGCATGATCTATTTCCTGTATTACAGTTCCGCCTTCATGAATAGTCACTATCTGTATGGGACGTTTTCCGATGGATTGGTGGGCTTACCTGCATTGCGAAGTCAGTTAAGGAAGTATAGTATGCTGCTGGATCAGCATCGAATTTTAGTATTTCGCTACAGAGTGGCCTGGATGCATTTCGGATGTGGAAATTTTGATGAGGCCATCGACAGCCTGAATCTTATCATTAATCTTAAAGTCGGGCACTTACGCGAGGACATTCAGTCGTATGCGCGGCTGTTGCACTTGATGGCGCATTTTGAGATAGGAAATTATTCTCTGATGGAATACTTGGAGAAATCTGTGTCTCGATTTTTTGATAAAATGGAGAATCGAAATCAGGTGCAAGTGGAACTTCTTTCCTACATCCGAAAGCAAATTCGGTCCGGCTCTTTGCCCAATCAGAAATTGCTGCAGGAAACACGAGACAAGTTGCAAAAGCTTTTGGATGATCCGTATGAGATTCGATCTTTTATCTATATGGATTCCCTCGCTTGGATCGAAAGTAGGATTAACAATTGCCATGTTCAGGACATCATTCAAAGAAGAAATGCAGAGATCGCTGAAGCAGGAGTCGACCAATGATGAATAGGCCACAGGCCTTACCTTATCTTGTCGGCCTAGTGCTTCTCGTTTGTTCTCCCTCTTTTGTGAGAGCTCAGGCAGATCAACTGGAGCGGCAACCCTACCAAGCAAAGAAGGGCCTGTTTTATGCTTCTTTTGCCACATGGAGTGGAGTTAAAATCTACGGCTGGAGCAGGAAGTCAAGCGCGTTAAGTAAACCACTGGATCCAGATGCTTTGTGGGCAATTGATCGACAGATACTGGAACGTACTCCAGATCCTGGAGCCAGTAAACTGAGTGATGTGGTCCTTGGTGGAGCTATGCTGGCTCCTTTGGGATTAATGATTGTGCATAAGTCCCGTTGGAGGGAGCTCTTATTTATTACAGCCCAGGGATTTCTTATCGAGAATACCCTAAGTCAACTAACCAAGCATATCGCGCGACGCCCACGCCCAGGAGTGTATCGGCAGGCAGAGAATCCATTTGGCAGGGAACTGCATCCTAACAGTACACGATCGTTTTATTCAGGACATGCCTCGACTACCGCCTACTTTGCAGTTACGACCGCGAGGATCTACAGTGTCTTGCACCCAGACAATCCGACCAAGTACGCCTTTTGGGGAGGTGCAGGCATCATAACGGCTGGAGTAAGTGCACTCCGTGTAAGGTCAGGAAAGCACTTTGTTAGTGATGTCGTTGTGGGGAGCTTGGTTGGGGGAACACTTGGTGTTTTGGTGCCTGCTTTGCTGCACACCGATCGAATTTTCCTCGGGCCAGTGAGCACAGAGGGGTTGTCCCTTGTGTGGACTTTCTAAGTTTATATTCCATTGATTATGTCCCTTCCGTTGCTAATGTGGAGCAAATTATTGCTCCTCTCTAAGGGTAAAAGACTCCGAGCCAGATGGGATAACTTAAGTTGGATGTCGACCTATCCAATTTTGGCAGCCAGCAGATCACCCACCTCAGAGCACTTGCGTACCTGTTGCCCTCGAAGATCCTCTGTCCCTACGCCGTCCTCTAGCACCTGATCAATCGCAGATCGAACAGTTTGCGCTTCGGCAGTGAGATCGAGATGGTCCAAAAGCATGGCCACTGATGCGACCGTTGCGATGGGATTGGCAATGTCTTTTCCAGCGCCTTCCGGGTAAGATCCATGTATGGGCTCGAACATGCTGGTCTTGGATCCAATAGAGGCAGAGGGAATGAGTCCAAGTGACCCAGCCAATACGCTTGATTCGTCGGACAAGATGTCTCCAAACATGTTGGTGGTCAGGATCACATCAAATTGAGCCGGGTAGACGATCATTTGCATGGC
>JAHQVP010000217.1 GCA_019634275.1 Saprospiraceae bacterium
GAACAAATTCAGGTGATTGTCCACTATGAATTGTATGATGGGTTACCCGTTATTGCCAAATGGATCGAAGTCATTAATGGGTCGGAGGAGCAGATCGTCATCGACTCTTTTGCCTCGGAGGTCCTGGCAGTGGTAGAATATGGTTCTGCTGTGGAGACTCGTGAGTATGGCATACCGCCACCTCCAATCCATGTGGAGACGGACTTCGCATTTGCCAGTATGAATGCCAGAGATGCAAACCATCACGTAATCCATTGGGACGTCGATACCGCGTATACATCACAAGTAAGCTATTTGCTGAAAACGCCCTGCTTGCTGCGGGTATCTCCAGAACTGGGCCCTGCCCAGACGGTAAGCCCAGCGGACACCTTTCGCTCTTTCCGAACTTACCTGATGCCGCACGATGGGTATGATCGAGAACGCCAGGGCCTTGCCCAACGCCGGATGTATCGCACGCTTGCTCCATGGACTACCGAGAATCCTCTTATGATGCACGCTCGTTTTGCTGATTGGGAGCAAGTAAAGACGGCCATCGATCAGGCAGCAGAAGTGGGCTTTGAGATGGTCATTTTGACATTTGGCAGCGGATTTAATATGGAAGATACGAGTGCGGCATACCTGGAAAAAATGCAGAAGTATGCCCGATATGCTCATTCTAGAGGAGTGGAGATAGGAGGCTATTCCTTGCTGGCATCACGTAGCATTGATGCAGAAAACGATGTGGTCATGCCGGAGGGAGAACGCCCGACCTTCGGTCGATCTCCTTGCCTCTGTAGTCCCTGGGGCAAAGGGTACTTTAAGCAATTGTATGCCTTTTATCAAAACAGTGGATTTTCACTGTTGGAGCACGATGGATCCTATCCTGGCGACTACTGTTCATCTCATGAACACCCAGGACATCGGGGACTTGCGGACAGCAGATGGTCGCAATACCAGACCATCTCTCAGTTTTACAAATGGTGCCGCAGAGAAGGCATCTATCTCAACATCCCCGACTATTACTTCCTGAGTGGTGGCAATAAGATTGCCATGGGATACCGTGAAGTCAACTGGAGTTTGCCCAGGGCGCAACAGGTGCTGCATACCCGCCAGAACATCTTTGATGGCACCTGGACTAAGAATGGAACCATGGGTTGGATGTTTGTCCCTCTAACGGAATATCATGGGGGAGGGCCGGCAGCCACCATTGAACCTCTAAGTGAAAACCTGGACCATTACGAGATGATGATGGCTTCTAATTTGCTCGCTGGGGTGCAGGCCTGCTACCGAGGGCCGCGTCTATATGACTCAGAATCTACGCGGCAAATGGTGGTAGAGATGGTGAGTTCCTTTAAAGAACATCGATCAGTGCTGGAGGGTGACCTCATCCATCTGCGGAGAGCCGATGGTCGTGACTTAGACTATTGGTTGATGGTAAGGCCTGAGGCAACAGAAAAAGCGGCGTTGGTAGTATTTAACCCACTTAAGGAAGACGCGGTGAAGTCCCTTAAGATCCCGCTCTACTATTCCGGTCTGACGGATCAGACGACGGTGACTAGCCAGGATGGGGACATAAGTAAATTGACACTTGATCGCCACTACGAGGTCGAACTCCCGGTTTCTGTACCGGGTAATGGCTATGCAGTTTACTTCTTTCAGTAGTTTTTCTCCTGTCGGGCGAGAGCACCCCCACTCTTGAGGGCCGAAAAATCTACTTGACCTGCAATGCCAGTAGGGATCCATCACGGCCCATGAGCCAACCTTCTCCATCGGCGTCAAGCTCACATCGCCATAAATCTTGGGTCGTAAGATTGGCCCAGGTAGCCCCCTTGTCTTGAGATACGTCTGCACCATTAGGTCCGCAAATGACGATCACTTCCGTGCCTTGTATTTCCTCATAGGCCACACAATAAAAGGCGCCCAGCGTATGGGGTGGGTTTGCCGCTTGCCATGATTCTCCACCGTCTTCAGTAAGGAAAATGTTTTGGGTATGCGCATCGGTGATTTGCAGATCTCCTCCCACTATCACGCCGCGATACGAATCGATGAAATCCAGAGAAGTGATTCCTGCCGCTTCTCCCTTGATCATAGGAGTTTCGATAACTTCCCAGGCTTTCCCGTGATCTTTTGTATAAAGCAGCCTGGCATTTCCTCCGGCCCCTGTACCGATCCAGGCAATTCCTGGCGATTTCGTCTTAAGGCAGGTCCCACTGGACGCAAATCCGCCCTCCCCTTTACCTGCTTTTGGAAGTCGGGTAGTGCCGATTCGTGTCCATGTCTCGCCCGCGTCTTCCGTTTGCAAGATGCATGGCCAACCATCAAACGAATCTCCATACACGATGCCATGTTGATCGTCCCAGAAGTCCATACAGTCAAGAAATCCACCCTCATATTCCAGTGTATAGGGAATGGACCATTCGTTGTCTTTGTATCTAAGAACCTTCGAAGCTGATCCCGGGCCGATGCTAAGTGCCAGGATGTGATCAGAAGAAAAAGCATGCACATCCCGAAGCTGTAAAGAATCATGTGGACAAGGAATAGTTGTGGAAATGCCATCCTGTATTCTAACAACCGAGGAATTGGTCCCTGTGGCCCAGGTTAAATCCGGTGAAAGTCGATCACTGGCAATCAGTAGCTCCTCAGTGTTGCTTTGTACGTTGTGAATTTCGAAACTCAATTCTGCTGTGCAAGAACATGCCAGGAAGAGGATCAGGACGGGAAGATATTTCATATGGTGAAAGATACAGACAAGAAGGTTTTTTTCCTTTTCTTTCCGTCGCAATGAAAGTGTACCGCAGCAGAGAGGCCAATTGGGTTGAAGATTCTTTGGGAAACTGGTATGCTATTCGTGATTTTTCATGGGATGAACTAGTCAATCGCAGAGAGCTGCATTCGTACCTGGTTGAGCATATTGCGACCCTGCCGGCAATGGCAGATCCAATGCTGACCTGGTTGGCGCCATTGGTCCGTCAGGAAGTCTGGGCAGCAGGAGTGACCTACCTACGGAGTAAGGTTGCCCGAATGGAAGAATCTCAAGATGCCGGCGGCGGGGACTTTTACGACAGGGTGTATGATGCCGAGCGTCCGGAAATTTTTTTCAAAGCTACCCCGGAGCGGACGGTGGGTCCAGGAGAGGTGGTGCATATCCGTCGCGACTCTTCCTGGAATGTGCCGGAGCCAGAGCTCACCCTATTTTGTTGCAGCGAAGGCAGCATAGAAGGGTATACAGTGGGCAATGATATGAGTTCGCGAAGCATAGAAGGAGAAAACCCGCTCTATCTTCCTCAGGCAAAAAGTTACAATCGAAGTGCAGCCCTTGGGCCATGTCTTTTTGTACCCAAACTTCCGATCTCCTTGGAAACCGTAATTCGAATGCAGATTCTCCGAGGTGAGGTGCTGTTATATGAGGATGAGGTGGCCATCAGTCAAATGAAGAGATCACTAGAAGAGCTCACGACCTACCTCTTTAGAGAGTGCACTTTTGTACATGGTGTGTTTTTGATGACGGGAACCTGTCTCGTTCCTCCAGACGATTTCACACTAGCAGTCAACGACAGGATCAAAATAGAAATCGATGGCATCGGCATTCTTGAAAACACTGTGGGAATAGCGGCCAGCAAATAGACAATCTTATGAACATTACAGGAGCACAGCTGATTGGTACAAGTGAATCTTCTACAGGTACAGCATCATTTACCGGAATGAATCCGAAGACCAATCAGCCGCTTTCGGGTGATTTTAAGGAAGCAACTGGGCAAGAAATCTCAGCCGCCATTGCATTGGCGGAGCAAGCATTTGATGCTTACCGCTCTACATCACCCGAACAAAGAGCGACATTTCTAGAATCCATCGCAGATGAAATCTTGAATCTAGGTGACGCTTTGCTGGAGCGTGCCATGGCAGAGACCGCTTTGCCGCTCGGACGTCTGACTGGAGAACGTGGACGTACCATGAACCAGCTGAGGCTCTTTGCGAGTGTGGTGAGAGAAGGATCATGGGTAGATGCCCGGATCGATCCTGCTCAACCTGATCGCCAGCCCATGCCACGAGTGGATATTCGACACATGCTGCTTCCTCTGGGACCGGTGGCCATTTTTGGTGCAAGCAATTTTCCACTGGCCTTCTCGGTGGCAGGAGGGGACACAGCCTCCGCTCTGGCAGCAGGTTGTCCCGTGGTCATCAAGGCTCATCCTGCTCATCCCGGTACTTCGGAAATGGTGGGAAGGGCAATCATCATGGCAGGGGAGAAGACGGGAATGCCGATTGGTGTTTGTTCGGTCGTTCAAGGCACAAGTCATGCTGTTGGGGAAGCATTGGTTAGCCACCCGTTGATTTCTGCGGTGGGATTTACTGGGAGTTTCAGAGGGGGCAAAGCATTGTTTGACCTGGCCAATAGAAGGCCGGTCCCGATTCCCGTATTCGCCGAAATGGGAAGCACCAATCCGGTCTTTGTATTGCCTGGTGCTTTAGCAGAGCGAGGAGAAGAGATCGGCAAGGCACTAGCCGGATCCGTGACATTGGGAGTAGGGCAGTTCTGTACCAATCCGGGACTCGTCTTTATCAAAGATGATGGAGTGGAAGCCCCTTTTGCGGATGCATTGACGAAAGCCATTGCCGTGGGAACGGCGGGAACCATGTTGACTACCGGGATCCGTGATGCCTATGAGCATGGAACCCATCAGTTGGAAACGACGGCTGAAATAGAAGCGGTGGCCATCGGTCAATTGGAGGAATCCAGCAACTCCGTTTCGGCCAAAATATTCCGAACCTCGCTGGATGCTTATTTAAGTGATGCAAGGCTTGAAGAGGAAGTGTTCGGTCCCTCCACAATTCTGATTCGCGGTAAGTCATCAGCACAGTTTCTATCCGCGGCTCGAAAACTGAGCGGTCATTTGACGGCTACCGTGCATGGAACACCTGCCGATCTCGAGGCCAACCGAGAATTACTCAGGATTCTAGAACGGAAGGTGGGCAGGTTGTTGATCAATGGATTTCCTACGGGCGTCGAGGTATGCCACGCCATGGTACATGGAGGGCCATTTCCTGCAACCACAGCACCCCAGTCTACCTCGGTTGGGACCAATGCCATCAAACGATTTGCCCGTCCATTCTGCTACCAGAACTTTACAGATGACCTCCTTCCAGATGCCTTAAAGGAAGGTAATCCACTTGGCATATGGCGCATGGTAGACGGTCAACGCGTACGCGACTAGGATCGATTGCATCATGTGTCATGTTGAGCGGAGCGTAGCGCAGCCGAAACATCCCTGAGATTCCAAGAGCCCTAACCTAGCCAGCCAGCCGCTCCTCTCAGCCGTCCCTGCAGTGAGTCGGAGTAAGAACC
>JAHQVP010000020.1 GCA_019634275.1 Saprospiraceae bacterium
ATGAGCGATTTGGCTGAGGTGAAGGCCCGCCCAATCTTAGATCTTACCGATACCGATGGAGATGGAGTGATCGATATGCTCGATCAGGAAATCGAAAGCCCGGACGGCGCACCTGTGGATACGCGCGGAATCGCTTTAGATAGCGACGGCGATGGCGTCCTGGACTATCAAGATGCAGAGCCATATTCCTTGCCCGGATACGATGTAGACGGAAGTGGAGTAGCGCAGATCCCCGAAGATCCATATCTCACCCAAGATGAAGTCACGGATCTGGTCAACCAGAAAATCAGCAATATTCGCACAAACTGGTTTTTGCCCATGATCCATTTTGATTTGGACAAGTACTACGTTAAGCCCGAGTTCTATGGACAACTGCACCATGTTGCTACCGTGATGAAGGAGCACCCAGAAGTCAAAGTGGTGGCCAAGGGGCATACTGATGTTCGGAATCCAAATGACTACAACAAAGTACTTTCCTATCGTCGTGCACTTGCCGCAGTTGACTATTTGGTAACCAAGTATGGGATAGCCCGAAACCGATTAATTGTTCAGTTTGGAGGCGAAGATTCGCCACTCATTCCAGAACTTGCTGACAATCATGCGATGGATAAGAGCAAGGAAATGCAGCAGTATCTTAATCGTCGAGTTGAGTTTACCATTGCAGGACCCAATGATACTGAGATGGACGAGCCAGAAGGCCCTGATGCTGGGGACGGAACACCAGGTTCTTCTCGACCAGGCCCTAAATACTCAGGCAATCGCAATTCAGGATACGAATAGCAACAAAGCATATTACCTCACTAGTAAAGGGCGAAGCACATTAGTACTTCGCTCTTTTTTTTGTGCGTAGGCCTGTCTAAGCCACGTGAATTCCCTGGTAGGATCTTCCGTAGAGCGGATGGTAATTAATAGTTGGTTCACAAAATTGCTAACGCCACACCGGGGTCTGTTCTAATCGTTGAGGGCGCAAAAGTGGGCAACGAGGTACTTGTCCTGTGGGCAGCAGGTGCATTATGGAACTTATGAATCAAGCTATGACAACATGCTGCTGATTGGGACACGGCAGTTCTCCGGAGGTAATGCAGTCAGCTGATATCGCAAGAAGTCTTACAGGAGCCTTATGTTGATTGTCAAATCAACATTTTGACCGGGTGCTCGAGATATCTGCGGAGTGTCTGCAAAAACTGGGCTGCAGTTGCTCCATCTACGATGCGATGATCCGAAGATAGGGTGACCTTCATCGTGTTCCCCACTACAATTTCTCCATTGCGTACCACTGGTTTTTGCACAATTGATCCTACCGCCAGTATGCAAGCGTCCGGAGGATTGATGATGGCAGTGAATTCATCGACATCAAACATTCCCAGATTGGAGATGGTAAAAGTATTGCCCTGCATTTCATCGGGCTGTAGTTTCCGTTCGCGAGCTCTTCCTGCTTTCTCCCTCACTTCGGCACCAATTTGGGCCAGGCTTTTTTGGTCAGCATGTTGAATTACAGGGACCATCAAACCGTCATCTACTGCGACAGCAACTCCGATATGCACATCTCCATGATAGGTTATGGAATCGGAAGACCAGCTGGCATTGATGGCAGGATGCTTACGCAAAGCGGCCGCGGACGCCTTGACTACCAAGTCGTTGAAGGAGATTTTTGGCGGTGCATCTTCATTCATCTGCTTTCGAGAGGCAATGGCATTGTCCATGTCAATTTCCACCGTGACATAGAAGTGAGGTGCAGAAAACTTGCTCTCACTCAATCGGCGGGCAATGACTTTTCTCATTTGGGAGACCGGTTCACTGGTTGATACACCAGGTGTAGCAATAAAGGCCTCTGTCCCCACTGTAGAACCTCCCTTGTTGATCGCCTCGGTTACGTCGCGTTTGACAATGCGGCCTCCGTCCCCGGATCCTTGCAAACGCGCTAGATCGATTCCTGCATCTGCAGCCATTGACTTGGCTAGGGGCGATGCTTTTATGCGATCTTGTCCATTCGCAGAAGACGACTCAACCTGGGCAGTCTGTACCTCAGCCTCACTAGCACTGGCTGTTGCCACTACTTCTTCCACAGGAACGTCGGCACTTGCCTCGTTCGAAGCATCCTTAGCCAACTCGGCATCTAGCTGGGCTTGAAAATCTTCTCCTTTCTCTCCGATGACAGCAAGGACTCCATTGACGGGTACAGCACCTTCCTTGACGCCGATGTGCAAAAGCGTCCCCTCGTGGTAACTTTCCAGCTCCATGGTAGCCTTGTCGGTCTCTACCTCTGCCAGGATATCTCCCGGCTCAATGTCATCTCCTTCATTTTTTAGCCAACCCAC
Organism: Saprospiraceae bacterium; assembly: GCA_019634275.1. Lineage (GTDB taxonomy): Bacteria > Bacteroidota > Bacteroidia > Chitinophagales > Saprospiraceae > CAJQNM01. The sequence goes on from JAHQVP010000020.1 coordinate 2,319, forward strand.
GATCACTCCTTCTTCCATGGTGTCACTAAGACGCGGCATTCGAATTATTTCAGCCATAATTTACCTTGCTTTCAGCCAACTTTAAACGCTCAAAATACTAAGATTCTGGGCAAATGGTATTCTGTTCTGTATCCCTGCCATGCAATCCAACGGAGGCACCGCTATTTAGTACTTTTAAGGTGCGATGAAGATTAATTCTAAGTTACTCAACGATGCTGTAGAGTCCTTAGCGGCATTGCCAGGGATAGGAAAACGCACGGCACTGCGTTTATCCATCCATCTATTGCAGTCGGACTCCACTTATAGAGAGCGACTGGCCAAATCTGTATCAGACCTTTCCCAAGTGCAATTTTGCACTCGGTGCCATAATATCGCGGATGGCAGCTTATGTGAAGTATGTGCAGATACTCGACGCGAGCAAAAAACCATCTGTTTGGTGGAAACCATTCAAGACGTTATGGCCATTGAGGAAACAGGGCAGTATATGGGATTGTTTCATGTGTTAGGTGGAATAATCTCCCCCATTGAGGGAATCGGACCTGAAGATTTGACCATAGCGGAACTCTTAGAACGCGTACAGCAGGAAAGACCCGAGGAAGTCATCATGGCGATCAGTCCAACGATCGATGGTGAGACGACAATGTTCTACATTTCTAAACTCCTGAGCAGGCATGCACATGTTAAGGTCAGTCAGATCGCTCGTGGGGTTGCCTTCGGCGGCGAACTCCAGTACACAGACGAGCTTACTCTGGCTCGATCGATCATGACAAGAACGCCTTATCTAGTGAGTTGATCACCGGGCCGCTCTGTCACTATGGATCTCAGTATTGTCATCGTCAGTTATAATGTCAAGCTCTTTCTACATGAGCTACTGCAATCCATTATGGTTAGTAAGCTTGATCATGCATTCGAGATCATCGTGGTCGATAATGCATCCACTGATCGGTCTGTAGAATATATAAGGAAGCAAACCTACGACTGCCCAGTTCGAATCATTGAGAATAGAGAGAACGTTGGGTTCTCTACAGCAAATAATCAAGGCATCAAGGTGGCACAAGGAGAGTATGTCCTGCTCCTTAACCCCGACACGATGGTTCGAGATGATACCCTGCAGGCCTCACTAGACTACTTGATGGCACATCCAGAGGTCGGAGCCCTTGGAGTCAAGATGGTGGATGGCAGTGGTACTTACCTGCCGGAATCAAAACGTGGATTTCCTTCACTGTGGGCCTCCTTTTGCAAATTGGTAGGCTTAAACAGGGTGTGGCCACGCTCTGGCATCTTCAATTCTTACTATCGTGGTGAATTGCGTAATGACGAAATCCAAAATGTGGACGTGCTAACCGGCGCTTTTTTCATGGCTCCGAGGAAATTGTTACTGCAGCTCAAGGGGCTTGATGAAGACTTCTTTATGTATGGAGAAGACATTGACCTGTCCTATCGCATCACCAAGGCGGGATTTGAGGTTGTGTACTTTCCTCAAACCTCCATAATTCATTACAAGGGAGAGAGCACCGACAAATCAGAGGCGGCGTACATTCGCAATTTTTATGGTGCCATGCGCATCTTCGCGGCCAAGCACTTTTCGCGCTCCACGGCGATGATGTTGTCATTACTCTTAGGCATAACCATTGCGCTTAGAACTGGTTTTCGGTGGGTTTGTCGATGGATAGGTGGGTTATTGCGTCCTGCACTGGACTTGGTTGTGTTTACTTTGTTCCTCTATGCCTTTACTCAGATTTGGGCTTCATATTACTACGACGACCCGGCATATTATTCCTTTGCTTCGCTCCGATTGCATCTGGCTGCCTATGCCTCTGTATGGATCGTGGTCATGTTTCTCAGCGGAGTGTACGATGATGTTGACCACGATAGGGATAGGAGAAGACTAGTGCGAGTTTGTGCAACGACCTGGATCATCATCGTCTTGCTTTATGCAGCACTTCCTGAATACCATCGTATCTCCAGGGCTTTGGTGTTATTTGGTGTGCCCCTGGCTTTGGCAGCCAGCATCATGGTCCGCTTTATTATTAATTTTTTCCAATCAGGTAGTGCCGAAAGACCTCGACGCATCGTCCTGATGGGAAGCGAGGAAGAAGAAAAGAGATTGGATCGTGTGCTGTCTGCATTTTCCACTGGATCCGATTTTGTTGGCAGAATATCCCTCTCGGCTGATGATCAGAAAGGCGCTTTAGGTTCTATTGCGAACCTAGAAGAGCTCTGTTCCTTACACGAAGTGAGTGAGATTGTATTTTGCATGAATGATGTCTCTGCCACTCAGGTTATGGAATCGATGTCTCGCTTGGGACCGAAATATCACTTTCGAATGGCTCCGGCAGCGTCTGTCAGCATAATAAGTTCGCCTTCGAAGATGTACCGAGGCTTGCATGAAACGGTTGAGATTGGTTACAGCATTGATACCAAACCGAACCGAAGGGGCAAGCGCCTGCTGGATCTTGTAGTGTCTTGTATGCTATTGCTTTTGACTCCCATACTATTGATATTAGGCAACGAACCGAGACCTTTCTTGCGTAATCTTATGGCTGTATCCCTTGGCAAAATGACATGGGTCGGGTATGATAGCAGTGTTCATGATCAGTTGCCTAGGATTAGACCTGCTGTGATTGGCATATCCGACGACGCCTTAGCTGGAGACATGGAAGTATTTTATTATGCACGAGATTATCGATTCTGGTTCGATTTGGAACGTATCTTCATTAATCTAAATCATCTTGATAAAAGGAAATGATTGGATCTGAGCAAGTCAAGGAGCTGGCCCGCACGCATAGCAATGAAGTCATTGACCATCGCAGACATCTTCATCGTCACCCGGAATTGTCGTTTGAAGAAGTGCGGACCGCAGCTTACATTTCAGCAGAACTGGACCGTCTTGGCATACCCCATACAAAGGGCAGAGGGGGCAACGGGATTGTAGGTGTCATCGGAGCTGGTGCGGCAGGCAAAAGCATTGCCTTGCGGGCGGACATTGATGCTTTGCCGATACAAGAAGAAAATGAAGTCGAGTATGCCTCCACGCGACCGGGAGTCATGCACGCATGTGGTCATGACGTACATACTGCGTCACTATTGGGCACAGCACGGGTCTTAAAGTCCGTCGAAAAACATCTGGAGGGAAGTGTTAAACTCGTCTTTCAACCAGCAGAAGAAAAGCTGCCAGGAGGCGCATCATTGATGATTGCCGATGGCGTACTGGAGGAGGCTCCCCAAACCAAATCGATTTTCGGTCAACATGTGCATCCTCCCTTGGAAGTCGGGAAAATTGGGGTAAAGGCAGGTGTCTACATGGCATCGGCAGATGAAATTTATCTCGAAATCATTGGCAAGGGTGGACATGCAGCGCTGCCGCAGGATTTCATCGACCCGATCGCCACTGCCGCTCAGATAATCAGTGCTGTGCAACAAGTGATAAGTCGCTTTTCGGATCCTGAAATTCCATCGGTATTGAGTTTTGGTAAAATTTATTCCGATGGTGGCGCGACCAACATCATCCCGACACGCGTCTACTTAGAGGGAACATTCCGAACACTGAATGAAGAATGGCGGCGCGAAGCACATGAACACATCCATAGAATCGTCACCCAGATTGCCGTGGCAATGGGAGCAAAAAGCAACCTTGAGATCAGGAAAGGATATCCTTACCTACTCAACAATCCGGAATTGACAAATAGATTTAGGCAAGCAGCATGTGGCTATCTGGGCGAAGAGAATGTAGTGGATCTTCCCATTCGTATGACCGCTGAAGACTTTGCATACTATTCTCATGAAATCCCTGCATGCTTCTACAGACTGGGCACAGGCACTGCGCAAAAAGGGATCACATCACCAGTCCACACACCTACATTTGACATCGACGAATCGGCATTGGAGATTGGGGTAGGCCTCATGTCTTGGATCGCGATCAATGAATTATCAAGTTAAGGAGGCAACTCAAGGTTGTTTTCTGATAATCAGCCGATTAGATAGCGATATATAAATATATATCGCAAACCGTCTCTTCCGTTGGCATTTGTCTGCTGATTTCTGTTTCTTTACACATGTGATTTTATCATAATTTGTAATCGACTTTAAAACAATCATTTCCAATGGCAAAGGTGCTAATAGTAGACGATGAGGCTTCGATCCGGAGAACCTTACGCGATATCCTTGAATACGAGAAGTACGAGGTAGACGAGACGAAGGATGGCATGGAGTGTTTGGTTAAGTTGAAGAAGAGTTCTTATGATGTCGTCATAATGGACATCAAAATGCCCAAAATGGATGGGATGGAGGCTTTGGAAAGAATTCAATTGATATCACCCGACACGCCCGTGATCATGATCAGTGGGCATGCTAATATTGATTCGGCCGTGGAGGCGGTTAAGAAAGGGGCTTTTGACTTTATCGCCAAGCCACCGGATCTGAACCGAATGCTGATCACCATCCGCAACGCCATGGACAGGGCCAGTTTGGTATCTGAAAAGAAAGTGTTGCAACGTCGGGTGTCTCGATCTAAGACCCAAGAAATCATTGGAGAATCCGATTCAATAGCTAAGATTAAGAAGACCATTGACCAAGTTGCGCCCACTGATGCACGCGTCTTAATCACGGGTGAGAACGGAACAGGAAAAGAGTTGGTCGCTCGTTGGATCCATGAGAAAAGCGCTCGCAATGAGCATCCGATCGTGGAGGTAAACTGTGCAGCCATCCCTGCGGAACTGATAGAAAGTGAGCTGTTTGGACACGAGAAAGGCTCGTTTACTTCTGCTGTTAAGCAACGTATTGGCAAATTTGAACAAGCCAACGGCGGTACGCTATTTCTGGATGAGATAGGCGACATGAGTTTGGCAGCCCAGGCAAAGGTACTGCGTGCATTGCAGGAGAATAGAATCACACGAGTGGGTGGAGAAAAATCCATCGCTGTGAATGTGCGAGTGATAGCCGCCACTAATAAGAACCTGATGGACCAGATCGCACGCAAGGAGTTTCGCGAAGATTTGTACCATCGACTTGCCGTCATCATCGTATCGGTTCCCGCCCTAAATGACAGGCGTGATGACATCCCGCTCTTGGTTAAGCATTTCATTGAGCAGATCTGCAAGGAGTATGGTGTCCCGGCGAAGAAAATCACAAGCGATGCACTCAAGGGCTTGCGTGAGCTTGATTGGAGTGGAAACATCAGAGAGTTACGCAACGTGGTCGAACGCTTAATTATCCTAAGTGGTGACTCTATCTCTAAATCCGACGTCTTAAGTTTTGTAGTACCCAACAGCAGATTGCAGAGCAGAGACAAGCAACTTAACTTTTTTGATAAGTTTCAGGACGTCAACGAACTAACCGATTTTTTAAACCAAGCTTACTCAAGGTATAAGTCAGACGTGGAAGTTTGAATCCGTACCTATTTGATTTAAGAAGTTGTAAGCCTCCAGCCCGTTGATGTTGGAGGCTTCTTTTTTGCTGTAGAAGAAGATGCAATTTGCATCTTTGATCGGTGCCTGAAATCCTAAAATTCGACTAATTAAATAATGGATATGAGAGAATGGAGAGATTTTAAAGCAGAGAATGCCTGGACCCTGTTCAAGGTCATGGCTGAATTTGTGGACGGATTCGAAAGGTTGAATCAAATTGGACCTTGTGTCAGTGTATTTGGCTCGGCAAGAACCAAACCCGATAACGAATATTACCAGGCCGCCGTCAAGGTAGCAGAACGGTTAATCGAAGAGGGATATGGCGTCATTACAGGCGGTGGTCCAGGAATTATGGAGGCAGGTAACCGAGGGGCACACAACAAGAAGGGAGTATCTGTAGGGTTAAATATCGACCTTCCAATGGAGCAAGGACACAATCCCTACATTGATGCCGATAAGGTTCTCAATCATCGTTACTTCTTTGTCCGGAAAGTCATGTTTGTAAAGTATGCTCAAGCAGTTGTTGTTATGCCGGGAGGTTTCGGAACGCTGGATGAGCTGTTTGAACTGCTTACCTTGATTCAAACCAAGAAGATTGCCGAAATTCCGGTGGTTCTATATGGCTCATCCTATTGGCAGGGCCTGATTGACTGGCTAAAGGGAACGATGTTAGAACAGGAGCGGAACATCAGTCCGAAAGATCTGGACCTTTTCCATTTGACGGATGATGTAGAAGAAGCAATCGATTTGATCAATGAATTCTATAGCGATCGTGATCATAAACTGTCTCCAAATCTGAGCCTGTAGACCAGGATTTGAGAGCGGACACATGACTCATCAATTGATGAATGTCCAACCGATCCCGATGCGAATATTGAAGTCTTGTTGGGGGTATCTGCTGATTTGGATCGGTACATCATTGCGAATGGGGTTGAGGATGTTTTCAAGTTTGATGAATGCCCGAAAATATCGGACACGCATATTTACGCGAAAGTCAACAACAGGATACGCAGAGGTCTCAAACTCATTGTCAATAACAAACTGACCCAGCAACGGATGGTAGGTCAATCCCTCATACGATTCAAACAGTCGAAAATCGAATCCCGTATCTACGTTTAGGACTTTCTTGAAAAGCCTCCCACTGAGGTAGAGGCTGTTTTCGGTGTGCCAGCGCGGTACTCTGAAGACATCTGTACTGTTGGTAAATTGCAGAATGAACTTGTTTTCGGTGACGAGAGGTCCCCAACGCAGCCGGGAGTACAGGCTAAGGTAGGACAACGAGGTAGTACCATCATCTTGCATAGACCGACCTTCTGCCGAAAAATAGGTGCCGTTGGTGACCAATAACTGACCCGCACTTGCTCTCAGTTTGCCACCAGGCAGCAGATAGGAGACACGCAGGTGATTCTGCAAAATGTTCTTAAAACTGTTTTGCCAGATTTGATCCTGACTCACCGCAAATTCCTGTGCTATTTGTGTAGCGTTAACGGAATTTATATTGATGAGTCCTTCCAATCGGCCTGCACCCCCCAATTCCAATGTTAGCTTTCCCTCTGAGGTATAACTCTCAAATCCATTCCCCAATGCAAGCTCTGCTTTGGCCGAAATAAATAGCCAACTTGTAGGGGTCAGTGCAATGTCCCCATGAGCGATCCAATTGACAAAAGAAGTGGAAATCTGATCTTGAAAGAGCCGGTGCGCTTGATTGCGCATTCCTACTACCAGTCGACGATACGCAGCGGTTTGTCCAAGCGATAAGTAGAAGTCATTTCGCAGGATGCGATGATCGATGGCGTTGCGGAGGCCTCTGGTATCCACGTTAAAAATGCCGTAATATTCTGAAGATTCGGGACTGGCATCAGCAAATAAATATTTACGCTGATTCCACGAAAGTACATGCCCTATTCCAATAGGATCGCGGGTGCTGGTGCTGTCTCTCGAGAGTAGGTATTGCGTGTTTATATGGAAACCGTACTCCTGATCTTGCGTCTGACCACTGGATATGCCCACTGGGATGTTTTGGCGAATGGACGCATTTTCAGTGCGAAACAAAGTGTCCGTCGTGATGCCACCATTCTCAGCGTGCCTAAACCGATTGGTAACGTAGGCGGCGTCAGAGCGCCACTTTCCATTCTTACTCACATAGCGCAACCCCATACTGAAATTGGTGTTGCGAATGGATTGATTTTCGTAGAAGCCAGTGTTGTTTGTCCGTCGATAGTCCATAGACAATGAGATGTTGTCTTTAAACTCACGTCCGAACTGTAAGCTAAAGACGCCATCCTCCTGCGTGGGACCTTGCGTAAACCGAGCATGTGTAAATGCCTTCTTTGCAGAATAGAAACGGATGTCTTCCGGGCGAAGCCGGTAGACGTCATATTGATTGAGTCCTAGCCGAAATCCCACTTGGGATGACACCTCTGGTAAGACAGGCAGCGCTGCAGATCCGGGAAAACCAAGGTTAAAATATGTGCGTCCTTGGATGCGATTGATGTCGTATTCATGAAACCATGTACGAAGGGTATCCGCGTAGGTAATCAGCGAATCAAAACGCCCAAAATAACGGTAGCCCACATCAAGCGTGTCTGGCGTGGTGTGCTCAGAATTAAAGTCGGACTCCACATTGGGATTTCCTCTTGGTGCACCACGTTGTGCCATGCCAGAGATGTAGGTCATTCCGAGCAGGACAACCAACAGCAGAAGAGACTTCGTATACTTCATCTTCAGCGTGTACAACGTTATTGCCGGGTTACGGCACCAGTTACTGGAGCAGCTTATGATTGCGTTAACGCTCTTGGATTGATGCCCATACTGCTAAAGCCGCCATCGTGATAGATGTTTTGCATGGTCACCATGCGGCTGAGATCAGAAAACAGCACCACGCAAAAATCAGCGCACGAATCCGCATCTGCATTCCCAAGCGGCGACATCTTTTCTGCATACCCAAAGAAGTCATCAAAACCCTTGATGCCAGAACCCGCAGTGGTCCGGGTTGGGGACTGCGATATTGTATTGACCCGCACCTTTTTCTGCTCCCCCAGATGGTATCCAAAGGATCGGGCAAAAGATTCTAACAGCGCCTTTGCTTCAGCCATTTCGCTATAGTCTGGGAAAACCCGTTGTGCAGCGATGTAAGTGAGGGCAAGGATTGATCCCCAATCAGATAGTGCTTCCGTCTTGACTGCAGTCTGCATCACTTTATGGAAAGAGATGGCGCTGATGTCCATGCTCTTTAACATCCAATCATAATTAAGATCAGTATACGCTTTCTTTTTTCTTACGTTGACCGACATACCGACGGCGTGCAGAACGAAATCTATTTTACCCCCTAAAACCTCCATGCTTCGAGTAAAAAGATTTTCCAGGTCTTCAAGGTTGGTGGCATCCGCTGGAATTACTTCTGCATCTAGTTTCTCTCCCAATTCTTGAATCTTGCCCATTCGCAATGCCACCGGGGCATTGGTCAATGTAATCGTACTTCCATGAGCTACACACTTCTCTGCTACCTTCCAGGCAATTGAGTTTTCGTCCAGCGCTCCAAAAACGATCCCTCGCTTGCCTTGCAGGAGCTGCATATTCTGTTCTGTCATAAGTTTCGTTTCAGTGTCCAAAATTACCATTATTCATAGATCTCCTCGATGACACTGGTGCCGGACCCCAGTCCCCCTTCTGTCCAGGTCCAATTTTCTTGAATACGCAAGGCCCCCCCCTCGTCGGAGTCAATGATGCTCTTGCATTGTCCCTTGCGCTTCTGGCCTCCCGACCAATGACAATAAGTAAAGGCAATCGCATTCTCAGCTGTAAACCTGCCCAAAAGTGTACCCCGATCAACTTCCTTGCTGAAGTAGGTGCCCCAGATCCATGGCCCATGCTGAAAATATTTGAAGATCACGGAGTCTGATAGATCAGAATTTCCTTGGGCTGATACAAGCCTGAATTGGCGTCCATCTAAGTTCATCACTATTCACTTTGTATAAGCTCACGTGCGCTTGCCATGGCTTTTGCACTTGGTGGACTGGAGCTGAGCATTGTGGCGATCTCCTCGATGCTCTGGTCTGAATCCAGTAGTGCAATATGGGAGGAAGCGGATGAGGCTTTTGATTCTTTAAACACGCGAAAATGTGCATCAGCCCGTGCTGCTACCTGCGGAGAATGGGTGATGCTGATGATTTGGTGTCGCTGTGCCATTTGCTTGAAGATGGATCCCATTCTCTTTGCCACATCTCCCGATACGCCGCTGTCGATTTCATCAAAGATTAAGGTCGGCAATGCGATTTTTTCGGCGATCAGCGACTTTATTACCAGGGCGATACGCGAAAGTTCTCCACCACTGGCTGTCTGCTTCAATGGTGCCAGTGCAGAGCCGGCGTTCCCGGAAAATTGAAATTCAATGGCATCCGCTCCATTGGATCTGTAGATCTGCGGCTCAAGCAGAACATGAAAACGAGCTCCTTCCATGCGAAGGTCTGCCAACAGAGCATTGACATTCTTCTCGAATCCAGGCATCGCCTTCTGACGTTTGGCCCTTAGTGTTTTAGCAGCTCTTTCAAGTTCTTTTTCCAGCCGCTCGACCTCTTTTTCATATTTGGCAATATCTGCATCGATTGCATCCATACCCGCCAGCCTATCTTGCATTTGCTCCGCAATGTCTGCCAGATCATCGATTTCCTTTGCCCCATGCTTGTGCATCAGTCTATTGAGTAGGTCTAAGCGACTCTGCCATTGCTGCAGTTGTTCAGGATCTACCACAATGTGCTCACTGACATTTTCCACTTCGGCCTGTAGGTCGGTTATTTCGATCAGGACAGCTTCCAGTCGTTCTTCTAGTTTTTGGATGTTTGAAAAACTATTGAATGCACGAAGTCGACTGATCAGGGTCTTTAAGCGGGGAATAAGAGAAGATTCGTCTCCGTCAAAAGCAAAGCCCACCTCTCTCAAGGCTGAGGACATGTCATCGCTCTGTTCTGCCTGCCGAACGCTATCCTCAAGCAGCTTATCACTAGCCGGATCGATTGCGACCTCTTCAAATTCTGCCACTTGAAACTGAAGGTAGTCACGCTCTCTAAGCAAGGCGCTCTGTTCCTGCCTGGCCTGCTCCAGCGCAACTTTCATTTCTGTCCACTCGCGATAGATCGTGCGGTATTGGGCATTGGCCTTTTCGCTTCCGGCTACTGCATCGAGAATCTGCATCTGGACCAGATTATTGTTGATCCCTAGATTTTCAAACTGTTGGTGCAGGTCAACCAGTGACTGGCACAACGTCTGGATCTGTTTGAGGGTAGCCAGCGCATCGTTAGCGAAAATACGTGACTTTCCCGTCGCAGATAGCTCGCGACGAATCACTAATTCGTCTGCGCCTTGAAGATCGAGATCCTCCCCTAGGGGAGACGGTATCTCCTGGTCTAGCGAGAAAGTCCCCTCAATAATGCATTTCTTCGCGGGGTCCCGGACCATTTTTGCATCCGCTCTATTGCCGAGAATGAGGCCAATTGCCCCTAACAGCATTGATTTGCCTGAGCCAGTTTCGCCCGTTATAATATTAAGCTTGGGAGAAAAATCGATCGAGATTTCCTCGATCAATCCATAGTTTTTTATGTGCAGGTTTTTGATCATGATGCGATGGTATGGTAGATATCGCATTGCAAAAGTAGCGTAACGATGGATTCTTCTGAAGGGTTATCAGGAACGATTACCTTGGTGGCCCCCAAATCATATAGTGCCTGGGCTGTACTAGCCCCAATAGCCACCAGGTTTTTTTCTGCTGTGCCTTTTGTATGGTGCATGTACGTTTTGGCATTGAGGGGGCTGGTCAGTACCGCCCAATCGTGCTCCGGGATTCCGCTCGAGAGATCCACTTCATTATCATACACGACTAGGTCAACTGTATGTATGGTGGACACCCTCGATTGCACTGATCGCATGCTATTTTGAGCCCGAGCAAACAACACCCGTTCATGTGCTGCGACCACCTCAAACGCCTGAGCGACTTCCACTCCTTTCCCATTGCCTATGAAGTGCACGGGCATGTGAGCTTCAATGGAAGCTGCGGTCTTCGGCCCAAAAGCCCCTACCTTGACGTCTTTGACAGCGGCTGAAGAAACGTTTTTAAAGAATGCACGCACACCATGTTGGCTGTAAAAAAACATCCAGCTAAAGTTGGTAGGTAGTTCGAACGAACGGTATTTGATTTTGATCAGACTTCTCCCCGTGACCGACCATTGACTATCCATCAATGCATGGAAGGGACCTTGGTGGTCAACATCTCTGGATATGAAGAGTTTTGGCATTTAAAAGAGATCATCGAGTTCGCCCAAGCTCAGTAGTTTGTTGAAACATCTAGATAGTGCGGTCACATCTTGCAATGCATTACCTGCACCATCGAAACCCGCATTAAAGAGCTTTGCGTGCAATTGTTGCAAACTTGGCCATTTGTATCCACCTCCTCGATTTGGAATCTTACAATAGAAGGTGCTCTCTCTCATTAGGCAAAACCGTTCTGTTTGGCTGAATTTATGGACCAGATTGTTACGGTAGTATTCGGCCTGAAGAATGTTCTCATTGTATTGAAGGTTAAAAGCGAAAGCATAGATCGCCTGTTCCAAGGCAGGCTTAAAGGCTTCCAGAGCATCGACCATGTCCACGCCCTTTTCTTCGATTTCTTCAAGGCTTAGTTTATGCATCTTAAGGGCGTCAGGACCTATGTCAAAGCCTTTTGGCTTAATTATGACGTCCTTTTCTTCTACTAGATTGCCTTTCTTATCATAGAGAAGCCAGGCCAAATGAATCATGCGTGGCCAACTAAAAGAATCCGTAAAATGTGCTTTCCAGTTGCGTGGTTTGCCGTTGGCGGAGAGGTCAAAAAGTAAGAACATGAGGTATTATTCCTTTAAAGCTTTTAGATCTTGATTTCTTTCAATGCTTCAACAACAGCATCCGCTAGACCATGAGTAGTGCCCAATGATACTTTGACTCTTCTCAATGGCTCCTCATCATGTGCTTGCCAAGCAGCCCAAACATGAAAATTCTGCAATGGATCCATTTCACAATACGCACCGAGCGGGATATGGCAGCCTCCTTCCATCAGTTGCAACACTTTGCGCTCAACATTGGTACACTTGGCCACCGATGCATGATGCAACGACCTGACCACATCGGACATGGCGTCATCATCCCTGCGAATCTGAACCGCAACGACACCTTGGCCAGCGGCAGGGACAAACTCGCGAGGACTTAAGGCCCAGCTATGGAGCTGGGTCAGATCCAACTCCAATCGATCCAATCCCGCCTTGGCAAGCATAATGGCATCGTATTGCCCTTCCATCAATTTCTGGACACGTGTGGGAACATTACCTCTTAGCTGCAAACATTGCAGATCGGGACGGATGTCCAATAGGAGAGCCTGTCGCCTAAGCGAAGAGGTACCTACTTTTGCTCCTTTTGGCAGATGCATGGCCATTGATTGGTCAAGGAGTTCGGGTCTGATTAAGAGGACATCAGCGGGATCAGCACGTGCCGTTAACGCTGCTACTTTCAATTCTGGATGCTTCTCCGTCGGTAGGTCTTTGAGGGAGTGTACCGCAAGATCTACGTCGCCATTCGTGAGGTGCTGTTCAATTTCTTTGGTGAAGAATCCTTTGCCTTCAAGCTTATCAAAACTCAGATGCTGTACTCTGTCTCCCTGAGTCTTAATCACCACTACTTCGCTTTCATGACCGTTTTTACTCAATTCATCTTGGATGTAATGAGCTTGCCAAAGGGCCAATCGGCTGCCCCGAGTTCCTATGCGCCATACTTTACTCAACAGTTCCCTTATTTTTGCACAATATATATCAATTGATGCACCTTAATAGAGGTGATAATATCAGTCTAAACGAAATATACCCATGGAAGTTTCTGCACAACAACTCGCCCAACTCCTAGGAGGAGTTGTAGAAGGAGACCCTTCGGTGACGGTTTCCGCGCCGGCAAAGATAGAAGAGGGGACCGTGGGTACGCTCACTTTTCTCGCAAACCCCAAGTACGAATCATTTATCTATAGTACAGAATCCTCCATTGTCTTGGTATCTCGTCAATTTCAACCACGAGAACCCATTGCCCCAACCATGATCCGCGTGGATGACGTATATGCGTCGATGGCGCAATTGATGCAACAATTTGGGAATGATACAGGAGGCACATCAGCAGATCGTGGATCGGCATACATCCATGGGAAAGCTTCGGTAGCAGACTCAGCATCTGTAGGAGCATTTTGTGTGGTAGAGGAAGGTGCAGTCATCGGCGAAGAGGTGGTACTTTATCCCAATGTATATGTGGGTAAAAATGCCGTAATTGGAAATGGCACCGTGCTGTATCCCGGCGTGCGGGTGTATCACGAGTGCAAGATCGGCGAGCAATCCATCATCCATGCCAATGTGGTTATTGGCAGCGATGGCTTTGGATATGCACCTGAACCAGACGGTAGTTTTACCAAGATCCCACAGGTAGGAAATGTGGAGATAGGGAACAAAGTCGAAATTGGTGCCAATTCTGTTGTCGATCGCGCGAGCATGGGATCGACTCGCATTAAGGATGGGGCTAAATTGGACAACCTTGTGCACATAGCGCATAATGTAGAAGTGGGCCCGCATTCCGCATTGGCAGCGCAGGTTGGTATAGCGGGCAGCACCAAGCTGGGCGCTGGTTGTCAGTTGGGGGGCCAAGCAGGTGTCATTGGACATATATCACTAGGTGAGGGCACCCTGATTCAGGCACAATCTGGCGTCATTCGTGGTACGGAGAAGGGCGACAAGATTCAAGGCAGCCCTGCTATGCCCTACACAGACTACTACCGATCCTTCGCCATCTTTCAGAAATTGCCACAGATGGCTCGCAAACTGGCCAAGATGGAAGCCCGTCTGGCAGAGCTCGAGGGTGCTGGTGAGTAGTAAAGCAGTATATTCGCATAGCTAGATCACGTACATGTCGAGCAGAAAGCAGACCACAATTGCTTCTAAGCAATCTATTTCAGGAATTGGGTTACATACAGGAGCACGGGTAAACCTGACATTTCATCCTGCAGATGCCAATCACGGCATTCGTTTTCAGCGTGTTGACTTGGACCAGAAACCGGTCATTCCAGCAGATGTGAGTCGTGTTGCTTCGACATTGAGAGGAACAACGATTCGTCAGAAAGATGCTCAGGTCAGTACCATCGAGCATCTGATGGCCGCTCTTACAGGGCTCCACCTTGACAATGTTTTGGTAGAGATTGACGGACAAGAAGTTCCTATCATGGATGGTAGTGCAGATCCATTCGTAAAAGTCTTGAGCGAAGCAGGCACTGAGGTGTTGGAAAAAGATCGTGAGGTCTTTGTAGTAGAGGAGCCCATTGAATACCGCGACGAGGTCACGGGTTCTGAAATTGTGGCACTGCCCGCTGATAAGTTGGAGATCACCGCCATGATTGATTTTAACAGTCCTATTCTGGGCAAGCAATATGCTTCTTTTCAATCCGGGCAAGACTTTTCATCAGACATCGCATCTGCACGCACCTTTGTATTTCTGCGGGAATTGGATGCACTATATGACCAGAACCTCATCCGGGGGGGCACTTTTGACAACGCACTGGTGATAGCAGATCGGTTGATGAGCCAGGAGGAGCTAGACACCCTTGCCAAGAAGTTGGGAAAACCCAGTGTCCAGATAGATCAGGAAGGAATCCTTAATACAACCAACCTTCGCTATCACAATGAGCCTGCGCGCCATAAGCTGCTTGATCTCATGGGCGACCTAAGTTTAGTGGGCAAAGACATTCAGGGAAAGATCGTTGCCAAGAAACCCGGACATGCAGCCAATGTTGCTTTTGCCGGGTTGCTCAAGGAAAAGTACAAGGCACAACGGAGACTTAAAGGCATGCCTCGATACAATCCATCTGCAACCCCTGTCTATGATACCTTGTCTATAATGAGCATGCTACCTCATCGGTTTCCCTTTTTGCTGGTTGACAAGGTCATCGAATTGTCCAGTGATCACGTGGTAGGCGTAAAGAACATTACGTACCAGGAGCATGTCTTTCAAGGCCATTTCCCAGGCAACCCGGTCTTCCCTGGAGTATTGATTGTGGAGGCGTTGGCGCAGACGGGTGGTCTATTGGCTTTAAGCACCGTTGACAATCCCTCAGATTGGGATACGTACTTCTTAAAGATCGAGAATACGCGATTTAAGCAGAAAGTGACTCCGGGTGATACCCTCCTGCTTAAAATGGAACTTTTATCCCCAATTCGGAGGGGGATTGTCCACATGCAGGGAACAGCCTATGTAGGAGAACAAATCGTGGCAGAGGGGGAACTCACCGCCCAGATCGTTGATAGAACCAAAATATGATCGTTAAAGACAATGTAATTATTCATCCTGGGGCCAATATCGGTGACAATGTGACCATCGAGCCCTTTGTCACAATTGCCGAGGATGTGGTCATCGGAGACAACACGTGGATCGGACCGCACGTCACCATAATGGAAGGGGTGGTCATCGGCGACAATTGCAAGATTTTCCCAGGTGCTGTTATTGGCGGTATCCCGCAGGATCTCAAGTTTCAGGGGGAAGAGAGCCTGGTGGTCATTGGCAACAATGTGACCATTCGCGAGTACTGTACTGTCAACAGAGGTACCAGCGCCAATTTCCGCACGGAGATTCATGACAATGTTTTGCTAATGGCATACGTGCATGTTGCTCACGATTGTGTCATCAATCGAAACAGCATACTTGCCAATAGTGTGAACCTGGCTGGCCATATTGAGATAGGAGAGTACGCGATTTTAGGCGGCATGACAGCCGTTCATCAATTTGTTAAAATCGGAGAACACGTGATGGTAGGCGGCGGTTCGCTGGTTCGTAAAGATATTCCTCCCTTTGTCAAGGCGGCACGCGAACCTTTATCCTATGCTGGAGTCAACAGCATTGGACTCAGAAGGCGTGGGTTTACATCAGAGCAGATTAACCACATTCAGGACATTTACCGCATTCTATTTGTCAAGGGGCACAACACCCGACAAGCCATAAAGATCGTAGAGACTTCCATCCGAATTACTCCAGAGCGTGATCGCATTCTCGAGTTTATTGCGCAGGCAGATCGGGGAATTATGAAAGGCTTCAAGAAGATTCTTTGATGCCATCGTGCGATGACTGTCCGATTGCAAAACATTAGCAAGCGTTATCGCCGGTGGGTAATCAAAGACTGTACACTAGATCTGGTTGGTCCTAACCGAATCGGTATATCGGGCACCAATGGTTCTGGGAAATCCACTTTGCTAAAGATTATATCCGGCTATCTTTCGCCCTCTCAGGGCAAGGTAAGTTATTGGGCAGATGACCAGCAACTGGATAAGGACTCGATATATCGCAACATGAGTTTCTATGCCCCATATGGTCAAGGCATCGAAGAGTTGACCTTGAAAGAACATTACATGTTTCACCAGCAGTTCAAGGCGATGCCAGGCTTTAAGAGTGCTGATTCTTTCTTTGCAGAGATCCAACTTGCAGGAGCTCAGGAAGAGTACTTGAAGAATCTATCTTCCGGCATGGCACAGCGCTTCCTCCTTGGACTGACTTTTCTGAGCGAGGGTTTACTCTACCTTTTTGATGAACCTTGTTCTTTCCTGGATCGAGCAGGAAAGGAGTGGTTTGAATACATGCTGGATCAGCATTTGTCGAACAAGCTGGCCATTGTCGCCTCCAATCAACCCGAAGTACTGGCGTTATGTCGGCAGAGTATTGATGTGAAAGATTTTTGCTGAGATTCTCTATAGCTGGTCTCGCAATTTGACCAGGTTTTTTTTGAGACCAGTTAGCTTTTCGGTAAGCTTCTTACGCTGAAGGTAGCGGGACTTGTTCATGCGCAACTCTTTCTTGGCACCCTCTAATGTAAAGCCTCTCTCCTTGACCAGGTGGTAGATGAGCTGCAACTGCTCAATATTGTCTTTGGTAAACCTTCTGTCTCCTTTGCTATTCTTGTGTGGTTTAAGAATAGTGAACTCTGATTCCCAATATCGAATAAGCGATTTTGACACGTCAAAGATCTCAGAGACCTCTCCGATGGTGTAGTAGAGCTTCGTGAGATTCTTCGTTTTGTCCATGGATGGTGCCGGTTACTGCCTGAAAGTAAAAAATTCCAAGCGACTATTTTTGGTCAATTGCCTTTTTGATGGCTTCACTGACCTTTTGGGGTTCTGCTTTGCCCCCAGTAGCTCTCATCACTTGACCCATAAAGAAGGAAATCAACCCTTTTTTTCCACGACGGAGTTTCTCTGCCTCTACCGGATTCTGGACAATCAGGTCCTTTACCAGCGAGTCCAAATCAAGTGCTTCAGATCCGTCACGCAGTATACCGATCTCCTTAGCAACAGATTCAAGACTGAGATTAGAATCGAAGGCTACGGGCCATAGTTTTTGATTGGCAGCACTGCGATTGACTTTGCCGCCATCGAGCAGGTTTAGATATTCGCGGACCCTCTTCTGGAGCGCTCTGCCCTCTGGGATGGATCTTTCTTTTTGCTGAGGCATCAGTTGATTGATCCAAAACTTTGCAATGGCGCGCGGAGTGTGTTCCCGATCCGAAGTCAAATATGCATCAAATTCGTCACTGGCCGACTTGTTGCCAACCAGGAGTCGCGCATCTTTCTCCTCTATACCCAGCTCCAGAAATCTGCTCATTTTCGCCAGTGGGAGTTCTGGTACTAAGGTCTCCAGTTGCTTGATGTCGCCAGGCGACATATGCAGAGGGGGGAGGTCGGGTTCCGGAAAATATCGATAGTCATGGGCATCTTCTTTCGACCTCAACAAAGTCGTCTTACCTGTGCTGGCGGAAAATTCCCTTGTTTCTTGGTCAACCATACCACCCTCTCTCATGATCTTACTTTGCCGCTGAATCTCATAGTTGATGGCTTGTCTGGCAAAACGAGCAGAGTTTACATTTTTGATTTCACAACGATTGTTTAAGGTTTCTTGACCGTGCGGACGCACAGAGATGTTGCAATCGCATCGAAGTGAGCCTTCTTCCATATTTCCATCAGAAATGGCCAGATACTGAACATGCAATCGCAAGGCATGGATAAAGTCATGGACTTCTTCGGCAGATCGGAAGTCAGGTTCGGTGACCATTTCCAGAAGGGGGACACCCGCACGATTCAGGTCTATCTGAGAAAAAGGCTGTTCGCCTTCGTGCAGAGACTTTCCAGCATCTTCCTCCATGTGTATGTGATGGATTCTGATACTATGCACCTTTTCGTTGTGCATAAACTCAAATGTCCCTCCTATACAGATGGGCGATCCATCCTGTGTCGTCTGAAACCCTTTGGGAAGGTCAGCGTAAAAGTAGTGCTTGCGATCAAAGTAGGTGATGGGTTGAATGGTACAACCTAACGACAGACCTAAGAGTGTAGCTTGTTCGACGTGTCTCTTATTGATGCGAGGCAGGGTTCCCGGATGCGCCAAACTGACGGCACTTACCTGTGCATTGGGAGAGGCTCCAAACGCGGTACTGTCGCCACAAAAGGCTTTCGTCTTACTGTTGGTTTGGATATGGACCTCCAGACCGATGACTGCTTCGAATTCTTGATGCATGCTGGCAAACTTAAGAAGGCTAGATGAAAAAATGCGGGGAAACATCGTGCGACCAGGATGCTTTTCCTTTTGAATTTCTTGCTTAGAGCAGTCATAACCATACAAAACGGGTCTTCTTCCCTTTCTGGTCTTGCCATGTCTGTCTCTTGTGTCCTTCCTCTACCAGTTTGTTATTTGCAACAAACCGCTGCCAGTCAAATTCAACAAGGTGGTTATTCCAACGATAGTTGGACATGATCAGATCACCAGTTGGACTTTGATAGATATAGGTATCGTGGTCCACGGCAACATCAATGTACATGAAAGGTTTCGCCCCCAACGCCCTTAGGTCTTGAAACGACTTTCCATACCAGGGATGAGCGGTGGAAATGGCCCATGAAGACACCTCTGGACCAAAGGCTGTTTGTGGCTCAAATTGCTTAGGTCGATGCAACACAAACGTTCGAAGCTTAGAGGGATCTGATTTTAGTTCAAAGTGGTCACGTTGATAGTGCAGACTATTGTCTGTGACGGGTTCACTTCTTACTTTCTGATAGAGAGCCATGAAGGCAGTCCAATCTACTCGTTCGTA
>JAHQVP010000218.1 GCA_019634275.1 Saprospiraceae bacterium
AATAGCTAGACTCTCTCCCCAACCAGCTACGGTACAAGGAATTGATCCTGATAGAGTTGATACCATGTCAGCTTGGTCAACAAGTCCAATAGGATACCATCCTGCAATACAACATCTTTTCCAAGGTGGGCATGCTGATACATACCTATTAATATTAGGGTTTGACCAGTATGGAATTCGTGAATTTCTTCCTGATGCCATCACGGTTGCAAAATCACATTTGACATATCCTCTATTAGGGAATGGAACGCTGCTGATAGAACCATTATGTCTTCCAGCCAAGTTGTGACCTACTTCGTGAGCTGTGATAAAGTTATCTGCCATAAAGGCAGCGTCCACCGCTGAAATTCCATTTATATGATTTCCGTTGTATAATTTTGCTTTCCCTTGTATCCCTGGATATTCCAGAGGCTCATAAATAACGACAACAAGATCGGCTTCAGCATTTGCACGTGCTGTGACCAAATTGGCGTCTGTTCGCCAAGAATTAAGATCTGCCGTCATTCTATCATTGGTATTTGGGAGATTAGAAGTATGGTTAATAGAAGAAATAAGTTGTGAACCAACACTTACGAATGATATGGAATTAGATATTCCACTGTTCCCCCAAGATACATTGAGGTCTGTTATTGCATTTGATATGTAACCTGGGATATACGATAACGGATTACCGTTACCGTCGACAACTTCATCGGTCAGGACAAAAAGAATTTTGATTGTGCTATTGCATGCTGAGCGCGATTTATTACTTGGAATAGGTGCGATTGTGGAGAGGGATCTTGATGAATCGTCTTCTGATGCACATACAAGTGCGTTAAATGGTTCATCTATTTCAAATATTCCTGAAATTTTATCGATATGATACTGAGGCACTACCGCCTCGATCTGCGGGAATTTTTCTCTCATGATTAAATAGCGTTGATCGGCCTGGAGCAATGCCATCTCCAGCTCTTTCTCTTCCTTTTCAAGAAAATAATGCTCGGCTATCTTACGCCCCAATCGTTCTAAGTCGTGAAACCTGTCGTAAAGTTTTTCCAATTCAACAAAATCGGCTACGAGCAGGTCACATGCGGTCAGTGCCTGTTGGGCGATTTTGTTTGGCTTTTTGGTTATTAGAGAGGTGTAAGCTCCAACGATTGTTGGACCTACAAAGAACTGCTTATTGTACTCCTTCCCATCTTCATTAATGAAAAAAGCTCTTACAACCCCTTGCCTTAAGAATCCAATACTCCGTGCGCAGATTCCTTCAGGAGCAAAGTACTCGTGCTTCTCCATCCGTAGTGGTCGAAAACATGAGGACACTTCTGCCAGGGTCTCCCTCTTAATGCGACTAAAGCCCAGAATATAGTCTGTAAAATCCTTCATGATCCACTTGAGCTGAGATTACGCCAAGCATCTGCTATTGGGTACCGTACACATTTACTCTTGATGCCACAATGGAATGACCGAATTTCCTACTCCAAAGAAAACCGTACCGTGATGCCACTATTTATGTTGGTAATCGGATAAGAGCGCGAGGTCTTTGGTTCTGTACGGTTGTAGTCAAAGAAAAAAGTGAGGGTCAAATTATCATTGACATCGTAGTCGATGGCGGGACTGATGCGAATCTGCTTGGTGCCGCGTGACGCCTGTGGATCAATCTCCGTATCAAAGCGATGAATCAAGGACTCATTGTCACTAAATGAAAAGTCAAAACGCAGCTCCATCTCGTTGCCATTGACCTTCTTTTTACTGCCGGGAGACTGCGCATCGGCAGTGGCTTCGTTCTTCTGATCTTTTCTCGAGCGTTGTCTGCGCTTGGTCTTGCTATACAAAAAGGGAATGAAAACATTTTGTAACGTATAGCCGAATCCGACCACATAGTCCGTCCTTCTGGTCTCATTAAGTTGATTGTCGGTAAAGCTCAGTGCCAGGTTTCGGCTCTTATTCATGTCCACTCGCAGAGAGATGTCATTGCGGGTTTTGATGTTTAATCCGAGGAGGGGTTGCAACGATTCGTTTATGCTGATGGCCGGTATCTCAAAGCGACTGTAAAAATTGCCCGTGACGTCATTAATATTCTGTGCTGGATCGTTCGGGACAAAATCGTAGTCCGTATTGTAGCTGTTGACGGTAAGCGTATTGCGATAGCCATGACTCAGACTTACACTCTGAAAGATGTCCTTAAAGAAGGCCACTTTGCTCAAACCGTTGTAGTTAAGCTGCCAGTTGGGACGGGGAACAATGTCAAATACGTTAAGCTTTACCTCATCAGCACTAATGCCCGTATAGGAAGCAATGAAGGCTGGAATGAGGACATCCCGTTGCAGTCTGCCAAAACCCTCGGTGTATTCGGCCCCGTCCTCCTGATGGATCGACCCCTCTAACCCGATCCGTTGTGAGACGGCAGGGCGGGTATCTTCAAACCGCGTAAACAGGGCCTCGATGTCATTCTCAAAAAGTGTATTCATGCTGAAGTAGCTGATCGTAAACGATCCTACATCTCGAGGTGCCAGCCGCTCGAAACCTAAGGCTGGATCCGCCACCTTAAAAAACTCAGAATGGTTCTCAACAAAATTATAGTCCCAGTTGACTTCCAATCGAAAATCCCTAAATGGCTCAATGCTCACCGCACCCATCCACTTTTTCGTCTTGGAAAGAAAAACTTCCTGATTTAGATAGACGTTGTCGGTGATATAATCGTTCTGCGGAAGAATCGCATCACTAAACCATTGATCATCGGGTTGGAATCCAAGAATGAATGGTACCCCAGGAGCATTCCAACCCTGGTCCATCCCCAGAAATCGGGTGGTCGGCTTAAAGCCGGGCACCACCGATCCAAGGTTTTCGGCATAGGATAGCCTCACTTTGCGCAGCATCATGAGTGGTCGGAAAAGCAGTTTTTCGATGGCTCCTGGTTCGCGGTCTTTCTTTTCTTTTTTGTCGTCTGCCTGCTGGTTTTGATTTCGAGTCGGCAGTTGCCGAGAGTTGCGGGTATTGATACGAGCCCTCGAGGTGCCATTGATCTTTTGCAAGTAAGGGATCTTATTGTACAGTTTTACAAAATCAAGATCCGCCGTCACTTGTCGATTGGCCGTGTTTTGGATCACATTGCCAAGAGAATCCACATTTAAAGCCGCAGCATTCCAGGAGTACGAAGCCTGATATTGGCCACGTACTTGTGCAAAATCCAAAACAGGAAAGTGTTGCAAGGGTGCCGTATAGCTGAGGTTTATGTCGTGGGTATAATTTTTGGTCCGGCCGAGATTGCGCAAGCCATCCCAGATCATTTCTTTGTTGGCGTCCCGGGTAAACCCTGCCTCGCGTTCGTTGAGTTCGTCAATTACAGAACTGTTGAGGGCATTAAATCTAAACTTAAGTGATTTCGTAAAGTCCCAATTCAAGTTGTAGTTGCGTTCCCAGACAAATTTCTTGGTCACCCAGGTCTTGAAGTCCGGTTCTGAAAAACGGTAACTGCGTACGGATCGCTGTCGATCCAAAGAGGTATTGAAAGCGAGACTATTGGGGATGGGATTGAAATTTAATTCGGTGATAAATTTCACCAATTTGTCTTTTTTGAAGAGGTTCTTAAAGGGTTGGATGTACACCGGCCGGGTGGAGAAGGTATAATCAATGGCACCCCGATGCTGGTCTGTCCTATCGCTTTCGATGATCGGATCTCTGCGCTCAATAGCCGATCGAGCATACGTAAAGCTAAAGTTGGAGATGTCCCATGGTTTGGGAGTTCGTTGCCGAGTCCCCGTCCTTTCTTTGCGGACATTCGTAAAACTGTAACTCTTAATCGAGGTGAAATCAACGGCCTGGTTGCGAAGGGAATCCCTCGTCTGTCGATCTGGTGCAGCATTCAGCTTGTCTTTTAGTTCGATATCCAGATCATATGGATCGAACTTAGGATTGATGGAGGTCTGCGAGTACTGCGCATAGAATGGAATCTTCAGCCCCGATTTTTCCCCGAAGAACTTACCGAGTTCCAAATTGGCTGCGGCATCAAACTGAATCACCTCTTCGAGGCTTCGCTCGGCCACCTTTTGATCCAAGGCCCCCCACCCGATGCTGCTGTAATTGCCACTCAGGCTCAGGCGTCCAAAATCTGCCAGTTGCATATCCAGACGCGCCAATCCAGCCGCACCTCCGCTTTCATTAAGCCCAGATAATCGCAATTCGTTGATCCATACTTCTGCGCATTTGTCCCGGCCATCATCGGTTGTGTTGCGGACACCCACCAGAATGCCCTTGACCAGACCAATGTTGGGATTGCCGATGATGCGCATCTTATTGACCTGGCCTGTCTCTTCGACAACATCGTCCCTTTCGAAAAGGGTGAGCAGCGAAGTCCCAGAATTATTTCTTTCGACCTTCAGATCTCGCAGGGCGCGCAGGTCAAAATCAACATTGTTTTCAGGCCGCCAGACGTTTGCTGGATCCCTTCTCGACAATGTTTCTGTACCCTCGACAGTTCGCGACATCGTGAGTGGCACCTCATACTCATAGTAGTTTCGGGTAAAATCACTACCCATCCGGATGAACAAGGTCATCTCACCAGGGTCAATGAGTTCGTTGGTGCCTTCTTCGGCGTGGACAAACATCTTTAACCGCTCATAGTTGCGGAAGTCCTCATTAAGATTTTTATAGATGGCCGCTGCATCTCCGTCATTCAGGTTACAGATGTCCAAGGCCAGTGATTGCTCATTGCGGAATAGGTTGGCAAAAGTACCGATGCCTTGCTCCCGCTGAATGCCTTCTGGAAGGACATAGTTAAAGGGAAATTTATCGTCATTTTCTTCGATGCTTACTGCACTCACATCAAATTCCAGGTTGCCACGCGAATTGTCCGACTCACTGATGGTGGGATTCTTTAGGCTACGATTGAACTTCCTCCACTGATTTCTCACCAAATCAAACTTGGCAAAGCGAAAGGTAGCCTGCTCAGAAAAACCAGTGAAGTACATCCTAATAAATCGGATTGAGCGAAAGTCCTGGATGCTCCCTACCGAAGTCTGATACTGTTCGATGGGTACCTGAAACCGATACCACACATCCCTCCGGCCTTCTGTCACTACTGTATCAGTGATGTACTGATTCAATTGCATTCCTCCCATTCCGTCGGACTCAATGGGAATCTCATATTGATAGTAAGACTCTGATTCTTGCAGAGTATTGTCGTCATTCAGGTCTTCCCGGTCTGGAAAATTGGTGCTGGATTGCAACAATTGTCCTGTAGGTGCTCTGGAATTGCCCTGGACATTGTTGAAGCGGGAGTAACGGTCAAAGACGCCGGTACCATCTTCGTAGTCGCGGTAGTGCTGAAAGTTGTCATTCGAAGGATCGTTTTCGATCTCGGTCATCGCACTCTGGGTTACACGTCCCTGAATGGATTGCAGGTATTCGGCATAGTGAGCTCGTTCGCCCTCGTCATCCAATCCATCCAATCCCACGTCTTGTGCTTCCCGTTCTTCGGGATTTACGGAAAAAGCACCGGTAATGTCCTGCACAACGGGAACTGCTCCCCAGCTTGTGGTGTCTGTCGGAGCCCGGCTGGTTTCGGTAGGCAATCCATTTTCATAGAAGAGACGAGAATCCCGCAGAATGTCCTCGGATATGTTGCCGAGGTTGAGGTACATCTTGCCTTCTGATTGCAGTCTCGTTCCGTCATTTTTTTCAGTAAAGGGATTGAGCAACCAAAATTCGATGTACTCAATATTGGCCGCCTGAAAATCCGTATTTCGGATTTCACGCATCAGTCCGCCCCAACGCTCTTCAGGGTTGCGCAACTTGCCTGCCTCGTCGATTCCAGCACTGTATTCGGTTCCATCCGGCGTATCGAAATTATAAGGGCCGCGTTCGCGAGGGTTGAATGTGACATCAAATGTGTTGATGTTATTGTTAATGGCAAACTGGCGTGCTCGATTTTCAAACACTTCGTTCTGGTCAATGCGCCGGGTAAATGCATCGCTGCGGTCATTGCCGCCGAGTACGTTGGTCTCAATGCGATACCAATTTACGCGGGCACGATTGATCCCCGAGCGAATGTCATCGGCAAGGGTCGATTCCGGGAAAAGTCCATTATTGCCCAGTGCATCATTTTGCGGTATACTCGCCAGTACCCACTCGGTGGTCGGCGTCCGTAAGTCAATGCCAATGGCGCTGCCTTCGAAATCGTCGATGTAGAGAACCCCGCTCTTATCTTGCTTATTTTGATTGATCGCTTTCGAATGACCTGGTTTCAACACTGCTGCTTCGGCCACCAGCGAAATATTGGACTTGGCCTTGGTATCAATCAAGGGGATCTTATCCACCAGGCGTGTCAACCAGGGGGCTTCGTTGCTGTAATTTAAATCGAGCCCGATCACTCGGTTATTGATGGGATCTTCACCCACATTCACTTTCTGTGTAAACGGGCGCTCAAAAAGATGCATGTAGGTTCCCCCAATGTTTAGATGTTTGTTTACCTGATAGTCTGCCCGCAGGCCAATCATGGTTTTACGATTAAAAGAAAACAACGCATTGTTTTCGAAGCTTACATTGATAGGAATGCTCGAATTGATGTAGGCTTCATTGATGATGCGCACCTTTCCGAGATTATAGTCTACGTCGTAGTCTCGGCCCTCTACCAACAATTGTCCGCCTGCCGTAACCCGGACCGATCCTTCCGGAACATTGAAGGCACCCAGTGAATATTCATTGGAAGCACTTGACTTAAACCGAGCCCTTATCGTAAAGCGGTTAAGATCTGGATACTCTTGGGCAATGAATATGCTGCTGTCATACAATTGCTGAAAAGTATAGTCGCTGGCTTCTGCCGGATCCGAGAACTGCCTCGCAAGTGAGGATCCAAAAGGCTCCAACACAGGAAACATGATTTTCCCGGTGTTAAGAAAGATGGTGAATCCAGGAACAAAATCAAAGGCGCCATCAGGCTGAGGATCTCCGAGTTCGTTGAGGTTGTCCAAATTTAGCAGGCGCAATAGTGGAATACTGGCCAACTCCCCATCGGGTAAGAACCGTTTCTCTCCCTTGCCTGGATCTTCGTAAAACACATCCAAGTAGAAATCCTCACGTGCAACGTTGAAGGCACCAATTGAGTAGATGTTCTTCATCATCAGATCAAACATGGGAAGATCGATTCTCTGCGTCGTCGCCTTAAGCAGTTTTACATAGAGGATGTCCTCGTCTTCTGTTTCATTGGGAAAGTCTGTGGACAGTTCTCCAACTTGAAATTTCTTTCCATTGTAGGTATACTCGTATGCTACACCCAAGACCTGATCGGGCTGAAGCACGGTATTGATGCTTATGAATCCGAGTTCGGGATGCAAGGTGTATTCGGAACCGCGCAACTGACGTGCACGTACTTTTTCAAAATCCTTTGCCCCTTCAAATCCGTAAGAAGAAGAGGTGAGTGTAGACACCGAAGTGACCACATCTCTTGCCATCGGGTCATTGGTAATGGCCTCATAGATATCATTCGAAGTATTGTCAGGAAGCTCTCTTCGCCCTAAATCCGGGTTCCGGATCATATTCGGTGCTTGGAACCTGGGGTTGTTATTTGTGATTTCTACGGCTTCTCCCAGATCTGCCAGGGCCATGATGTTCCGTGTATTCTGCGTCTCCCTGCGCTCATTAGTCACCCAAACTTCAATCTTAGTGACCTTGAAGAGGCTATTGATCTGAGGGAGATTGCGCAGGCTTCCATCAAACTGGTCCCGGTTATAATGTGAAAGAAAGAAATGTTTGTTTTCATCATACTGGGTGGTTCCGATCTCGAATTCTTGCAATTGAGCTCCTTTCTCAATTTGAATCTTCTCTTGTTCGGAGTTTTGCTGAGATAAGACTGTCGTCAGACGCAGGTTGCCAAATTGCATATCTGCTTTGATGCCGAACAACGCCTGAGTACCCTGAATCAAGGTACTCTTAAGTGGCAGCGAGACATTTCCTGCCTCGATCTTCTTAAGGATGTCATCGTCGCTGAACAATTCGCTGTCATACTCCAACTTAAGTTGCCGATCAAAGTCAAACGTTGCTTGGGTGTTGTAGTTGGTATTCAGTTTCAATTTTTCGCCAATGGACCCATCCATGTTCATGCGGATGCCCATATCAAAGTCGAAGCCACCATTTCGCTGCTGTCGCTCCAGCAATACCGGATTCTGTACATTCTGATAATCCCACCCAAAGGTCAGATCGATGTTTCCCTTTGGTTGGAGATCCACTTCCGTACCTCCAAAGAGGCGATCCAGCAGACTCTTACTGATGTCAAACTTCCGTACCGGATCAATGTCGGCCCCAACTTGTCCGCCGGCAGATGCAACACCTGCCAATCTCTGGAAGTAATTTCTGTCTTGTTGCTCCGCCTTCCATTTTAAGTAATCGTCAAACGACATATAGGTTGGCATGCGGAAGAAGTCATCCCCAATCTTCTCATTGACAAAGTATCCGCCCCCTTCCGGATCATAGTCAATGGACTTGTCTACGATCGAAGGGTCATTGAGGTCAAATGGATTCTTCTCTTTTTCATCGGTAAAAGCACCCGTGCGATCCTTAAGTGGGATGGTGTCTGATGCGACTTGCTCCACTATAGGTGCATAGGGATTAGGGGGCAAATCCGTGCCGGATACTGCCGTGAAGCATAGTAAGGTAGCAGCTAAGCTCAAGAGCATTAGTCTGGTTCGCGTCATAGTATCTACGAGGTCATCCACGTCTGCGTTCTGAGGTATGGATCATTTAACGATATATTCCAAAATTTCTTTTGCCATTGCAGAGGCACTTTGTATTCATCTTGTTGTTTAGGAGGACAATTGAGTTAGGGCGGCTTTCACCAGGCTTTCGACATTATCAATCTCGGGCTGCTTTCGGCCAAGTTGCTGGAGGATTTGAAGTACCTTATTGCGGTTAAATCCTAAAGCCAACAGAGCAGATAACGCCTCCTCCTGAGCAGTATTGCGCATAGCACCGGGACTTAACTCAGATCCCCCCTCTTTTGCCACTTTGGATTTCAAATCAAGGATAATTTGCTTGGCCGTTTTAGCCCCAATCCCTTTTACTTTTTTGAAGGCAACCTCATCTTCCATCAAGATGGCTTGGCGGATTTGCTCGCTGGTCATCGAAGACAATACGACCATGGCCGTCGTTGGTCCTACCCCAGAGACCGAAATCAGATGTACGAATAGACTTCGCTCCGCCTGGTCGAAAAATCCGAACAACGTATGGCTGTCTTCCTTGACATTTAGATGTGTTAATAATTTGACCTGCTCTAGCTTCTCTATCTTGCTATACGTCGCCAAGCTTATGTTGACATGGTATCCAAGGCCCCCTGTTTCCACATATAGGTACGCTGGATTTTTTAACGTGATAGCACCCTTTATATAGGCAATCATCGCATTTGCATTTGTTACTCACTGAATCAAAAGCAAATTTCATACCAATTACAAAATTTTGTAACATTTAAATAAGTGATATCCAATTTATTGGGACACTAAATGGCGCTTGCGCACGCCATAAATGCCCACCACTCTTTGGGAGCAACGTTTGCACGTATTTCTTCCTTTGGTGGGGAGGATCGTAGAAAAGTAGTAGGATGCGCGGTAGGTTTCGACAAGAAAAGTAGATTCGAGTATCCATGGAGCAAAACATCACCTATAACGTACTGATCATCGGCAGTGGTGGTCGCGAACACACATTCGCCTGGAAAATCTGCAAGAGTCCTTTGCTTGGAAAGCTATTTGTAGCCCCGGGTAATGCGGGCACTGCAAAAGAAGCCCACAACGTTGACTTGGACATCTCTGATTTTCCTGCGATTGGCAAGTTGATCACGCGTGTTGACATTCATCTTATTATAGTGGGACCAGAAGTGCCGCTGGTGGCTGGCCTGGCAGACTACCTAAGCAAGCATTATCCCGATGTACTCGTAGTAGGTCCTCATGCTGATGGAGCCCAATTGGAGGGTTCGAAGGCCTATGCAAAGATGTTTATGG
Organism: Saprospiraceae bacterium; assembly: GCA_019634275.1. Classification (GTDB taxonomy): domain Bacteria; phylum Bacteroidota; class Bacteroidia; order Chitinophagales; family Saprospiraceae; genus CAJQNM01. The sequence continues at coordinate 9,966 of JAHQVP010000218.1, forward strand.
CTGAATTCGATATCCCCACCGCAGGATATCGTGAGTTTTCAAGTGCGCAGCGTAGCGATGGACTGACCTATTTGCAATCACACCCCTTGCCCATTGTGCTAAAAGCAGATGGACTTGCTGCAGGCAAGGGAGTGGTCATTTGCCAAACGCATGGCGAAGCTGCCCAGGTATTCGAAGAAATGCTGGATGGAAAATTTGGAGATGCTGGGGCAAGAGTGGTGGTTGAAGAGTTTCTAGATGGTACGGAATTTTCGGTCTTTGTGGCCCTAGATGGTGATACACACTGCATCCTTCCCATCGCTAAAGATTATAAACGCATTGGCGAAGGCGACAAGGGCCCTAACACGGGGGGCATGGGATCCATCTCGCCAGTACCATTTGTAGATGCTGCCCTTCGTGAAAAAGTGCTCAAGCGCATCATCGAGCCGTCATTGAAGGGCATTAAAAGCCGTGATCTCACCTACCGAGGATTTCTCTTTATCGGCCTCATCGAAGTGGCGGGCAATCCTTATGTGATCGAATACAACTGCCGCATGGGGGATCCTGAGACTCAATCTGTCCTTCGACGCATTGATAGTGATGTCCTTGCGTTGTGCATCGCCATTGCAAAGGGCGAACTCAGCACCTATGACCTGGAAATAAGTCCCAAACGTGTGGCCTCGGTAATCCTTGTCTCCGGTGGCTATCCTGGATCGTATGAGAAGGGATATGTGATTCATGGCATCGATCAGGTTAAAGACGCCATGCTGTTTCATGCCGGAACAAAGATTGATCAAGGTGAAGTAGTGACCAATGGGGGAAGGGTCCTCGCCGTATCCGCACTGGGTCACTCTATCGACGATGCACTGGCTACCGCATACCGAGAGGCCTCCCAAATTTCGTTTGAAGGAAAGAACTTTCGGCGAGACCTTGGTTTTGATTTGGATACGGAAAAATAACCCTTGAGAATAGTCCTTGCGCCTCGCACCATCGGTGTACAACGGTATGAATATTGCGATTGAAGAACTAGCCAACGCTTGTGGAGGCACAACCATACAAAAAGCCCCGTCGGGATACCTTCACCATGTACTCATAGATAGTCGCCAGCTCATTTACCCGAGCAGTACAGTATTTTTTGCTTTGGCTGGACAGAGAAGGGATGGCCATTCCTTTGTTGCTTCTTTGTATGAACAGGGCGTGCGGACCTTTGTGCTTTCTGACCAGAGCTTAGTCGATGCCCGATTTGCGCAAGCACACATTGTCATGGTGGAAGACACGTTGACAGCATTGCAAAAGCTTGCTGGTTACTGGCGACGTAAATTTGATATCCCGATCATCGCCATCACCGGAAGCAATGGCAAAACATCCGTAAAGGATTGGCTCAGCTTTTTGCTTGAAAAGACGCTAACTGTTACAAAGTCTCCCAAGAGTTTCAACTCACAAATAGGGGTGCCGCTCTCGATACTGCAACTCCATTCGCAAAGCGAAATGGGGATTTTCGAAGCGGGTATTTCGCAAGTCAATGAAATGTCCCCGTTGGCGCACATGATCGATCCGACCCATGGCATCTTCACTAATCTGGGCTCAGCTCATGACGCCGGCTTCAGCACTCGGGTTGAAAAGTTTCAAGAGAAGATGAGCCTTTTTGCCGGGTGCAAAAAAGTTATCTACTCCCTTGACCAAGCACTCCCTTTTGCCCAAGCTGCACCCTCATCATGGGTGGGATGGTCAAAAGTCGACAAGCACTCTGCCATCCATTTCGATATCACCGCTGGAGATAAGGCCACTTCCATCGTATTTCAACATAAGGGAGCGCGCAAAGAAGTAACCATTCCATTCGTCGACGTAGCTGCGATCGAAAATGCTCTACATTGCCTCACAGCGCTCATGCAATTGGATTTCATCACCGATGCCATACTGGAGAGATTTGCCACCTTACCCAGCGTCAGCATGCGCATGGAGATTCTTGAAGCCAACAACAATTGCATATTGCTCAACGACAGCTACAATGCCGATTTTGAATCCCTGCAGATTGCGCTTTCGCAAGCTCAGCACTATCCGCTCTTGGACAAGACGTTGATACTCTCCGATTTTGAGCAGGTACGCCCTAATGCTGAGGTGCTGAAGAACATAAGTAAACAACTCCGCCTTCATGACTTCTCTACGATCATACTGGTTGGCGAAAAGTGGGACAAATTGGATCTACCCGAAGGGGCCCGAACACTTCGGTTTGGCAATACCCGTCAATTGCTAAAAGCCATTGCAAATTTGGTCTTTGAAGATGAACTGATCGTACTGAAGGGCGCTCGACAATTTCGCTTTGAGGAGATCGTGCACGAACTCACCTTGCAATCGTACGGAGGAAGGCTCGAAATAAATCTGGATGCCGTAGCACACAACCTTCGGATCATGAGTTCCGTCCTTCCATCAGAGACCAAGATTTTGGTGATGATCAAGGCAGCGGCCTATGGGTCAGGTGCACTTCCCATCGCTCGATACCTCAGTGCAAGAGGAGTAGACTATTTTGGGGTGGCCTACATGGACGAAGGTATCGCGTTACGAAAGGGTGGCATCACTTTGCCAATCATGGTACTCAATCCGGAGCCACGCATGCTCCAACACCTTTTTGACTACCAGCTGGAGCCAGAGGTCCATACCATGGAGATGCTGCAGGAACTGCATCGAGTGGCAGTGCAACTAAATCAGACTATTGGAGTCCACCTTAACATCGATACTGGCATGCATCGGCTCGGTTTTGATGCAGCCCTCATTCCGACACTCTGTCAAGAGTTAAAAGCATTGCCGCTTCTCAAGGTGACTTCCATATTTAGTCACTTAACTGTCAGCGATGACCCAAACAAAGATCATGTTACGCATGCGCAAGCTGATAAATTTCGAACTGCTGTGGGAGAAGTTTCCGCTCTTTTGAATATACGGCCTGACAGACACTTGCTTAATTCTAATGGCATTGTTCGATTCCCGCAGTATGCTTTCGAAATGGTTCGCTTGGGAATCGGATTATATGGCATTGCCGTGGTTCATTCTGATCTGATGGCGGTGCATACACTGAGTTGCAAGGTTTCCCATTTGCGGAGGGTCCCGGCCGGAGCGGCCATTGGCTATGGACAGGCCGCCGTCGCCAACGAGGACATGACCATTGCCACCATTGGATTGGGATATGCGGATGGTTTGATACGAAAAGCAGGCAATAGACGTTATTCCGTTTTAATAAAGAGCAAGTTCGCTCCAATCGTAGGAAATGTGTGCATGGATATGGCTATGATCGACGTGACGGACATAGAGGGTGTGGAAATCGGCGATGAGGTGGTCATCTTCGGACCTGAAGCCTCTGTAGAGATCATGGCGGCAGCGGCCGAAACCATCCCGTATGAGATTCTGACAGGAATCTCGCAGCGGGTTCGCAAAATTTATACCCATGACTAGTCGAGTAAAACACTGTTTTTTGACGCATATCGCTGTGGGTGGAGCTGGATCAATATTGTACTTTTGTGCCCGCAAAATAACCTTAGAACAAAGATCATGAAACGCTATTTCGTACTGGGTATACTCTGCACATATCTCTCTGCATCTCAACTGATTGGACAGGATCAAGTGCTATTTACCGTCGAGGATCAAGAGGTTCCCCTGAGTGAATTTTTATACATCTATGAGAAGACGAATCGTGATCAAGCTGATTTCTCTCAGGCATCTGTGATGGAGTATCTGGACTTGTACAAGAAGTTTAAGCTCAATGTGAAGAAGGCCCGCGACATGAAATTGGACACCATCCAATCTTTGCAGCAGGAACTGGCAGGCTACCGCAAACAGTTGGCCGGAACCTACCTCAATGACAAGGAAGTACTCAACGGACTCGTCGAAGAACTCTATGAGCGCATGCAAAAGGACGTCAGTTTTGGTCATATTCTGCTGCGCTTGGGACAAAATGCCTCGGGAGAGGAAGCAGAGGCAGTCTACCAAAAGGCGCTCAGCATCCGTGAGGAATTACGCGACGGCGCTGAATTCGAAGCCACTGCACTGCGTTTTTCAGAGGATGAGTCCGTCAGACAAAATCGTGGTTTCGTGGGGTACATAACCGCTCCGATGTCCGATGGATTTTACGAATTGGAAAGTACTTTGTACACCATCCCCACGAATACCTACAGTCGTCCAGTAAGGTCCAAGATTGGATACCATATTGTAACCGTCAAGAATCGACGCCAAGCACGGGGTGAAGTGGAGGTGCGCCATATTCTGACCCGGTCTGGTACCGGCAAAAACCCAAAAAGAAAAATTGATGCTTTGCATGCACAACTGACTGCGGGAGCAGACTTTGAAGATTTGGCTAGAAGTGAGTCCGAAGATGCGAAGACCGCACCCTCGGGAGGATACCTGGGAGCTTTTGGAATCAACAAGTACGAGAGCATATTTGAGAGCACAGCCTTTCGATTAAAAGAGCCCGGCGATATCTCTCAGCCCATCAATACTTCCATCGGATGGCACATTATTCAACTTATCCGAAAAAAACCTGTGCGTGATCTTGAGGAGATGAGGCGTTCCCTCGAAACGCAAGTCAGACGCGATAGTCGTTTTGAAATTGCCGAAAGCTCAATGATCGATCGGATCCGAGAAGAAAATGGATATCAAAAATCGGATTGGGATGCTGACGATATCGTAGCCCTTATCGGCGAAGATTTTCGCACCTACAAGTGGAAAGCTCCTACCAATATATCCGAGCGGCCGCTGTTTAAGATTGGAAACAAAGTCGTCGGCATTCGCGACTTTACCGATTATTTGGCTACCAACACCGCCGAGCGGTTGCGACTCAATCGCATAGAGGACCCGGCAACGGCGTTGGAGAACCTATATGGGAAGTTTGAAGAAGCGGAACTTCTTGCTTTCGAAGAAGAACAACTCGATGAAAAATATCCAGAATTTAAGGCACTGATGCGGGAATACTCAGAAGGTATTCTCCTGTTTGAAGCCACAAAAATGAAAGTATGGGATAAAGCATCCCAGGACACAATTGGTCTAAAAGCATTTTACAAGGATCACAAGCAGAACTATCTCTGGCCCGAACGTGCTGAAGTGGAGACCCTCACATTTAACACCACTGATGAGAAGGTCATCGCTAAAATCATGGCCCAACTGCCTAAGAAGAGCGGTGCCAAATTGCGTAAGAAATTCAATAAGAAAAGGGAGTTGATTCAATCCCAAAAGCACACCATTGAGAAGGAAGAACTCGATCCTGATCTAAAATGGATTGCTGGGTCAACGAGTGAACAAACCGTGGACAAAAGTCGGGATCGAATACTGATGAAGCGTGTCGTGAAGATCTTAGATCCTGAACCGAAAAGCCTAAATGAGGCACGAGGTTACATCATAGCAGACTACCAAGACTTCCTCGAAAAGAAATGGATCGAAACCCTCACAGAAGAGTACCAAGTTACCATCAATGAGGACGTCCTTCAGTCGATCATAAGGTCCTAGCTCTTTATACACGTGCTCATGGAGTGCCGATTCTTGCCGTCATTACTTTTTGGCTTGTATCTATTTGCCAGTTGTCAGTCGGTCACCACGGATCCACTCATTGCAGAAGTTTACAACAAGAAACTTTATCAATCGGAAGCCGATCGCTCCATCCCACCCATGACTTCCAGCAGCGACAGTGTGCTGCTGCGCAACGCATTTATTGAACGTTGGATACGGGAAAGTCTGATGATGGTGGAGGCCGAGCAAAATCTGCCAAATGACCTTGCATTAGAGGAGTTGGTGGAGGACTATCGATCATCCATGATCCTTCATCATTACGAGAAGCGCCTCGTTGAGCATCTGCTAGATACGATCATTCCTCTTGACGAACTGCAGCGCTACTATGATGAGAATAAGTCACAGTACATCCTCGAATCGGTCATAGCTCGCTGTAGATTTATCAAAATCGATGCCGACATACCTTCCAAACGAATCAAGGAGATTGAAGAAAACTGGACCACAACCGACGAAAAGAAGTTTCGGAAAGTACTCTCCTTGTGCAATCAGTACTCCTCCTCCTTCTATCTCAACGACAGCATTTGGCACGACATCGAAGAAATCAAGGCAGAAATGCCCCCGGGAAGCGTTAATAATGCCGTTGTCCGAAACAATAGAGAATTGAAAATCAGCAACGATTCAGGTTATTTTTTCCTTAAAATTCTAGAGGTGAAGGACGAAGAGGAGATCGCACCGTTAACCTTTATTGAGGAACAAGCGTCGAAAGTTATTCTGCATCGGCGCAAATTGGAGCTGTTGGAAAAAATAAAAGAAGATCTTTACGATCGCGCGAGTTCTCAAAATCGCATTAAAGTATATACGGGATGAAGCATTTGCTACTTACTATCGCCTTCGCAATCGTTGCCTTCGCCAGTCAGGCACAGGAGTTGATCATTGACAAGGTCATTGCCACGGTGGGCGACGAATTGGTCTTGCTCTCCGAAGTAGAAGGCCAATATGCCTTTGACTTGGAACGAGCGGGATCGTTTGCCGATCCGCAGGCAAAGAAGTGTGAGATCCTGGAAAAGATCATGCTTTCCAAGCTTCTGATTAATCAAGCAAAGCTGGATAGTGTTATCGTATCGGACGAGGAAATCGAGTCTCAGCTGGAGCAACGGATCGATTACATCCTTGGATTGATGAACAATGACATCAATCAGTTTGAAGAGTACTATGGCAAGGGAGTGGGCGCCGTCCGTAGCGAAATGCGCGAAAGTTTGCGGGAGCAGATGACTGCCGAGCGCATGCAGAATAAGGTTCTGGGAAGCACCACCATCACGCCTTCGGAAGTCAAGGCTTACTTTGAGTTGATCCCCACAGATAGCTTACCCTATTTTAGTTCGGAAGTGGAAATTGGGGAGATTGTGTTGCGTCCGGAAGTGAGTGCGGTAGAACGGCAGAATGCCATCGACAAGCTCACGTCGCTTAAGGAGCGCATTGAGGCTGGGGAAGTTTCTTTTGCCGAGATGGCCACCACACATTCTGATGATCTTGGATCAGGACAGCGTGGGGGTGATCTGGGACTGCAACGGCGAGGCACTTTTGTCCCTGAGTTTGAAGCTGCTGCCTACAACTTGGACGAAGGGGAACTCTCCGAAATCGTCGAATCTGATTTTGGTTTTCACTTGATCGAATTGTTGGAAAGACGGGGCAACATGGTACATGTACGCCACATTCTAATACGACCTGAAATCACACAAGCCGATCTGGATCTGACCAAGGCAAAGTTGGACTCCATCAGAAGTGTCATCATCAAGGACACCCTTGACTTTACCATGGCCGTGAAGCAGTTTTCTGATGAGGATGAGCAGAGCTATAATAATGGAGGACGTATGATCAATCCCAACTCGGGCGACACCTTCTTTGCCACTGCAGAGATTGATCCTCCGGACATCTTCTTTGCACTTGACACCATGGACATTGGAGAGCTTTCTGCGCCTTTTATCTTTACGGACCCTGCAGGTGAACAAGGATTTCGCATCGTTCAACTACAGTCGCGCACTGATCCGCATCGAGCCAATCTCCAACAGGACTACACCAAGATCAAGCAAGCCGCGATTGAGCAACAAAAATCCTCCTACATGAATGAGTGGTTGGAGGACAAGATTAAAACCACCTTTGTTCGCATCGATGGTGATTGGCGTTCTAATTGTCCCATTCTTGACCGATGGGGAGCAGTCCAGGGCCTGGGAAGCAGATGACTATTCCTCTATCTGAGGGATACATATTTGCTTGACTATTCCCTTAATTGAGGCAGATTCCACCCCTGGATGTGGAACCAGTTCCACCCATGATCTTTGTACGCCCGGAACTCTATTGGGTTCCGTCTCCCGGTTCTTCTTGAACCTGGCGCGTAGCTTCCTCTACATCCTTTGTGGCCTTCTCCAAGTCTTCGACCTGTTTCTTGCGTTTTCTGCTTCGGCGAGTCTTCTTTTTCTCTTCTAATTCGGGATCCTCATCTACCCCTGTGCTTGCAATGGGTGAGGAAGCAAAAATGATTTTGCGCCCTTCCACGCCTGCATAGATGACATCGCCAGGTTCAAAAGCTCCCCCAAGCACCCGTTTCGATAATTCATTGACAAGCTCACGCTGAATCACCCGCTTCAATGGGCGCGCACCAAACTGCGGATCATATCCCAATTCGGCGATCAGGTCGTAAGCATCGTCGTTGAGCTCTATTGACAGTCCCTGTCGTGCCAAGTTCTTCTTCACTCCCTTGAGCACCAGCTTTGAGATCTTTCGAATCTCATCTCGAGTCAAGGGCAAGAACATGATTTTCTCATCGATGCGGTTGAGAAATTCTGGCCTCAAATCCTGCTTAAGGATGTCGAACACTTCTTCCTTAGTGGTCTCTAATATATCTGCCCGGTGTTCCTCTCCTACCGCCTCCAGGTCCTCGAAATTTTCCAAGATCGTGGGAGCGCCCATATTGGACGTCATGATGATGATGGTATTCTTAAAGTTGGCCTCCCTCCCACGATTATCGGTCAGTCGTCCATCATCAAGTACTTGCAAAAGGACATTAAAGGTATCGGGGTGCGCCTTTTCAATCTCATCCAATAGAATGATGCTGTAAGGTCTCCTGCGTACTGCTTCTGTGAGTTGGCCTCCTTCATCATACCCAACGTAGCCGGGAGGGGCCCCTACCAATCTGGAGACCGAGTGCCTCTCCTGATACTCGCTCATGTCGATGCGCGTAATGGCCTTCTCGTCATCGAACAAGACTTCTGCCAGTGTTTTCGCCAGTTCTGTTTTACCTACACCGGTAGGTCCCAAGAAAATAAAAGAACCGATGGGGCGCTTAGGATCCTGTAGACCGGCCCTACTTCTCCGAACTGCATCAGACACTGCCCGAACAGCCTCATGCTGGCCGATGAGACGCTCTCCAATCACTTCTTCTAAATTGAGAAGTTTATCTTTTTCGCTTTTCAGCATCTTCTGTACCGGGATCCCCGTCCATCGAGACACCACTTCAGCGATATCATTGGCCGTTACTTCTTCATTTGTAAAGCGCTTCTCGTCCGCAAGGGAGTCCAGTTCTTTCTCCGCATCCGCCAAAGATTTTTCCAAATCTTTGATGTCTCCGTATCGGATTTTAGCGACTCGCTCATAGTCGCTTTCGCGTTCGGCTTTGCTTGCTTCGAGCTCCAGATCTTCAATTTCCTTCTTGATCTTTTGAACGGCATCTACCACATTGCGCTCATTCTCCCACTGGGCTCTAAGTGCATCCAGTTTTTCTTTGGCATTGGCAATCTGTTCGGTGATCTCCCCAATCTTGTCACTGTCCTTCTCTCGTTTCAGCGCTTCTCGCTCAATCTCCAGTTGCATCACTTTGCGTTCCCACTCATCTACTTCTTCAGGCACTGAATCGAGCTCCAGCCGCAAGCGCGCTGCAGACTCGTCGATCAAGTCAATGGCCTTGTCGGGAAGCTTACGTTCCGTGATGTATCGATGAGATAACTCCGCGGCTGCGATCAAGGCCTCATCCAAAATGTCAATCTTGTGAAAGACCTCATACCTCTCCTGGATTCCTCGCAGTATTGAAATGGTGTCTTCTACAGAGGGCTCTTCGATAAAGACGGTCTGAAATCTTCGCACGAGTGCCTTGTCCTTCTCAAAGTACTTTTGATACTCGTCGTTGGTCGTGGCTCCTATCGTGCGCAGCTCTCCTCTAGCGAGTGCAGGTTTCAAGATGTTAGCCGCATCCATGCCACCCTGTCCTCCACCAGCGCCGATGAGGGTGTGGATCTCGTCAATAAAAAGTATCACTTCTCCAGCAGAAGCACGTACCTCTTTGATCACCGCCTTTATGCGTTCTTCAAACTCTCCCTTGTATTTCGCCCCTGCGACCAGCGAGGCCAGGTCAAGCACGTAAATTGATTTGGTGCGCAAGTTTTCCGGAACATCTTGTTTGACGATGCGCCAGGCTATGCCTTCGACAATGGCCGTCTTACCCACTCCCGCATCTCCCACCAAGATTGGATTGTTCTTCTTGCGTCGAGAGAGAATATGCATGATGCGCCGAATCTCTTCATCACGTCCTACGATAGGATCCAATTCCCCGGATTCTGCCCGCGCATTAAGATTGATGGCATACTTTTTCAGGGCATTGTATTCATTGTCACTTTGCTGATCGGTCACCTTTCGTCCTTTACGCAGATCTCCAATGGCCTTCCGCAGTTCGTCCTCGCGTGCACCCATTTCTCGCAATAACTTTGCTCCTCGATCCTTGGTGCCCATCACCAATCCTAAAAGCATCAACTCGGCAGAGATGTACTCATCTCCAAAGTCCTTCATGCTCTTTTTGGCCCTGCTTAAGGCTTTATTTGCATCTGTGGTCAAGAACTGTTTGCCATCGCCTTCTACCTTCGGGTACTTCTTGACTTCTTCCCCTAATCTCGCCTTCAGTAGAGTTGTGTCAACACCCACTTTCTTCAAAAGGTATTCAGAAACTTGCTCGTCCGTCTGTAAAATGGCAAGCAGCAGGTGCGTTGTATCTACTTGTTGTTGCTCGAGACTGCCCGCAAGCTGTTGCCCTTTGAAAATGGCCTCTTGTGCCTTGATTGTAAAATTGTCGTATGTCATAATCGTATCCAAGTGACCGTCATAGCGGTCGATCCGTCAAAACCCTAAAGATACCGCTGGAATCCATTCATGGAAAAGCGTTCATCGAAAAACTCGGCTTCAGGTCATTTCTTGCTTTAAGAATGATTTAACTTGTTTGGTATAATCTGACGACGGGTTGGATATGTTAATACTGCACAATCACCATAAGTTCAATGAAACTCTCGCATCTTTTTACGCTTAGTGCAATTTTCCTCTTCGGCTTCACCCAAGAACTCCAGGCACAATACTTTGGAAAAAACAAGCCGCGCTATACCAATTTCGATTTTCAAGTCGTACAGAGTCCACATTATGAGATCTATCATTACTTGAAAGATCCGGCCAGCCTGGAGCGTGCAGTTCAATGGACCGAAGCTTGGCATGACCTCCACAGTGCCATTCTCAGGGATACTTTTAAGCAAAAAAATCCGCTGATCTTCTACAGCAATCACGCTGACTTTCAGCAAACGAATGCTATCTCGGGCAATATTGGGCCGTCAACCGGAGGCGTCACTGAGGGATTTAAGAATCGGGTAGTACAGCCGATTGCCATCTCAAACCAAAAGACTTTTCAAGTGCTTGGTCACGAGTTGGTACATGCTTTCCAATTCAACATGTTGCTAAGAGGTTCAGACTCAACCAGCCTGCAGTCTCTTTCCAATTTACCGCTCTGGATCGTAGAAGGCATGGCCGAATATATGTCCATTGGCAGGATTGACGCCCATACTGCCATGTGGATGCGCAATGCCGTACTGAACAATGATGTGCCGTCACTGAAAAAATTGAGCACTAGTCCAAACTACTTCCCCTATCGATACGGGCAGGCCTTTTGGTCTTTCTTGACGGGTCTATATGGCGATGAGATCATTAAGCCGCTGTTTATGAATACAGCTAAATATGGCATTGAAGCTGGAGTCGCATTGACTTTGGGCATCAAGCTGGATGACCTGTCGGACATGTGGGTTGATGCGATCAATGACTTTTATAAGCCGTTGATGGGGGATCTTAAAGAAGACCCTGAAGGACGCAAATTCCTCTCAGAAGAAAACTCAGGTCGTCTAAACATTTCTCCCTCAATCAGTCCCAATGGCCGCTATATGGTATTCCTGTCGGAAAGAAGCATCTTCACTACCGACCTATTCCTTGCCGATGTACGGACGGGCGAGATCATTCGTAAAGTTGAAAGCAAAACGAAAAACGGAGCCATTGATCACCTCGACTTCATGGAATCATCTGGGACCTGGTCTCCAGACAGCAAGCAATTTGCGTTTGTGGTCTTTGGGAAAGGTCGCAATAGATTGGTGATCAATGAGGCACAATCTGGGAAGCGAATCGCAGAATTCCCACTGGAAGGTGTACCGGCATTTAACAATCCGACCTGGTCTCCCGATGGCAAGACCATCGTGGTCAATGGCCTCGTCGAAGGTCAGCCGGATCTGTTTGCTGTAAATGTCCGGACACAGCGAGTGACCCAATTGACGAATAACATCTATAGCGAACTCCAACCTTTCTTTGCATATGATGGAGACCATCTGGTGTTTACCACCGATGAGTTGAGCATGATACAAGGGCGCACACATGGCGCATGGAAACATAACTTGGCCAAGCTCAATCTTGAGGACAATGCGGTAGAGCATCTGGACATCTTTCCGGGAGCGAACAATATGAATCCTGTGTATGATGAAGATGAGAACCTCTACTTCCTATCAGATCGCGATGGCTTTCGCAACATCTATCGCTATCAAGAGGCAACCGGCATACTCGAGCAGATGACGAATGTGCTCACTGGCGTAAGTGGCATCACAAAGTTTTCTCCTGCACTCACGATATCCAAGAAAGGCACATCCATGCTGTACACGCACTACTATGGGTCTGACTACAACATATACCGTGCTCGCCCTGAAAGCCTTAATCCGATTGCAGTAGATCCGGATGATGTAACGCATGCAGCAGCCTTACTTCCACCCGGCATGAGCAATGAGGTAGATCTGGTCAACCCCGCCCTCTATGATCTCGACAACAAAGAAATGGTGACGGCTTCCGACATAGAAGAAGTCAATTATCAAGCTAAGTTTAAGCTGGACTACCTTAGTGGTGGTGGTGGAGTCGGTGTAGGAACCAGCACTTCTTTCGGAACCAGTACAGGACTCGTTGGTGGAGTCAGCGGATTATTCAGCGACATCCTGGGCAACAACAAGATCTTCGGAACGCTGGCCCTCAATGGAGAAATTCAAGACTTTGGAGGTCAGGTGATGTGGCTCAATACCAAAGGCAAAATCGGTTATGGCGCTTCGCTGTCGCACATTCCCTTCCGCTTTGGCCAGTCCTTCTTTGATGGCATTGACACCCTCCAATTCAATAATGGCGGCCAGGTCCTGGCAGAGAATTGGGAGATCCAGGTTTCCCGCATCTTCCGTGACGAAGCACGTCTATTTGCTCAAATGCCTTTTTCTTCCACAACGCGAGTAGAAGTGGGAACAGGGTTTTCCCGATACAGCTCGCGCTCAGACATTTTCGACAATTTTTATGATGGGTTTGGTCGTCTCATTGCACAAGATCGACGGCGCGGTCCAAAGCTCTTTGACGGTTTCAATCTTTACAATTTTAACGCGGCATACGTAGGCGATAACTCCTTCTTCGGTCTTACAGCACCCATGTCCGGATACCGCTATCGCATCGGCGTTGATCAATTCCTTGGAGAATTCACGTATACAGCTCTGTTGATTGATGGGCGCAAGTACTTCTGGTTTGATAAGTTCAACATCAGCATTCGTGGACTTCACTATGCACGATATGGCACTGATGGCAATAGCCAAAGTCTCGGATACATGTACAGCATCGATCCCACCTTGGTAAGGGGATACAACAACATCAACATCAGCAATATCAATGAGCTATATGGGCTTTCTGTCAATCAGATACAGGGATCCAAAATAGCAGTGGGTAACCTCGAGGTGCGCATACCGTTTACAGGACCAGAGCAGCTCGCATTAATCAAGAGTAAATTCCTCTTCGCAGATCTAAACTTGTTTTTGGACTCGGGTGTGACCTGGTTTACCAACGATCAATTTGGTGGGGATGCCTCCAATAACATAGATCCTAAGGTGGTATCCAGCACTGGCATCTCCATGAGGGTCAATCTTTTTGGCGCATTGATCCTCGAACCGTACTATGCTAAACCCCTGGTCAAAGGAGCACCGTGGAACTTTGGCATTAACTTCGTTCCGGGTTGGTAGTGCTTATTCGTATCGAAGAGATTCGATCGGATCCAGGCGAGAGGCTTTAAGGGCAGGATAGATGCCGGAAAGCAATCCCACTGCCGTACATACCACAATCCCGAGAACAATCCAGGCCCAGGGAATCAGGAAAGAACCACCTACCCATATGGTGACCACGTTTCCCACAATGATGCCTAGAACGATGCCAACCAGCCCTCCCATCTGGCAGATTATGATGGCTTCGCTGAGAAACTGCATCAAGATGGTGCGGCTCTTTGCGCCAATGGCTTTGCGAATGCCAATTTCACGCGTGCGCTCGGTCACTGATACCAACATGATGTTCATGAGTCCAATCGCCGCACCGAGTAAGGTGATCAGTCCGATGCCCGTGGCGGCTCCACGGAGATACACCGTATTCTCTTTTAGGATGTCCAAAAGCCCGTCGCTTTTACGAATTTCAAAATCATTGTCCTTGCCGATCGGCAGTTTCCTGATGGACCGAAAAAGACCGACTGTGCTGGAGATTGCCTCGTCCATATCGGTAGCATCGCGCAGGCCTACCTTGATGCTGTAATTTGATCTGTTTGTGCCATAGTATCTTTTGGCATTAAGCAGCGGAATGATAACCTGCCGATCCTGGCTCTGATCGAGATTGGAGCCCTTTGACTCCAAGATGCCAATCACCCGATATTTGATGTTGCCCACAGAAATGACCTTGTCTAGTGCCGTGGTCTCTCGATCATCAAACAGAATCTTGACAATGTCTTTGCCGATGATGGCCACGGGGGCGGAATTTGTGACGTCGCTATGGGTAAAGTTTCTGCCCATGGTAAGATTCAGGCCATTAACACCCAGGTAGTCTTCATCGACCCCTCTTACTGCAACATTGGGATTGGATTTTTCATCTGCATATTTAACCGATGCACGGCTTGTTCCGAAAATCGATATGGCTACTTGCGCTGGAAATTCAAAGCGTTCTTCGAGATCCATCGCCTGGGCCAATGTAATCGGTTCCCCTCGCTTCCGCTGCCTTCCCTTGCGCGTCTTAATTACGGTGCTGCTGGGCCTCACCGAAAATGCATTGGCCCCAAGTCCAGAGAAATTATCACTAATCGAAAACAGCATGGTGTCTATAGCCGTCAAGATTCCGACCAACGCCATGATCCCAAATGCGATGACGAGCAGGGTTAAGATCGAGCGCAACAAATTCGCCCGTACTGAACGGATGGACATCCGCAGCAATTCCATGAAAGGCATACCCATGGCACTAAGGTAGTTTACTCTTCGGGCTTCTCGAGGACCATTAGATGAGACCGTGCTAAGCTTCGATCAATGAGGGTGATCCATCTAGAGGTGATCCAGAATAATGTCATGAAGCCGCTGCACCAGGAGGGAATGACCGGCAATCATCGACTTACCGTCTATCCAATCCAAGTCACTCCTAAAGCCCCTCATGATGCCTCCTGCTTCTTGGACCATCAAGGCACCCGCGGCTATGTCCCAAGCATTAAGGTTGTACTCATAATATCCATCAAGCCGACCAGCGGCCACGTAGGCCAGATCCAAAGCAGCAGAACCCAATCTGCGGACTCCCCGGGCATGCGACTGCACTTCCCGCAAGATGCCAAAATATGCACTCGTTTTGCCATCACCGTCGTACGGGAATCCCGTCGCAATGACGGCGTCAGAGAAACTTGTGTGGTCGCTGATGAGCATTGGCGCACCCTGAACCAGCGCTCCCTGACCCAATACTGTTTCAAAGACCTCACCATGTACGACGTCGTGCACGATGCCTAGCAGGGTGTCATGATCGCTGCGCAGCGCAACACTGACACAGAAAAAAGGTATGCCCTGAAGGAAATTTGTGGTCCCGTCCAAAGGATCAATGACCCAAGTAAGCGCAGAATGTTCGTTTTCGACAACATCCTCTTCCGTAATAAAGGTCGCATCTGGAAGTAACGCACCAAGGCCTTTTACCAAAATCTCCTCAGCACCTTTGTCCACAAAACTTACCAAGCTTCTTGCATCCTTAAACTCAATGTGTTCTGCCGTTGTCTTGCGAAAATGAGTGGCAATAAATGCGGCTGCTTCTGCGACTACTGGCTTGACCTCCATCATCAGCCTGCTCAAATCAATCGTCTCCATGCAATATGGTTAAAATGAAACGACAGCAGCTTTCTTTCGAAAGTGCTGTCGTAAAATACACCCAAAACCCAACTCTTTATCCCATTTCGGCAACAACCTCTGTCACCTCTGGGATCATTCTCTTTAGCATCCCCTCAATGCCTGCTTTTAAGGTAACCGTTGAAGAAGGACATCCACTGCAAGAGCCTTGCAGTACGACCGTTACCTTTCCTTGATCAAAGGACTTAAATTCAATGTTGCCTCCATCCATCTCCACTGCCGGCTTCACATAAGTTGCAATCAATTCTTTTATCTTCTTCACCAATTCGGCTTCATCTCCCGTATATTGATATTCTACACCCGAGGCCTCTTCGAGCCGATCTTTCTCCTCTTCGAAGCCCTCTTTCACGATTTCACCGTCGCCATCGACATAGTTTTTGACAAAGTCTTTGGCCTTCAACATTACATCCTCCCAAGCAAAGGAGAACTCCTTGGTTATAGTGACAAAATTGTTGCAGATATAAACTCCTTTGACATAAGGCAGCTCAAATAAGGCACTTGCCAGGGGGCTCCATTCTTGTGCAAATTCAGCTGTTTTAAAATCTGCCGTGCCACGGTACAACATGCGATTCGTGACGAACTTGAGTGACTCCGGATTAGGGGTCTGCTCTGTGTAAATCATCACTGGGCTCTTTGTTGCAGTTTCCATATAGTTCAAAATTAAGCTTTAAAGATAGGAAGATAAAACACAGGGATCATCCATAGAGTTCAAAGCGAACCTGTTTGCGATCATACCCCAGATCCAGCAAACGGGCTGTTGCATCATCGACCATCATAGACCAGCCACAGACGTAGAAGAGTACATCTGGTCGTACATCGGCATAAGCTGTCTCATAGATCTGGTGTACGTAGCCTTTGTAACCTGGCCATAGTGCTTCTCTGGAAAGCGCGACATCATACCGAAAAGAAGACGACTGCGATCTGAGTTCGAATTCTTCACGATATAAAATCCCCTCCTCATAACGAGTCCCAAAAATGAGATGGGCACTTCGCCGGTACTGATCCCGATCTTCGAGATCCTGTAACATGCTACGAAAAGGTGCCACCCCTGTCCC
>JAHQVP010000219.1 GCA_019634275.1 Saprospiraceae bacterium
AATACTCATTGTTTTCTTATTTGACCGCATCAACTGCCTTGTAACTGCCTCCGGCGGCGCCCTTTTGGCGGCATTGTTAAGCGATTCATCGCAGATGATCGAGGTCCTGTGGACCTCGAAGCGCCGACAATCACGTACAGTGGGTGGTGGCAAAAACCGCTCATCCACACCCACCCGCTTCGCGGTCATTTCGCTTCAAGGTCTCCCAGACCTTGATCCTACGGAATCACTCAACGATCTTAACGTTCATAAGATGGCCAATGCCGGCACAAAATAAACTCGCTGTAAAGTCCTGATCTCCACCATGACAACTTGAGGTTTCTGGGGATTCCGTCATGCCTTAATCTTCAAGTTTAGCTCAAACAGTATTTTGGGCTAATCGCCATTGACTCATCATATGAACTAAAATGATAAAGGCCGAGGACAGGTTCCAACAGCATTGTTCGGTTTGAGATACTGCCCAGATGCCTAGCATGTACGAGATGATAGCCTATCAAAATAGTACTTAGCAATCGCACCAGGAAGTATGCAGAAAGCATATCGTCATACTCCGCCCAACAGGCAGAAGCCCTTCGACAATAACAAGACTTTGCAGTTCACTGCAGTTTGAAAGGACTTTGCTCCTTCCGTATTGCAAAGAATGCCGTGAACAGGAGATGCGCATGACGTAGTCGTCGTCAGATTCCTGTTTAGTACTTTAGCGCGGCAGCAGCCAACTATGAAGAAAGTCCTTATCACCGGAGCCGCAGGATTTTTGGGATCGCACTTGAGCGATCGCTTTGTCAAAGAAGGATACCATGTTATTGGATTGGACAATCTGCTGACAGGGTCCATCAAAAACATTGAGCATCTCTTTGGGGATTCGTCATTTGAGTTCTACAAATATGACGTCACAAAGTATGTCCATATTCCAGGCAAACTTGATTACATCTTGCACTTTGCATCACCAGCAAGCCCGATCGATTACCTCAAGATGCCCATTCATACCCTTAAGGTGGGATCTCTGGGGACACATCATCTGCTGGGACTCGCAAAAGATAAGGGTGCTCGCATACTCATCGCTTCGACTTCTGAAGTATATGGCGATCCGCTGGTGCATCCGCAAACAGAGGACTATTGGGGAAATGTCAACCCAGTAGGTCCGCGCGGAGTTTATGACGAGGCAAAACGATTTCAGGAGGCGATGACCATGGCCTATCATACTGCCCATGGTGTAGAGATCCGGATCGTTCGCATTTTCAATACTTATGGCCCCAGAATGCGGGTGGACGATGGTCGAGCCCTGCCATCCTTCATGTCTCAAGCATTGCGCGGAGAAGCGCTCTCTGTCTTTGGAGATGGTCTGCAGACTCGCTCGTTTTGCTATGTGGATGATCTAATCGAAGGGATTTTCAGATTGCTCCATTCTGATTACTCCTATCCGGTAAACATCGGCAATCCTGAGGAAATCACGATCAAGGATCTTGCGCAGGAGGTGATCGATTTGGTGGGCAATCCTGCGTCAAGAATTTCCTTCAATCCTTTGCCGGTTGACGACCCTAAAGTCCGTCAACCCGATATTTCACTGGCCAAAAAAATATTGGACTGGAGCCCAACGATCGACCGAGCTGACGGTCTTCAGCGTACACTAAATTACTTTAAAAGCGTTTTGGGTCTATGAGGAACTTTGAAACTATACTAATCACAGGAGGCGCTGGTTTTATTGGCAATCACGTCGTGCGTTACTTTATCAAAAACTGGGAGAGCAGAATTATCAATCTTGACAAACTAACGTATGCGGGGAATTTGGAAAATCTCACCGATGTCGAAGACGATAACAACTACACTTTTGTCAAGGGCTGCATTACAGACACCTCTTTCTTACAGGAGATTTTTGCCGAGTTTAAGCCCGATCTCGTGATGCATCTGGCCGCGGAATCACATGTGGATCGCTCGATTGTATCGCCCCTCGAATTTGTCTCTACGAATGTATTGGGCACGGTCAATTTACTCAACGTAGCCAAAGACTATTGGCAGAAAACACAACCTGAAGATTTTCTATTCTACCACATTTCTACGGACGAAGTTTTTGGTAGTCTTGGAGCCTCCGGTCTTTTTAGCGAAAAAACCCCCTACGATCCGCGTTCTCCGTATTCAGCGTCAAAAGCGAGCTCTGACCACTTCGTACGAGCATATCATCATACCTACGGTCTGCCGGTAGTATTGTCCAATTGTTCCAATAATTACGGTCCCAATCAGTTTCCAGAAAAGCTGATTCCCTTAATGATTAACAATATCCGCAGGGAGCTGCCCTTGCCCGTGTATGGGGATGGCAAGAACGTACGAGATTGGCTCTATGTAGAAGATCATGTGCTTGCCATGGAAGCCATCGCCCAACTGGGTCGAATCGGAGAAACGTACAACATTGGAGGTCACAATGAGCATCAAAATATCGAACTGGTTCATCAACTCTGTGACCTGCTCGATGAAAAACTGGGACGTCCAGCCGGGTCGGCAAGAGGTCGAATCGAATTTGTAAAAGACCGGCTCGGGCACGATCGGCGCTATGCCATCGACAGCAGTAAAATCCAGGCCGAATTGGGTTGGCGACCACTGGTGCAACTCAGAGAGGGCCTCTCAAAGACAATCGACTGGTACCTCGAGAATACCGATTGGTTAGAGCATGTCACAAGTGGAGCTTATCAAGAATACTATCAAAGGATGTATGCCGGATAGTGAAGTTACAGGCGTATAGAACAGTAGGTTATCCAGCAGTACTTTTCGTACTTCTATGTCAGGTCGCTGCTCTTCAAGGTCAAGAATATGCTGCTCTCCTTCAACAGCGAACTGCCGCAGTACCGGTGGAGAAAATCTATGTGTCTATCGACCGGCCCTCCTATCTTTTGGGTGATACCATTCGATGTACTGCTTTCATGCTTGAAGGCCACAGTCTTCAACCCTTCGAGGCTCAGCCCCTCATCAAGGCACAGTGGCTTGCGCCGGATGGAAAGCTCCTTCAGGAATTCGATATCAAGATTGTTAATGGCATTGCCACTTTTGATATTCCAACTTTTACGGACGAAGTCGGTGGTGAACACGTATTGCGGGTATTCTCTTTGTACCAATTGAACTTTAATCCAGCCTACATCTTTCAGAAGAGGATCGTAGTGGGTTCTTTGCCTATCGCATCATCGAAAACCGTTATGGAGGACTCCTTGCATCTTCGCTTCTATCCGGAGGGAGGTCACTTGGTCGTAGGCAACAGATCACGTGTGGCTGCCACCCTTTACGATCACCGAGACAATCCTGTGAGTGCTAAGATCGAAATTGGCACTTCCAAAGGAGACCCCCGCATGTCTGTAAATACCGATGCGTTTGGTCGTGCCTTCTTCGATCTGGACCTTGCCGACACCACTCCCCTGATTGCACGCATCGCCTTCCAGGGGGATACCCTCTTGCAATCGCTCCCAAGCATAAAAAAGAGAGGAGTCTCTATCTCCGTTTCCACAGAAGAACCACTGCAGATCGTATGCGATCTAAGGAGTTCTGACGACTTGGACAATTATGTTTTGGTTGCGCACATGAGAGGCGAAGTGTTTCTAGAGTACTCCTGTCCCCATCAAAAGCAACTGTCTCTTCGATTGGATCGGTCCGACCTGCCGGATGGACTCATCCACTTCACATTGTTCGATCCCAGCGGAAATCCCATCGTCGAAAGGCTCGTTGCCAACGTGCGCATGAGACCCGCCATTGAACTTTTCGCAACAACTGAGGCATCCAGCAATGCCCTTAACATTGACATTAAGGGTGTGGAGACCCCCAGTCAGTCCACGGTCTCGGTCTATCAAACACTCGATCCATACAGTACAGTAGGCGATGATATTGTCTCTTACCTCCTGTTTCAGTCCGACCTCACAAAACCTTGGTCCACAACAGCATTGCAAAGATTCGATCCTGACGAGCTTGACGATCTTTTACTCCTCTATGGATGGTCCCGATTTTCCTGGCCAGCCCTTAGCTCGAACCGTTCCCTCACTGTGCGGTTTCCTCAGAGAGAAAGCTACGTCCTGGCAGGAAAGACCACGCTCAAACGCAATGGAGAGGCCATTGAAGCGCAAGTGACTTGCACCATCTTCAAGGACAGTTCCATGCAAATTGTGAGCAGCAATAGTTCTCCGGAAGGCCTCTTTCTCTTTGAAAATCTAAACTTTCCGGACAGTACCGAAGTACTGATCAAAGCAACTTCTCTCAACCCTGGAAAGAAGAAAAAATTTCGTGACGAATTGGTTGTAGAGTTGCTGGATCTCCAGGGAGAAGAGCTCATGGATTCGCTAGTGAAGTGGCCAACTCCCATGAAGAAAACCATCGTTGCCTCGGGGTTGGATCCAATCGAGATTGATTCGTCTCTGTGGAACATTGACCTTGAGGAAGTCACCGTCAGAGCACGCTTGAGTAGAGGGCAAGAAAGAGCACTCGCGGTGAAGAAGCGCTACCGCGAAAAAGGTTTTTTCTACATACCCAGTACACCAAAATTCATTCTGGAGCAGGACTTTGCAGATTCGAAGTACCCTGACATGTACAGCCTTATTCGCACCGTCTTTCCTCAGGCTAAAATCGTTCGGGAGGGAGGCTTTCCGAAAATCATCTACGGCCGTCTTTCGAGTGGCTCAGAAGTCACCATCGTGATTGATGGCTTTATCCGACGTCCGGAGGCGCTTTTTACCATTGATCCGTATACCATTGAGATCGCAGAATACCTTGACGAGCTGCAGGCGGGCGCTCTGGGTTACAATTCGAATCCCGCCTTGTTTTTCACCACAAAAGATGAGATAAAAAAGAGTCCCTCTTCTTCACTGGCGGTCAGTTATCCAGGATATTACTCGGCCTCTCAAAGTCGATTCTCTGCTGATTGCGATGCATATGCACAAAGTCAAGGATACAGCAAAACATTATACTGGAGTGGAAATGAACCATTGCTCAATGAAAAGCTTTCTATTACCAGTTGTGGACCACAGGAGGGATACAGCTGCTACGTCAAGATTGAAGGCATTACAAGAGAAGGTGTTCCTTTTTTCCACTTCTCAAAAATCCTGGATTAAACATGGAAAAAATCTTTGGTAGAAATCCGGTACTGGAAGCACTCCTCTCTGGAACCACCATTGAAAAGGTATTTATCCAAGATTCTGTGCACGGTCCTTTCGAAAAAGAGATCCGCAAACGATGCCGCGAGAGAAATATACCCTTAGCCAGACTGCCTAAAATTAAGATCGATCGCGAAGTAAAAGGCAACCATCAAGGGATTTATGCCATTGGGGCGCTTATTCATTATGTTGCCCTTGAAGATCTCGTCCCTCAATTGTTTGAGACAGTGGGAGCACCTTCGCTGTTAATTTTGGAGGGCATAACGGATGTAAGGAATCTGGGCTCTATCGCGCGTTCTGCTGAAGTCTTCGGCATTGACGGGCTGGTCATAGGAACGAAAAGATCAGCCCCCATCAATGACATTGCCATGAAAACCTCTTGTGGTGCGTTGCAACATCTTGCTGTCTGTCGGGTAGAACGGATGCAGCAAGCACTGCACTACTTGCGATCTACAGGATTTACACTCTATGCTTCTAGCCCATCGGCCACAGAAACCTTTGGTTCGCTTGCCGTCCAGAAGCCTT
Organism: Saprospiraceae bacterium; assembly: GCA_019634275.1. GTDB lineage: Bacteria > Bacteroidota > Bacteroidia > Chitinophagales > Saprospiraceae > CAJQNM01. The sequence continues at coordinate 5,646 of JAHQVP010000219.1, forward strand.
TGGCCCTGATGATGGGGTCAGAGGATCGAGGATTGACCAGAGAGTCCAGTGCGCTGGCTCACCATCTGGTTCGGATACCGCAGGTGGGTCGTATGGATTCACTTAATGTATCTGTTGCGACTGGTATCTTACTTCACGAAATAGTTAAATACTCAACATGAGATTAAGACAAACATGGATAGGCTGGGTGGCTTGGTTGGTGATCGTACTGTCCATTTGCAGTTGTAAGTCGACCTCAACTTTAACGCCATCAGCATCGCCATCCACTGAGGTTTCTAAACCTTTGGCGAAGTCGCTGCTGTGGAAGATTGAGCGAAATGGCCAACCCAACTCCTACCTTTTTGGAACGATCCATCTCATTGGTGAGGACGACTATTTCTTTCCCGAATACATGGAAGAGGCATTTGATCAGACCGGCGCGCTGGCCCTCGAATTCAATCTTGATGATGCCATGGACATGGGCAATATGATGTCCATTTTCCAGAAAGCTCTGATGCGGGGTGACACTACACTCCAAGACTTGATGAGTGCAGATGACTTTACATTGGTGCAAAACCATTTTGACGAAATGGGCCTTCCCATTTTTATGTTGCAGCGCATCAAGCCTATGTTTCTCACCATATTTGGATCAGGTGATCTTTTTTCCGGGGATGGCTTCAATATGGAGGACATCAAGAGCTACGAAATGGAGCTCACCAGTAAAGCCAAGGCAACCGGCAAAGAACTACAAGGTCTGGAGACCATGGATTATCAACTGGGTATATTCGATCGCATTCCTTATCGAGTCCAGGCAGACATGCTGCTCGAGAGCATCAACAGCGCAGATGTACAGACATCAGAACTCGACTCTCTGATTCACTTATACAAGCAACAAGATCTAGAGAAGTTAGACGCCTTAATCAATGCCTCTGGCCCTACCTTAGAGTATCGCGACATCCTGCTGGACGAGCGGAACAGAAATTGGATTCCGGTGATTGATTCCCTCTCCGGTAAGCAATCTACATTTTTTGCTGTCGGCGCTGGTCACCTACCAGGGAGTCAGGGAGTGATCAAATTGTTGCGCAAGGCAGGGTTTCAAGTAACACCAATTTTTGGTCCCAATGGCAGTGATTAAGGAGGTTAGAGGTTTCACACCCAGCTGGGGAAAAAATGTCTTTCTGGCTGAAAATGCGGCCTTGATTGGAGATGTGGTCATGGGCGATGATTGCTCGGTCTGGTACAACGCCGTAGTAAGAGGAGATGTCAATTCCATACGCATTGGCAATGCAGTTAATGTGCAAGATGGGGCGGTGATTCACTGCACCTTCGAACAATCTGAAACGCACATCGGAGATGCCGTATCCATTGGACACAACGCCATTATACACGGATGCACCATCCATAACCGTGTCTTGGTGGGGATGGGAGCCATCATCATGGATCACGCTGAGGTGCAAGAACAGGTGTTGATTGCTGCAGGAGCAGTCGTGCTGGAAAAGACGATTTGCGAATCGGGGTATGTATATGCCGGAGTACCCGCGAAAAAAGTAAAGGAACTCAGTGCTGAAAACTTCAAACAGTACATTTCAAGGATATCATCCAATTATATTAAGTACGCCAGTTGGTTTAAGGAGCCCTAGTTATGGAGACTCCATCAACCCATACTCCGCTTGTGGCCGAGTTTGAAACAGAAGCACAGTTTCGCTCGTATCTGCCCAATCAATCCTTACAGAAATACATTGTCAACTATTGGTACCTCAATCTCCATCGAGATGCCATGCACGTCAAGCCCGAACTCGAACAGCCAAGCCTTGCTTTTGAGTTGATCCTGAAGTTCGGAACAGATTATGAAGAGTTCCTTCCTTCGCTTGGCCATCATCGTGTACAGCGCAAATCTACATTGACAGGTTTGCGATCTTTCTGTAAGGCAAGCAAACGCATTGACACGAGCCGGAGATTACTGCTGGTCGGTGTCCGTTTTTCTCCGCTTGGCATGCATCTTCTTTCTGGATTGCCGCTGATGAAACTGTCCGATCAAACGGTCCAGATTGAAGACCTAGGCATCAATGTTCTATGCGATGTAGAAAAAAACATCAACCCCATTGCAGACCCCTCCCAGGTCATTACTAAAATGGACATTGCTTTTCAAAAACACTTTTCAACACGCTCACTGTCTCATGAAGCGGAGCACTTTCATGCAGCATTTGCCGCGACAGTTCCCTTTTCAAGGCCGTCATTCGCATCGCTCGGATTTTCAGCCAAGACCTTAGACCGTCGGTTCAAAAAGTACATTGGGACCACCCCTAAGCAATACGAGAAACTTAGGCGATACATCTCTTTTTACTACCGTTGGCTAGCAAAAGGCATGACCTCTTATGGGGACTTGATCGATCATCAATACTATGATCAGAACCATTTAATTAAGGAGTTCAAATCGATCATGGGCAAAGCTCCAACTCATTTGGGTGCACATATTGATCAGCAATACACCCAAAGCATCAGCCGTTCGCAACTCCATAATTTGTCTCTTTTTTACTAGTGCAACACGCTGCTCCCTAATTTCTTTGTAGGAAAAAGGGACAAATGAATTCTAAGACGGTAATTCCCATTGCTCTAGCATCAGCGCTCATGCTCTTGTTGTGGACATGCACCTCCAGCTTAACCAGCACCCGACAGCACTCAGATGGAATAGTGGAGAATGATGCTTCCTGGAGTGCATATGGAGGCTCTTCATCTGGTATCCGCTATGTTCCTCATACGCAAATAAACCCCGAAAATGTGGCAAAACTTCAAGTGGCATGGCAGATCCAGACTGGTGAAAATGGGCAGGGCAGTGCCATTTCAGAAAAGCTAACCTTCGAGGCCACCCCAATTCACTATAGGCAAAGACTCTTTGTGAGCACGGCCTACGGCAAAGTCCTCGCCCTGGATGAGATTGACGGCACTGTGCTTTGGACATTCGATCCTCAGATTGATCGCCAGTCGTCCTTTTCAGAACTCACCTCTAGGGGAGTTTCTGCATGGACAGACTCCACAAAAAGAACCACCGATCCATGTAAGTTCTGCATCGTCTATGGCACGATTGATGCTCGCATTATCAAGCTGGATGCACTAACAGGCAAACGCTGTGGAGATTTCGCAAATGAAGGGATGATCTCTTTACAAGAAGGCGTGCACGTACCAGAACCTGGAGACTACCAAATTACATCACCTCCTTGTGTGGTCAACGATGTAGTCGTGGTCGGGTCATCCATCGGAGACAATTTCATGGCGGATACCGGCAGTGGAGTCGTCAGAGGTTATGGCCTGAAATCTGGAAGACTTATCTGGTCTTGGGACCCCCTGGCAGCCAGTCGCCATGAATCTACTGGACCAGTAGGAGCGGCCAACGCCTGGTCTATCTTCTCTGCAGACCCAGCACGCGACATGGTATACATCCCCACGGGCAGTGCAAGTCCTGATTTCTTTGGAGGTTTCCGAAAGGGCGACAACGAGCACGCAAACAGTATAGTGGCACTGCGAGCCTCCACGGGAGAGATGATCTGGGGCTTTCAAACCGTTCATCATGATCTATGGGACTATGATGTGGCTGCACAACCAGCACTTGTCGATCTACAAGGCGATGAGGAAACCATCCCCGCAGTGGTACAGGCCACGAAAACTGGAAATGTATTTGTGCTTCATCGCGAGACCGGGCAACCTCTCTTCCCTATAGAAGAGGTGCCCGTACCCTCATCCAGGGTACCACAAGAAAAGACGTCTCCCACGCAGCCATTTTCGAGTCTCCCAAATCTCATGGGCTTAGACAACCCTGCAACGGAGGATGCAATAAAGGCCATGCAGCAGCAGTCACGGGAGGATCACATTCGTCGTGCACGTTATGAAGGAGTCTTTACACCACCTGACAAGGAAGGCACCCTAATGTACCCGGGCAATGGCTCTGGGGTTAATTGGGGAAGTGTATGCTACCATCCCGAAGCTCAGCTGTTGATTGCCAACACATCGAGGTATATAACCTATGTTCAGGTTTTTGATGAGCCTCGTTTTAATGAGGTATATGCCGTCTCTGATGATTTTGAAGTATCGAGGCAAAGGGGAGCACCGTACGGCATGAGAAGGCAAACACTCATTTCTCCAAAGGGGGTATTGATGAACCCAGCCCCATGGGGAACGCTTGCCGCTGTAAACCTGGCGGAGGGTAAATTGGCCTGGGAGATCGATCTTGGGGCTACAGGTCCGCAAGACCCAGGACTGCCAAACGCAGGAGGATCAATCGTCACCAAATCCGGCATCATCTTCATTGCCGCAACTTTCGACCGCATGCTTCGTGCATACCACATGGACAATGGGCAGTTGCTCTGGGAGACCGAGTTGCCTCGGTGCGGCATCGCAACGCCGATGAGCTATCAGGGAAGAAATGAAAAACAATATCTGGTCATTTGTGCTGGTGGACACGGCAAGATTGGCACTGAGACAGGAGATTTCGTGGTTGCATATGCACTGCCTTGACGGTAGAAACAACGCGATAGAAAAAGCGTTTATTTATACATGGACCTAAATCAAGTAACCATCCCTTCATTGGACCTCAGCAAATCCATTCCGTTTTACCAAACTTTGGGGCTCGAGCTGATTGTCCTCGCAGAGCCGACTTATGCAAGGTTTAAATGTCCAGAGGGCAATGCTTCTTTCTCCATTCATAAAGTAGATCAGTTACCATTGGGAGAAGGTGTCTATGTATATTTCGAATGCAAAAATCTAGACGATTTGGTAACCGACCTGAAGCATAAAGGCATCACCTTTGATCAAGAACCTCAGGATCAAAACTGGCTTTGGCGGGAAGCGCGTCTTAGAGACCTTGATGGCAACCAATTGATCTTGTTTCATGCCGGAGAAAACAGGCTCAATCCTCCTTGGAGAATAGACGCTTCGATCGATTGATACCGTCTCGATGTTGATGCTGCAGTTGCAAACTGAAGGATACAAATTGTACCTTGGCAGTAAATATCATTCTCAGAAATTATACCATCAGAAATCCCCATGAATAAGTTTGTTTACTTTCTCGCTTTGACCTTTGCCACTTTGTCTGCTTGTACCATAGACAGTACTGTGCATTTTAATAAAGATTTCAGTGGGTCGTTTGATCTTGCAATGGACATGGGCGACATGGCTGGGATGTTCTCCGATATGGGTTCGGAAGATTCAGACGATGAGAATCTGATGAGTGCTTTCTCGACTCTCATGGAAGACAGCAGCGCCCACATGATGGACTCCCTGTCGAAAGAACTAAGAGAGGTCGGTGCTTCGAATTTCAAAATGGGCACCAATGAGATGGATCAATTGGTTATGAGTTTCGACTTTGACGACTTAGAGACATTTGCCCGCATCAATGAAAAGATCGATAAAGCAGAAAACGAAGATGCTAAAATGATGGGCATGATGGGCGGCATTGGGAATTCCAACATGACACGTAAGGGGAAATGGCTATACATCCCATTGGCACAACCTGGCATGATGAAAGACGTCTTTGGAGACGAGGATGGAGACGCCGCAGAAGAAAAGGGAGAGGCCCAGGCCATGGCCATGATGGGGGAATCGATCCGATTTCGAACCACCTACTCTTTTGATCGCAAAATCAAAAAAATCGTTTCCGAACTACCCATTGCCCGAAAGGAAAATGCACTCATCTTCGAGTGCTCATTGAACGATTTGGAGGAGTGGTCCAAAGGGGACCGAGAGCACATCTTGGCGGTCAAATTGAAGTAGGATCTCCATCGAGGCTGCTAGGCCCACATGCCACCATCCACCACATAGGTAGCTCCGGTAACATATTGGCTTTCTGCACTGGCAAGAAAGGTGACCAACTTGGCAACTTCCTCATCCGTACCATAGCGCTGAAGCGGTACCATCTGTTCGAATTGCGATTGGATGGCACTTGGATTATCGGGCATAAGACCAGATTCAATAGACCGCATCATGCGACTGTCAATCACTCCCGGATTGACACAATTTACCCTGATGCCCAGTGCTGCCCCTTCCTTGGCTGCTGAACGCATGATGCCGATGACCGCATGTTTACTCGTTACGTAAGCCGACAGTGCTGGCAAACCCTGCAGTCCTGCAACCGACGAGGTGATGATGATGCTGCCCCCTCCAGTTTCTCCCATTACGGGCATTACATGCTTCATACCCAAGAAAACACCACGGACATTAACTGCCCAAACCTCATCAAATGCTTCCATGGGAAATTGGACAATCGGGCAAACGGGACCTTCAATACCTGCATTATTAAAAAAGATATCTATGCGACCCATTGCACTTTTCGCGGCCGCAACATAGCCTGCCACTTGGTCCTCTAACGTCACATCTGCAACATGGGCATGCGCCTTCTCACTTTGCAAATCGTCCATGCATCGACCCAGGCCATCTTGATCCCGATCGACCAACATTACATGCGCTCCGCGAGCAAGCAGGGCCTTCGCAGTTGCAAATCCAATTTGACCAGCTGCCCCCGTCACGACAGCACAAGTACCTTCTAAATCTTTCATAGGGTAAGTAAGTATTTCGTTATTTACAAACTAGGAGAAAAACGACACTCCAGCAAACTGATCTTCCATGAGCAATCCCCAAATGAATTGATGCTTCCATCTCAATCCCAAGATCGACTGCTAGAGGCCCACCGACAGGGAAAATTTTTGCATATATTTAGCGGGATGGTGGGTAACCATCTTATTATAAGCGTATAAAAGAGACTGTACCATGGCAATAATGATAACGGATGAATGCATCAATTGTGGAGCATGCGAGCCTGAATGCCCGAATAACGCCATCTATGAAGGTGGCGTAGAATGGGCCATATCCGAAGGTACTTCGGTAAGTGGAGACTATGCCCTTAAGAGTGGGGAAGTGATCGATGCTGATGCTACCAATGAACCCGTCTCTGACGATTTCTACTACATTACACATGACAAGTGTACGGAGTGCAAGGGTTTTCACGAGGAGCCCCAATGTGCTGCAGTATGCCCCGTGGACTGCTGTGTGCCTGACCCAGAACATGTGGAAGACGACGAGGTGCTATTGGCTAGAAAAGATGCCCTTCATTTGTAATTGAGCGTATGTCCGAAGCAAAAACACTCCTCGAGGACGTCACCATAAAATTTGCTGGCGACTCAGGTGATGGTATGCAATTAACTGGAGGATTGTTTACCAACAATACTGCCTTGACGGGCAGCGACCTGTCCACTTTTCCTGACTTTCCTGCAGAGATCAGAGCCCCCGCTGGGACCTTACCCGGTGTATCCGGATTCCAGATTCACTTTGGTAGCACGGAGATCTTTACTCCTGGAGACCATTTTGATGTGCTGGTCGCGATGAACAGTGCCGCGCTCAAATCGAATCTGTCTCGATTAAAGGAAGGAGGCACCATCATTGTGAACACCGATGGATTCGACAAGAAGAATCTCCGACTGGCCAAATATGAGGATGGTGCAAATCCGCTAGAGGATGGTTCTCTGGACGGATATGAAGTCTATGAAATGGCCATTACAAAGATGACTCGCGAATGCCTTGCTGAGTCTGATTTGGGCATGAAGGAAAAGGACCGTTGCAAAAACATGTTTGTGCTCGGCTTCCTCTACTGGAGGTATGACCGTAACATGCAAGAAACCCTCGATTGGCTCGCCTCTAAATTTGGCAAAAAGCCCTCGGTACTCACTGCGAATGAGTCAGTACTTAAAGCGGGATACCACTATGGTGAAACCACCGAAACCTTTTCTTCACAGTTTGAGATTCAAGCGGCGCCCTTGGCTAAAGGTACTTACAGGGGCATCATGGGCAACGAAGCCCTGGTCATGGGTTTAGTAGCAGCTGGACAAAAATCCGGACTGCCTATTTTCTATGGCTCCTATCCGATTACACCCGCGTCGGACATTTTGCATGGATTGGCTGCCCACAAGAACTTTGGAGTTAAGACATTTCAGGCAGAGGACGAGATTGCAGCAGTTTGCGCCGCTATTGGAGCAAGCTACGGTGGTAACATTGGGGTAACCGGTACATCCGGCCCAGGCCTTGCCCTAAAAGCGGAAGCCGTAGGCCTGGCCATGATACTTGAAATTCCATTGGTCATCTGTAATGTCCAAAGAGGCGGTCCTTCTACAGGGTTGCCTACGAAGACAGAGCAATCAGATCTCCTACAGGCCATGTATGGCCGCAATGGAGAATCACCGGTTCCCGTAATTGCAGCAGCTTCACCCTCCGATTGCTTTCATGTGGCCATCGAAGCGTGTCGACTTGCGGTTCAACACATGACTCCGGTCGTATTATTGAGTGATGGTTACATTGCCAATGGTATGGAACCCTGGCGCTTCCCAAAAGCCGCAGACATCGAGCCCATCGAAGTGAATTTTGCCCCTCCGGGAGACGGAGAAGCTCCTTTCCTCCCTTATTTGCGTGATGAAAATCATGTACGAGCTTGGGCGAAACCCGGTACCGCTGGTCTCGCCCATCGCATCGGTGGATTGGAAAAAGAAGCCAATACGGGTAATGTATCATACGACCCGGCCAATCATGAATACATGACCAAGATTCGACAGGCCAAAGTGGATAAGATTGCAGAATTCGTTCCAGAGCAAGAGATCGAAACGGGGGCATCCTCCGGGAAGGTATTGGTATTAGGATGGGGTTCTACATACGGAGTCATCCAAAGTGTGGTGCGTAATCTGGTGGCACAAGGGGAATCCGTTTCGCATGCGCATTTGCGCTATCTCAATCCGTTCCCTAAAAACCTAGAAGCCGTGATGGGCCAATTTGAAAAAGTACTGGTTCCAGAAATAAACAATGGTCAATTATCAAAACTGATCAGAGAAAAGTATTTGTTGAACGTATATCAATACAACAAGATACAAGGCGTACCCATCGCAAAGAGTGAACTGGAACATGCCATCCGTGACATATTGTAACGCATAACTATGAGTACCGAACTAAAAACCAACGGGCAAGCTCCTGCATTGAAGGCAAAAGACTTTGCCACTGACCAGGATGTACGATGGTGCCCAGGATGTGGAGACTATTCAATTCTAAAGCAGGTGCAGTCAGTCATGGCTGAGTTGGGTCTCAACAAAGACGAAGTCGTAGTGATCTCCGGCATCGGTTGTTCTTCCCGGTTCCCATATTACATGGAGACATATGGCATGCATAGCATTCACGGTCGCGCACCGGCTTTTGCATCCGGTCTGAAACTATCAAATCCCGACCTGTCGGTATGGATGATCACGGGAGATGGCGATGGATTTTCCATAGGAGGCAACCATCTGCTGCACGTACTCCGACGAAATCTTGACATCAACCTATTGGTCTTCAATAATCAGATTTATGGATTGACCAAAGGCCAATATTCACCTACTTCTGAAGTCAATAAGAAAACGAAGTCCACCCCGATGGGATCTCTTGATCATCCCATAAATCCAGGTGCATTTGCCATGGGAGCAGACGCATCTTTTGTGGCGCGCTCTATGGATCGAGATCCAAAGCATTTGAAATCAATGCTCCATCGGGCAAACGCACATCGAGGCACGTCCTTTGTGGAGATTTATCAAAACTGCAACATTTTCAATGATGGGGCTTTCTTTGCCTTTACTGAAAAGGCATCGAAACCCGACAATTGTCTATTTCTTGAACATGGTCAACCGCTGGTATTTGGAACGGAAAGAAACAAAGGCATAAGGCTCAAGGATCTTCGCCCCCAGGTGGTAGAGATTGGTCAAGACGAGGGCAGCGTATCAGACCTTTGGATCCATGACGAAAAAGATGTGTTTAAGGCTTCTATGTTGGCCCGCTTTTTTGACGATCCGCGAGAAGCAGGGACGCTGCCCAGGCCCTTTGGAGTAATGTACGCGGTAGATCGACCCACTTACAACGATCAATTGTTTGACCAGTTGGACGAGGCCGTAACCAAAATGGGGGAAGGAGATCTCGACGCCTTGATAGCAGGATCGAGGACGTGGACCATAGATTGAGGCGAAAATCGAGGTCTTCTATTGGGAATTATATGATCGAAGAAATGTTGATATGATATGGAGGAGATAATTTTCGTAGTAAAGGAAGACGAAGACGGAGGTTACCTGG
>JAHQVP010000220.1 GCA_019634275.1 Saprospiraceae bacterium
CGTATAGAACAGGAAGGCGAATATACCCTTGAAGTCGATGGAGAAAAATTCGTTTTGTCGCTTGATGATTTTGTAATTACTTCCGAGGACATTCCGGGATGGCAGGTTGTAAGTGATGATGGTATTACCGTTGCATTGGACCTTAGCCTCACGGATGCGTTAATCCACGAGGGCATGGCCCGAGAATTGATCAATCGCATTCAAAATCAACGTAAGTCTCAGGGCTTTGAAGTGACAGATCGCATCAACATTAAGCTACAGTCCTCACCTGCGGTAGAACAATCAATTGCTCACTTTAAGGATTACATCTGCCAAGAAGTACTGGCAGACGAAATAGCAATAGAGGAAGATGTTGACGGAGAGGTCGTCACCTTGACGGAAGACACTTCTCTACGCATCTCGCTGGAGCTCGTTTCATGAAGAAACGACAAGTCGATAGCCTAGATAGAAACACAAAAGGCAGAGAACCACGCTGACTAAAACATTGGTCAGTGCCAGAATGACTTGTCCATCTTGCAAGAGTTGAAAATTCTCAGCAGTAAAGGTGGAGAACGTACTGAACCCGCCACAGAAGCCAATCATGCCGGCATATTTCCAGGCGGCAGGCGCATCGGGTTTCAGCAACAAGAAGGCGGTCATCATGCCGAGTACGATGCAACTCAATCCATTAGCCAGCAGAGTAGCCCAGGGAAAATCAGCATCCACTTTTGCCAGTAAAGCAGCCAGTCCAAAACGACACAGGCTTCCTGTTCCTCCCCCTATAAAGATCCAAAGCCACTGCATCAGGAGGCCGATTTAGATTGCCGACGCTTGCGCACAATGCCCAGCACGAGTGTCCCCACCAATGCGATGGACAACACCAAGATGATAAGGCGCAGTGAGCCAATGTGACTCAATTGAAACACCAATAAGATCATGAGGGCATTCATGGCTACCAACAAAGAGGTGGCCTGCATGTGACTTAGACCCGTATCGATGAGATAATGGTGTATATGTGTACGATCCGGACTCAGCGGCGATTTGCCTCGAAAAATGCGCATCGCAAAGACACGTAAAGTGTCAAACAATGGCAGAATGAGTACGCCAATGGCCACTGCCGGTGCTGCAGGTACGACATAACCGCTGTTAATCGCTTCGTCTTGCAGCTCAATGAACTTAATCGCCAAAATTGAACAGATCAACCCCAGCAAGAGGGAGCCGGTATCCCCCATAAAAATGCGTGCAGGAGTCAGATTGTAGTTGAGAAAGGCCACTAGAGATCCACTGAGAGAAAAGGCCACGACGGCCAAAGCAACAAAACCCGTCAGGTAGAACCACACGCCCAATACCATCGCAATAAGCAGTCCGATTCCAGCCGACAAGCCATTAATGCCATCAATTAGATTGAACGCATTTATGATGACAAGGATGACAAAGATGGAGAAGGGTATGGCCACCTGGTCCGGTAAATCATAGATGCCGAAAATGCCGTATAGGCTGCTGATCTTCACGTTCGATTTGTACACCAAAATCGCCGCCGCGAAAAGTTCTCCAATCAACTTTTTCCAGGGAGCCATAGGCAAAATGTCGTCTTTGGCACCCAACAAGAAAATGATGATGAAAGCACAAAGTATATACTGCAGGTCTCCAAAAACATCAAACGGCGTCCACAGCACAATGGAGAAGATCACCCCTGCAAAAATGCCAATGCCGCCCAGTGACGGGGTAGGAATCTCATGCGATCTGCGCTCACCAGGTACGTCTACCAAATTCTTCTTCGCCGCGATATTTATGATGGATGGGATGGCAAAGAATGTCAAGGTAAATGCAGTAATGAAACTGAGTATGACATCGTACATACCCAAAAGTAGCCAATGTTCCGCTTGCTACGACCGAGGTGCAGCTGTTATTCCTGTATTCCAGCTGGACTACTCCCGCCTTTCTGCCAGTTCGAGTGTAAAATCAAATGCCAGCGGCCGACCATCCACCTCCACCAGAAGTGTGGCAGAACCGGCTGCAATCGGATTGGTAAAGAGGAGATCCCAGCTCTGCTCCTCGCCCGGGGCAATCGTAGTGGTGTCCATCACCCAATCTTCCACATAAAGGATTTGATCATCTATATCCCCTTCTGCGAGGGTAAAGGATCGTTGTTCGCCAACAATGCCGGCAGTTGCTTCGGCTGCATAAAAGATCCGATCTGCCGTCGAAAAAGAACCAGGATCAACAGCCATTGCCACCACTCCGATGCCGACCCCAATGGCGGATAACACCCCTTGTGTTCGCTTTTCTTTGCGAAGAATAACTTTCTCGTCCTCCAAATGATCCAACAATCGATCCTTATTGACGGCTGGCAGCCTATGGGATCTGGCTTCATCCTCGTCTTCAACTACAAGCATAACGTCCTCTGCAGAGATAAACAATTCGTCATTTGAGCCATTGTTCACATCCAATTCAAAGACAAGATGATCACCTGCATCCAATCCATAGCGGGCGGTCAGTACCACACTGTCCTCATTAACGGATTGATCCATTGGCCCGACTGCGACCACCTCGGTAAAAGTGGGTGTACAAGACCCGAAACCCATCAGAAGGCAGATAAAAGCACAAAGCGATTTGATGCAGGTATGCAGTGAGATCATATTCTAAAATTGAGAAAGTCGGGTGCAATCACGCAAAACAGTCCGGTCTTTAGCACAAACTTAACGTCCGACTTAAGAAGGCGTTACTCTTCTAAAATCTCTTGCAAACGATCGGCCCATGACTCAATATCTCGTCCAATCTCTTCAAAGAGAGACTCGATCTGGCCTTCATTTCTCTCTAGAAAATCTTCCAGTTTTCTGCCCGTTTCCTCAAAAACAGCTTCTAGATTTTCTACGACCTCCTCACTGATGATTTCTCCTTGTTCGGCAAACGCCTCGGCAATTTCGTCACCGTAGCGATCTGAGTAGTAGGACAAAGTCCCCATCCAGAATTTGGAGCGCTCTGATTTAGTCATCTCTTCCTCGTAAGCGGGATAGCACTCATCGATAAAGAGGCGAAACCGCTTATCGAAGGCCTTCCACCGCTTATCGTCTGATTCGTAGTCTAATTCGTCTACCTTCTCGATGAAGTTTTCAAATTGATTTTGAAAACTGCTCGCGGATCCACCACAGGCTACCTCGGTACATGAAGCAGAACTCAGCATAAGACATCCCACAATGCCCACTCCACACAACAAGTTTTTCATCGAACGAATAGGTTGGTCCTTCATAATGTGTTGACTTTTTTGTGATCTGTCTTGTCAACCTAATCCACCTACAGAACGATCCGCAGCAGGTGAGGATTTCGACTAAAACGACCATTGACTAGATGAGCAAAGCATTCCCGGCGTCGCGTCGAGGACTACTTGCTGTTCAAAGACCAGTCGTACTCGGCGTACGATAGAGAACCGGGCGAAGTACCGGTATACTTCTTAATGAAAGAACCTACATCCCCGAAATCCGCAGCATACCATTCGAAAATCTTGGACACCTTCGAGCCTCCCGAGGAAATCGTATTGAAGTTCTTATCCATTAAAAAGGTCTTTGTGAGGCGCTCCAACTCTGATTCAACATTGGTGGCAGTAAAGGCCTTAGAGGACAATGATGGACAAGATCGGGCCGCACAGTTGATGCCAAAATGTACCCGTGCATCACCAAAGCCTTTGATCAAGATCTCCTTCTCGATTTGATTTAAGGTATATGAATCTGAGCCTAAAGTAATCCAGGCAACATCCCACGGATTTCCACCATGCAGATCCATGATCGAGCCCACGGGATGGTTGTCCAAGATCAACTTCAAGGTAAAGGCATTATAGGCGTTCATCCAATATGCCTTTGCAGAAGCGGACCGATCAGTCGCTGACGGCGGATGAGCAGCCAGCTGTTCGCAGTAGGTCTCCAAACTTGCTGCCGATGACTTCAGGCCAGCATAGTCGACTCCTGCGGACGAAACATATTTTCCAAGCAATGCATCAAAAGACTGATGATCAACCTGAGCATGCATGACGGCATTGGCACCAAGGATAAATAAAAGGACTATTAAGTTTTTCATTTTGTTGAGCTAGGATCTTTACGATAAATATCTCCAAAAACTCAAACGTCAGAAAGCCTAAAGTGGTGCCAAAGAAAAAGTTAACGCCCATGGCGTCCTGGATCAGCGCATATGGATATCACTGGCTCCCGAAGAATGCTTCCTCACGTGCTTAGGATTGCCGTAGATAAACACATCGCTGGCGCCAGATGCAGAGACATCCAAATCGCCATTCACTGTGATGTGGGTGTCCGAGCCTCCAGACGCACTAATGATGCACTCCTCAGTAACTTGTAGTCGACGTGCTTCGATATCGCTACCGCCGCTGGCGTCAATCCTGATCTCACGCACGGATCCTCCAAGATCCAAGTCTGCTCCCCCGGAGCCATTGCACTCCATGGCATTGTAGCGTACTTCCAACTCGATATCACTTCCTCCGGAAGATTCTATCTCCAGAAAGTCGCCTTCGATGGTTCCCTTTGCGATGACATCAGACCCTCCAGAAGCCTTCAGTGCTTCTAAATCCCGAAAGGTTGCGTATACCACGATTTGACCCGTATTCTTGCCCCAATTCCAGTTGGATCGGGTATTCTTCTTCATTCTAATTCTTAGAGTCCCTCCGCTCACTTCGGTCACAATGTTGTCCATGTCCTTCTCCCTTGCTTCTACTCGTACTTCGTGGCCATTTCCCTGTGTCATCTGCAGATCTATGCCTCCTCCTACCTCGATTGCATCAAAGCTTCCTACGTTTCTATCTTCTTTAACAACTTGTGCTTGCACACCCAGGGCAAGGTTACAGAGTGCAGCCAAAATCAGTATGCTTTTTACTTGGTTCATTATGATTCTATTTAAAGGTAGAGACGAGGGTAGGAAGCGAAAGGTTGCAAATTGAACAATTTTTGTATCCTTACGCCCGCAAGAGGTATTGCGCCATGAAGTAAGTAAATAAATCCGACCAGACAATTGATTGCATCCACGAGGTGGACAGCAGGACATTGCAGTCTATTTATTTCTCTCACTATTTACTTACTACTCCATGAAAAAATATATTGACTTATTCATCCAGGCCGTCCGTGGGGATGAGAAAGAATTTACAACGGGCAGCGTAAAAAGAGCCATCTTTCTGCTCTCTGTGCCCATGATCCTGGAGATGATTATGGAGGCGCTTTTTGCCGTGGTCGACGTCTTTTTTGTTTCTAAAGTGAGCGTCAATGCGGTGGCCACCGTGGGCCTTACCGAATCGGTAATCACCATTGTCTACTCGATTGCCATTGGTCTGAGCATGGCGGCTGCCGCGATGGTTTCTCGACGCACGGGAGAGGGAGACAAGGAAGGGGCAGCCATCTCGGCTGTACAGGCCCTGATTATTGCAGTGGGATTCTCTCTGGTGATATCGGTAGCGGGATTCTTCTTTGCTCCCGATATACTGAGACTCATGGGGGGCAGCGAGGAGTTGATCAATGAGGGTGTATGGTACACCCGCATTCTTTTCAGCACCAACTTTGTCATCATGCTGTTGTTCTTGCTCAATGCGATCTTTCGAGGTGCGGGAGATGCCGCAATCGCCATGCGATCTTTGTGGATAGCAAACGGCATCAACATCATTCTGGATCCATGCCTGATCTTTGGCTGGGGTCCTTTTCCGGAACTGGGACTGGCCGGTGCCGCAGTAGCCACCAGCATTGGTCGAGGTGTGGGTGTGGCATATCAGTTGCACATCCTTATCAGGGGCAACAACATCATCAAGATCACCCGTCAACACCTAAAAGTTGTGTGGTCGATCATCAAGCGATTACTCTCTGTATCAATCGGCGGCATGGGCCAGTACTTCATTGCCTCTTCCAGTTGGATCTTCCTCATGAGAATTATATCAGAATTCGGCGAACCTGCCATTGCCGGATATACCATTTCCATCCGCCTGATCATTTTTGCCATCCTGCCCGGCTGGGGAATGGCCAATGCTGCCGCCACGTTGGTAGGGCAAAACCTCGGCGCTGGACAACCACAACGTGCAGAGGAGTCTGTCTGGAAGTCATCTTTCTACACGATGCTTTTCCTTCTTTTTGTCTCCATTGCTTATTTCCTGTTTGCACATCCGATTGCGTCCATCTTTCATGACGATCCCATCGTCCTCGATTTTGCGGTCAAGAGCCTGCGCATCATCAGCATTGGCTATGTGGCTTTTGCCTACGGCATGGTTGTAGGCCAAGCTTTCAATGGTGCAGGAGACACTAAGACACCAACGATAATCAATTTTATCTGTTTTTGGCTTCTGCAAATTCCACTTGCTTACCTGATGGGTCTGCATTGGAAACTGGGCGCTCCTGGGGTCTTTTGGGCCATCGCCATCAGCGAAAGCTTCCTAGCCGTACTGGCAGTGCTCATCTTTCGTCGTGGAAAATGGAAAACCACTAAGATCTAGACACTTAGCGTTGTCCGAAAAGAGACAACGTCAATTTTAGAGCCTAGCAGTTATTATTTCACTTAAACAAAGTAGCCCATGCGAAGGATAGATTATTACGTAGCCACCTCTTTGGATGGCTATATATGTGGACCAGCGGAAGACGTAAGCCAGTTCTCCCAAGGGGGATCCGGCGTAGATAGATACCTAGCCGATCTGTCGATGTACGATGCCGTGTTCATGGGCCGCAAGACCTACGAATTTGGCTATAAATATGGTCTGCAACCAGGCAGTAAAGCCTATCCGCATATGGAGCACTTTATCTTCTCGTCCAACCTGGAACTAGAAAATGCAGCGCCTGGCATCCATGTTTGCGACCTGCAGGTTGAAACCATAGAAACCATCCGGAAAAGGTCAGGTGGTCCCATCTATTTGTGTGGAGGAGGGCTTTTTGCCCATTGGATGCTCGAACACAGGATGATTGATCGCATCATTCTGAAACTCAATCCGATCCTCTTAGGAGCTGGAACTCGACTTTTTGAGGGCAGTGCAGCGGCCCAGTTGGAAATGAGAGAATACCAGGCCTTTGAAGACATTCACATCCACACCTATCAGGTGATTTATCCATAAAGAGTTGATTCTGACAGGATGGGTGCTGCTCGCTCAGTCCGCGTCTAACGGACCGTAGACCTTTACGGTTTCGATCCGGGTACTGCTTACCTTTTCCAGCAGGAATCGGTATTCACCAAGTGTGATTTCTTCTCCTTCTTCCGGGATATTGGCGGTGGTCATCACCAGATAACCAGACAGGGTATTGTATTCTCCTTCGGGAAGATTTAGCCCTTCGTACTTTTCGTTGAGGTAGTTGATTTCCAATCGACCTGATAACTTCCATTCTTTGGCGCCAAGCTGCTCTTCGATGTGATCTTCAACATCATGCTCGTCCTCTATTTCACCAAAGATTTCCTCGAGAATGTCTTCCAGCGTAATCACACCAGATGTCCCTCCAAACTCATCAACCACACATGCGATATTTTTACCTTCTTTAATAAAAGCATTCATGAGGTCATGAACATTCATCACTTCAGGGACATATGGAATCTGTGACAAGACTTTCTTGAGGCTCTGAGGTTGTTGCAGCATTTGATGGTGATGGATGTATCCGGTCACGTTGTCGATGTCTCCCTGATAAGCCAAAATGCGGGACAATTTGGACTCGTCAAAAATGCGAACCACCTCCTTCATTTCTTCGTTTTGATCGATGGCTACAACTTCATTCCGCGGGACCATACAATCACGCACTTTGGTTTCTTTCAATTGCAGTGCATTGCGAAAAATCTCAGTGTCTACTTCTTCCTCTTCGGATCCTTGAAAGTTATCCTGCACATAATGCTCAAGGTCGACGCGACTAAATCGATAGGGCATATCGTCGCTCTTGTTCTTAAAAAAGATCCGCAATACCAATCCACTCAGACTTGTCATGACCCAAGTCGGTATGGCAAGAAGCACCTTAAAGAACTGCAAAGGGAGCGCCAGGATCTTCATCATACGATCAGCGAAGATCCGGAAGATGGTCTTGGGCAAAAACTCTCCAAAGATGAGCACCACTACCGTAATCAACAGTGTCTCTATGATCAGTCTTCCCGGACCAGCTTCAAGCTGGGGCAGAAGGACACTGCCCAGCAGTCGCGTCATCAATGTGGTAAACACGACCAGCGCTATGTTGTTACCGACCAGCATGGTCCCCAGAAAGTCCGTTGGCTTTTCGTAAAAGTTGGTCAATATGCGACCGGTCCAGTCTTTCTTCTCTTTGAGCAATTCAATGCCCAACTTATTCGCCGACAGGTAGGCGATTTCTGACCCGCTAAAAAAAGCCGACAAGACCAAAAACACAAGGATAAACAACAGCAGTGTTCCCATGATCAAGGAGAGGTTTCGTTAAGGTCATTCACTTTGACCCGTGCCACTACGGAGTAGAGTTGATACTCGGTAAAGTCCTGATTGGCCCTAAATCCGTACGCATAAATCACCTCCTCCGGCTTGGTAAACTTGACGAAGCGATCCGTCGAAACCTGCTGCTTTTTCTCATCCCAAGTGAGCTCCGAAGTCTCCAATTTTTCCCCACGTTGATTGATGAGGACGACATTTTCACTCACGACGATGATGCTCTTACGAGGATAGCGAATCCCATGATCGGCATCCAAAGTGCTCTCTACGTCCTGGGCTCTGTTGAGAAAATCAACATGCAATCCATCAGGGAATTCGTCTTTGGGCTCTGCTCGATTTAAATGTCGGTGCAGGGTCGGACTCAACAATCGAATGCGGACGTAGGCAGAGTCCGAGTACAGAATCTCGATATCGTTGCCCACTTCCACCTTGGTGTCCGTCTCTGCAAATAAGGCATCGATCTCCGCAATATCGTTTACGCAACCCAGCGAAGCTAGTGCCCACAAAAGCAAGGCTCCTATCGTCAATCGCATCTTTATTATCGAATCAAATTGATGTCACCAGTAAAGGTAACAGTTTGAGCATCAACGAAGAGCACTTCGACCAGGTATGCAAATACCCCGGGATTGAGCGGCTTTCCACGAAAACGACCATCCCAGCCACCCGTGGGATTATTTAGTGGCAGGTCGGAGCCATCGTACACCTTTTCTCCCCAGCGATCAAAGATCTGCACGCGGCTGGCAGCAACTGCAGCCGGACCGGCAAAAATGGTGAATTGGTCATTGCGCCCATCCCCATTGGGGGTGATTGCGTTGGGAATATACACCGGACGGTCCAAAATGACATTGACCAGCACGGCATCTTGGGCGGTGCAACCGAGGTCATTGGTAACGGTTAGGGTAAACAGTGTGTTTCTTGTTGGAAAAGCTGTTGTTTCCCCACATGTCGGGCAGTCTAGGAATTGGGGGTCGGACCACTCGTAAGTAACGGATTGGTCCGGTGTAAACATGCTGCTGAGCTCTGTAGTAAAGCCCAGTCGAATGGTGGTATCGCCTTCGGCTTGCAGCAGGATTTGTTCCGGTTGGTCTATGTCTTGGGACACAGTATCAATGCATCCGTTGGCGTCGCGCAGTGTCAGCACATAACTGCCTGCACCCAGTCCAGAAAACAATGCCGGTGATTGGTAGGCGATTCCATCAAGGCTAAACTGGTAAGGGGGCGATCCACCCGTAGGCAAGACCTCGATCTCTCCGGTTTCATCACCAAAACAAACGACATCCGCAAACGACCCAATCGACACCCCGATTGGAGGCGGTTCGATTATTTGGCCTGCCGCCGTCACCTCGCACTGATTTTCATCTCTAACCGTCAATTGATACTCTCCTGGAGACAATCCTGTAGCATCCGCATCGGTGCTGCCATTACTCCAAGTGTAGCGATACATACCCGTACCCCCAACTAAGTCGGTCGCGAGGACGCCGTCATCAAATCCAAAACAAGAGATGTGCGTAGTATCAATGGTTAGGTCAAGGCTATCGGGCTGCATGATCTCAATGGACTCAAACCTCCGGCACTGCTGGTTGTCTCTCACCTCTACACTGACCACCCCCGCAGTCAATCCAACGAGTGTGGCATTATCTCCAAACTGCATGTCCAGATTCCAATCAAACTGAACGGGTTGTGTGCCCTCCAATACATTGACCGAGGCCGTGCCATTGGCAAAACCGTAGCATGACGGCGGAGTAAAGTCGGTCACAATCTGCAGGTCCTGATCACTTATTGCCAAAAGGAGCGTATCCAGACAACCACCCGCATCCCGCACTACGGTCGGATACAAATCAGCCGGCAAGTTGTCCATGGATTGATCGCTGACGAAACCACTGCCGAAGTCCACTTCAAAGGGCCCGGCCTGTCCTGTAATGTCCAATGAAATGCTTCCGTTGCTATTGCCACAGGTCGATTCGATGACCGTGGGCAAAATCACCATCCCGGCAGGCTCCGGAACTCGAAAGCTGAATGATTCTGTGCAGGACTCCGCGTTCATTACCGTAGCCATATATGGACCTGCAGCAAGCGCGTCCAATGTAAATCCTACGTCTCCCGTACTCCAGGTCACGGACGAAATCGCTGGTCCGCCCCCTGGATCGATCACCGTAATTTGTCCGTTGGCTATCTCTGGGCAACTTTGCGGTCGTATCATAGAGTCAATGATGATGGCTTCCAGCACCTCAACCGTTTTCTGCAATGTAGTGAGGCAACCGGTGGTTCCCTCTACGATCAGGGAGATGGTCTTCTCCCCCGGCGTATCATAGGAGACCATGGGTTGTCGATTTCCTGAACTGGTCTCGGGTGTCGCACCATCGCCAAATACCCACATCAGATTGGTGGTTCCTCTGGACGAATCCGTTAGCTGAACTTCTTGCCCAAGGCAGAGGATGGAGTCTTCGATTTCAAAATCAGGATCGGGAGCGATAAACTCAGCGGATCCCCCAAAAGTGAGCGAAAATCCATGCCGGGAATTTGAAAAATTGTCGATTACCAAGGCATAGACTTCACCTTCTACCACCGGCACCGACCGAACGAAATTGTTGTTGCCGCTTTGGCATCCGGCCCGCTCTTCGAAAACGTCTTGGTCATTGTTAAGGAGTCCCGTCGGCCCGTGACAGTCTATCCAGGTGTTGAGGTCGTCGAGGGTACTGCCAAAGGGACCTGTTGAAAAATTTGCTCCGCTGGCCATGCATCGAACCACATTGGAGGTATTGCAATCATCCAGTCCATTGAGTCGAATGAGTGCAAAGTCTAAATCATCACTTGGGTTGTTCGGTGTAAGTACGAAGGTGAGGTCTCCGGTGTTCCGAATCACCCACTTGTACCATGCGGTAGCGTTTTCCGCATTCACCGCTGCGGTCCCTCCATCGTTGTATCGATCCAGGCAGGTGTTATCCACCTCATCGGGATCAACTCCTCCGCCCTGCAAAAAGGGGGCATAGAATGACTCTTTACTGCAAAGGACAACTGCCTCGGCACAGTCATTCTGTGGGGCCGGAATCAAGTTGAAAGAACTGATGCACAACTGGAAGGTGCCGGCTCGGGCAGCACTCACTTTTAAGAAATAGCGCGTATTGGGAGTGATGTCATCTAGGAATATTTCCCCAATGTTGCTTCTCGATTGATCGGCACAATCCACCTCCGTCAGCGCACTGCAATCTCCTCTATATAGGGCCAGCCGGGGATTGACCATGGTTCCTTGTGACCATGCTCCTAAGCGGAAAGCATCCACAACATCACCCAGCACGCGAATATTAACACTGGTGGAGATAGAGGTAAAGGCAAACCAAACATCGCCAGAATTATTGCTAAAACAATCGGTTCCTGTGGCCGAGCTGCCTTGATTGGTAAATGCTTCGGGACCCGAGCAATAGTTCTGAATGTTTGCAATTTCCTCGGCCGTACTGCACGTATTGTTGTCAGGCTGAGCCTGCAATCCAAAGAATCCCAAAACAAAGACAATCAGTAATCGTGCCCTCATCTACACCTTATATCCACTTTTCACAACGTTGCTGGCTCTCTGTAGGGTTAAGAATGCCCTTGATTAACGAAAATTTAAGGGACTCCATACAATCAAGACCCCAAAGATGAACAATCTGTTGGGTAGGCGTCGATTTTTCTAATCCAAAAGACCTTTTGCCATCGCTGCTCGAACCAGTCCCACAGAATTGCGCACGCCAAACTTGCTGAGAAGATTTTTACGGTGGGTCTCAACGGTATTGAGCGAAATGCCCAACGCAGCGCTCATTTCAGTTGTGGTATGCTCCTTGGCAATGAGATGCAGGACTTCCTTTTCCCTTGGAGTAATCTCCGGTATGAAAGACATGCTCTGATCCTGGCCACTCAGGAGATTATTCATCAAGGTCTGCGAAACCGACTGCCCCAAGTATTGCTGACCACTGGCAACCGTACGGATGGCCTCAATCAACTGGTCTCGTCCGGTATTCTTGAGGATATACCCTTTGGCCCCATTTTTTAGCATTTGTTGAATGAAGCTGGCCTTGTTGTACATGCTCAGCGCCAGAATATGGACGGACGGAAACTCCTTGCTGACCCGCTTAGCCGTTTCGATGCCATTGAGCTGTGGCATGTTGATGTCAAGCAAGAGTACATCGATTTCGTGGTCTTGTAAATATGCCAGCGCCTCCAATCCAGTATGTCCTGTACCTACAACCTGGATATCCTCTATATCGAGAAGTAAGGTTTGCAGACCATCTACCAGCACGCGATGGTCATCTGCAATAAAGACTCGGATCATATCCTTAAGATAGGGCCTCTAGGAGACTATATCAAAATCGACTTCGGAGGACTCCAGTCGTGCTTCGATCACCTTGACACGAACCTTGTCTCCCACCCGGTATCGAGTTCCCGACTTGTTTGCGCGGGCACTCAGCCGATTTTCGGGAACCTCAAATACCTCCCCCAGCTTATCAAAACCAACCAGTCCATCTACCCCACTGTCCAGTAAGGTCACAAACATGCCACTGTCGATAAAGCCAGACACAACGCCCTCAAATTCCTCACCGATAAACTCCTTTATGAATTCGATCTGCTTAAACTTGACGGATGTTCGTTCCGCATCGGTTGCTTTTCGTTCCTGGTTCGATATGTGCTTCGAGCGCGCTTCGAGCTCGACTTTGTCCGCTCGAAAATCGCCCATCAGGTTGTATTCAAGAATGCGGTGCACCATTACATCAGCGTATCTTCGAATGGGCGAGGTAAAGTGTGCATAGTGCTCAAATCCCAATCCAAAGTGCCCAATGTTCTCTGGGCTATAGACGGCCTTTGCCATGGTCCTCACGGCAGATTTTTCCGCAAACAAGAGATGCTCATCCGTCTTTGCCTGCTCATGCAGTTGTGCAAAGGACTGCCGAATTTGTTCGGGGGTATCATGTTTAAAGTCAAAACCAAATTCCATCAGATAAATGGCATACTCCGCCAGCTTCTGAGGATCAGGCTCATCATGCACACGAAATACCAATGGGATCGGCGGTTGTGACTTAGTGGCAAGAAAGTGCGCTACCTCTCGATTGGCCAACAACATCAGGTCCTCGATCAATGCATTGGTCTCCTGTTGTACTTTTGCCTTAATGGCAATGGGTTTCTTCTGATCATCAAGCTCAAATTGGTACTCGGTAGAGTTGAAAGAAATGCCCCCTTTCCCTAGTCGCTTCTTGCGTAACTTGCGTGACAATCTTGCCACGATCGACAATTCCTGGTGCAAGGGGCCCTGTCCCGAATCCAAAACCTCCTGTGCCTCTTCGTAGGTAAATCGCTTGTCACTGTGTATGATGGTCTTGCCAAACCAACGGCTTTTCACTTTGGCATTCTTATCCATCTCGAATACGGCAGAGAAAGTCAGGGAGTCTTCATCAGGTCGGAGTGAGCACAATTCATTGGACAACACTTCTGGCAGCATGGGTGCGGTGCGATCCACCAGATACACGGACGTGGCTCGTTTGAGCGCTTCTTTGTCTATCGCCGAATTGGGCTTGACGTAATGCGTCACATCCGCAATATGGATGCCCACTTCGAATCGACCGTCCTCCACCATCCGAAAGGAAATTGCATCATCAAAGTCCTTGGCATTGACGGGATCTATGGTAAAAGTGACCGTCTTACGCATGTCTCTGCGACGGCTGATTTCTTGTGCACTAATGTGTCCTACAAGGTCGGCAGCCTGCTTTTCTACAAGAGGAGGAAAGTCCATACTAAATCCGTGATCGGAGAGAATAGACTCCATTTTGATTTCATGGCCATCGTCGGCGTCAAATATCCGTTCCACCTTGCCCGTGGGGCTTTGTCGATGATTGTCCGGCCATGAAAGTATGCTCACTAAAACGACATCTCCTTCTTGTGCTTTTGCTTGATGTTCTGGATGCACGTAGATGTCAAAGGGGATGGCATCATTCTCTGGGACAACAAAGGCAAAATTTTTGCTCCAGCGAAAAGTACCCACAAATCGATCCGTACTGCGCTCCAGAATCTTGGTCACGACTCCCTCCAGTCGCTTACCATAGCGCTTGCCTAACTGAACGACCACACGATCGCCATTCATGGCTTTCATGGTACGTCTTGCCGGCACATAAACATCTTGATCTAAAGTGTCGCATATTACATAACCAGCACCGCTGCGCGTCAAGTCCATGTACCCATGATGACTTTCCACGGGCTCGTCATGCATCAGGCCTTTACGAGCACTGCGAAACTTTCCGTCTTTGACGTGCGTGATCTGTCCCTTAGCGGCCAAGGCCTCCAAGGCATCTTGTACTGAACTACGAGAATTCGCAATTTTCAATTTCTTAATAAGTTGCTTTGCATGCAGCCTTTTTTTTGGCTGAGCGGCAAGTGTCTTGAGAATCACTTGCTGAAGTTGTTTTGCGGGCAACTTCTTACCCTTTATTGATCGGCCTCTGGCCATAACAGTTTTTTTTTTAAAATGATACAATGGTTTCTGGCGCTCGTCATTGGCGCTCATAGGGAATCGGCTTGCTGCAGGATGTCACCCGTCTCCATGATCTCGAATGAAAAAGAACGACTCTGTGCGGGATCATAACTGGATCCATCTGGGGCGCCGACCCCTTCTACTACACTGATGATGCCATCCTCATCGATCTTGGCCTGTCGGGTTAATATGGTCTTGCCGTTTGACCGTGTTCCAGCAATGACTTGCTGGGCAATGGGGCTGCCCTTTTTATCAAAAGTGAATACCAAATACGCGTAATCCATCAACTGTGCCCTCCAAATTACCAGGGCCGCACATTCCTCGAATTGATCGATCCGAAAACACGGAAGGTATTCGGTAAACTCATCGACTTCATCCTCATCTCGGATAAAAAAGGTATGAAGGAAATCGCCAGGTAAAATCTTGTTTTCACGCGAAAAGACATGGTGGGTCTCATCCGTCAATTGTACGGGTAGGTCAATTGTGGGAAAGTAGCTGAGCAGCGTACGGAAATTAATTCGCTCTTTCTTCATGAAAAATTAAAATGGTAGGAAATCGGTGGGATGGGTAAGTAATTCCACTGCAAAGGTGCATCTTTTTCCGTTAGGAGCAAGTATTTATGAGAATTGGCTCATCCACTAATCCGCCCCAATGATGTCCAGCCCTGGTTTAGATTAAATCTAAATAACCGCGATACACCATCCATCCGATCTCCCAATTTGTTATAGCGCTTGATTAAAGATAGTTTTAGGAGGAATCGAAAAAGCACGCTGACAATGTCTTGGTTTACACAATTGCTGACTTCTTCATTGGGCAAGAAACTGGTCATGAGTCTTACCGGACTTTTCCTGATTTTGTTCCTGCCCGTTCATCTAATCGGAAACCTGCAATTGATGGCAGACGATGGGGGCGAGAGCTTCAATCTCTATGCAAAATTTATGACGGGCAATCCACTGATCAAAACCGTCTCCTATCTCTTGTACGGTTTTATTCTCCTTCATGCCATTCAGGGAATGCTCATATGGAAAGCTAACAGAGGAGCGGGTGGAGGCTCGTCGAGATATCAGGGAGGGAAGAGCCCTACCGCTTGGTCCAGTCGTCAGATGGCCGGGCTTGGTATGGTAATTCTGGTCTTCATCTTGCTGCACATGTGGCAATTTTGGTTTCAAATGAAGTGGGGCGATATTGGGACCGCCACGTACGGTGGCGTAGAGACCAAGGACCTTTACACCATTGTGCAACACACATTCAAGCAATGGTGGTTCGTACTCTTCTACGTCATCAGCATGATCGTGATTGGGTTTCACCTTCAGCATGGATTTCAGAGTGCCTTTCAGACCCTAGGCCTAAACCACAAGAAGTATACTCCGGCCATTAAGACATTGGGATTGATTTATTCAATCATCATACCGTTGGCTTTTGCCATCATTCCCTGCTATATCCTATTGATAAAATAAACGACCTCGGACGATGATATTGGATGGTAAGACACCAGATGGACCGCTTGCAGAAAAATGGACTGCATATCGATCGACCATGCCGTTGGTTGCTCCAAACAACAAACGCCGTATTGAGATCATTGTGGTCGGAACTGGTTTGGCGGGTGCTTCTGCAGCTGCAACATTGGGAGAACTTGGGTACAAAGTAAAGTGCTTCACCTTTCACGACAGTCCAAGGAGGGCACATAGCATCGCAGCACAGGGCGGCATTAATGCTGCAAAGAACTATCAGAATGACGGAGACAGCATCTATCGTCTTTTCTATGATACCATCAAGGGAGGGGACTACCGCTCACGCGAATCCAATGTGCACAGACTTGCAGAAGCAAGCACGCATATCATTGATCAATGTGTGGCACAGGGCGTGCCCTTTGCTAGAGAGTATGGTGGCTTACTTGCCAATCGCTCTTTTGGTGGCGTGCAGGTCTCCCGCACCTTTTATGCCCGAGGTCAAACCGGTCAGCAACTTCTTTTAGGAGCCTACCAGGCCCTAGCAAGACAGATCTCCTTAGGGGCTGTCACCATGTACAACCGCCATGAGATGCTCGACGTGGTCACCATCGATGGCAAAGCCCGGGGCATCATCGCCCGCAACTTGCGTACGGGTAAGCTGGAACGACATGCTGCTCACTGTGTCGTCCTTGCTACCGGTGGCTATGGCAACGTCTATTATTTATCGACCAATGCGATGGGTTCCAATGTATCTGCCGCCTGGCGAGCAGTACGAAGAGGTGCGCTGATGGCCAACCCCTGCTATACCCAAATCCATCCTACTTGTATCCCTGTCTCGGGAGCCTATCAATCAAAACTAACCCTCATGTCCGAGTCCCTTCGAAACGATGGACGGGTGTGGGTACCAAAGAAAAAAGAAGATCTCCAAAAAATTCTCGACGGCAGTTTGTCTCCGGTCTCCATTCCAGAAGACGACCGTGACTACTATCTCGAGCGTCGCTATCCCGCTTTTGGAAATCTGGTCCCACGGGATGTGGCCTCACGGGCCGCCAAGCAAGCCTGCGATGAAGGGTTTGGAGTTAACAAGAGCGGCCTGGCCGTCTATCTCGATTTCGCTTCCGCCATTCAACGCTACGGAAAATCCGAAGCCCACTCGCAAGGACTCCACAATCCCTCCGAACAGGACATTATCAAACTGGGAGAAGAAGTCGTCCGTGCGAAGTATGGCAATCTCTTCGAGATGTATGAGAAAATAACCGGTGAGGATCCCTATAAAAGTCCGATGAAAATTTACCCGGCAGTCCATTACACCATGGGAGGACTATGGGTCGACTATAATCTCGAGACCAACATCCCCGGACTGTTTGCTTTGGGCGAATGCAACTTTTCAGACCATGGCGCCAATCGCCTGGGAGCATCTGCACTCATGCAAGGTCTCGCTGACGGATACTTTGTCATTCCGTATACCATTGGCAATTTCTTGAGCAAGGAGATCCGAACTCCAGCCATTTCTACAGATGATCCCGCTTTCGCTGCTGCAGAAGAAGACACAAGGAATCGAATCCAGCGCTTGATGTCGGTAAACGGCAAACAGACCGTGGAACAGTTCCATCGTCGTTTGGGATTGATCATGTGGGATTACTGCGGGATGTCGAGAAATGCACAGGGTCTGCAAGAAGGCCGCAAGAAGATACAAGAGCTGAGGGCCGAGTTTTGGTCTGACGTTAGAGTGCCGGGATCAGCTGATGAGTTTAATCCCGAACTTGAAAAAGCCGCTAGGGTCGCAGATTTTCTCGAACTGGGAGAGATGATGATGGAAGATGCATTGAATCGGGAAGAAAGTTGCGGAGGACACTTCAGAGAAGAACATCAGACGGAGGATGGAGAAGCCAAACGAAATGATGCCGACTTTACCTATGTGGCTGCCTGGGAATGGAAAGATGGCGCAGATTCTGAGCTGCACAAAGAACCACTGGAGTTTGAAAACGTTGAATTGAAGACGAGAAGCTATAAATAGGAGTACGATGAAGTTGAACCTGAAAGTATGGCGACAAGCCAATGGCCAAGGCAAGGGAAAATTTGAATCCTACAACGTGGATGCGGATGAGCACATGTCATTTTTGGAGATGCTGGACGTCCTCAATCAACAGCTCATAGAAGCAGGTGACGATCCTGTCGCTTTTGAGCACGACTGCAGAGAAGGCATATGCGGTGCCTGTTCCATGGTCATCAATGGTCGCCCTCACGGGCCCAACGCCGGAACAACCACCTGCCAGTTGCACATGCGATTTTTTAAAGATGGTGACACCATCCACATCGAACCCTTTAGAGCTGATGCATTTCCGGTCATCAAAGACCTGGTCGTCGATCGCAGCGCTTTCGACCGCATCATTGAGTCCGGTGGCTACATTTCCGTCAACACGGGTCAGGCACAAGATGCCAATGCCATTCCGGTCGAAAAAGAACAGGCCTCCGAGGCCTTTGATGCTGCCACTTGCATTGGCTGTGGTGCCTGTGTTGCCGCATGTCCAAATGCATCTGCCATGCTCTTTGTTTCTGCCAAAGTAAGTCACCTGGCCCTTATGCCACAGGGACAAGTCGAGCATGATAAACGGGTACAATCCATGGTCAATCAAA
This sequence comes from Saprospiraceae bacterium, assembly GCA_019634275.1. Lineage (GTDB taxonomy): Bacteria > Bacteroidota > Bacteroidia > Chitinophagales > Saprospiraceae > CAJQNM01. Next base: position 18,959 of record JAHQVP010000220.1, read on the forward strand.
TGGACCTCGAGGGATTCGGAAATTGCTCCAATACGTATGCCTGCGAGGCAGAATGTCCCAAAGAGATTTCTGCCGATAATATTGCGCGGCTCAATCGGAGCTACCTCATCTCCAGCTTGACCAGTGACTAAGGGCCGGTATCCCACTTAGCCTGGGAACAAAAAATTCCCTTCTCCTTATCTTAAACTTTGAACCGCTTAGAGCGTCAAAGGATAATGTCAGCTATGCTAAGAATAATCGTTTGCTGTCTCCTGATGGCTACCCCTAGCTTCGTATGGGGGCAGACTGAATATCTACCTCCAATAGGCTCGGACGGATGGGAAACCATCTCTCCCGCAGCACTGGATTGGGACGAAGGGGCACTTACATCGGTCCTAGATTTTGTGAAAGAATCCAACAGCAAAGCCTTTCTTTTGATGGTAGATGGTCGAATGGTCGTGGAGTCTTACTACGATCGATTTACTCGGGACAGTGTTTGGTACTGGGCATCCGCCGGGAAGTCTCTGGCGGCCGTCATGGTGGGCATCGCCCAGGAGGAAGGACACCTCAACATCGAACAACCCACCGCCGATTTTCTGGGAAAAGGGTGGACCGCCGCATCATCCGAGCAAGAAGACGACATACGCATACGACACCAGCTGAGTATGTCCACTGGACTCAATGACAATCTCTTCTCTTGCACTTTGCCTCAATGTCTGCCTTATTTAACTGCACCAGACAGTCGCTGGTCCTATCACAATGGCCCTTACACGCTGACACATGAAGTGGTAAAGCAAGCTACGGGCACCAACTTTACCATCTATACAAACCTAAAGTTGGCTAACATCGGACTCTCGGGTGCATGGATCCCACTTGATGGGAATCGGATCTTCTTCAGCACTCCTAGAAGCATGGCACGCTTCGGACTCTTTGTACTCAATCGTCTCGCCTGGAGCACCTGGAGCCCCTTCTCTTCGGATGCCTATTTCGATGCCATGATCCAACCCTCGCAGGAGCTCAACCAGTCTTATGGATACTTGTGGTGGCTTCATGGTCAAGATTCGCACATGCTCCCAGGCTTGCAGTGGGTCTTTGATGGTCCCATCAACCCAAATTGTCCTCCGGATGCCATTTCTGCCCTGGGTAAAAACGGCCAAGTATTGGATATCGTGCCAAGCCTCAAGCTGGTCCTCGTACGGATGGGCAATAATCCAGATAATGCCCTTGTACCCGTCCAATTTCATCGCACACTGTGGAATCTGCTTCAACAGGTCCTGCCAGAGGCCACCCCAAGCACTACGCATCTCTCCCCCAGCATATCGCTCTTTCCTAATCCTGTTTCCGATCGGGTGACGTTGGAGAGCACGTCGATTTCCTCGCCCAGTATCCAAATCCACGATCTCTCAGGACGCTTAGTGATGTCCCATCCCTGGCATAGTCTCCAACAAGAGATATCCATTACAGGCCTTGAACCTGGCATATACCATGTCTCGACAGGACACGAACTTCTGGGTAAGATCATAGTACGCCACTAGCGTCCGGGGGCATTCCTCCGGAAGGTCATGCACGCTCGCTGGAGACCAGATTCGGGGCTAATTACTATTTCAATGAGCTAGCATCTGGCACACACTAGGCAAATGGTAACATTGTCAAACCAAACACTATTGTCGGAACCTTCGATCGGCCTTAACCATTTTAGTTCATCTGATGTGTCAATGTCGACTAGCACAAAATACTGTTTGAGCTAACCCTAACGATTAAAGGCGTGAGAGAAATCTTAAAGAAAACAAAAGGTGTCTTACTAAAGATCAGCACTTTACAGCGAGTTGATTTTGTGCCGACATTGGCCAGCTGATTAACGTTAAGAAATGGTTACAGCCGCGGCTTTTGCCGCTCTTTTGCCGCCAAAAGGGCGCCGCCGGAGGCACTCAGAAGGAAGTTGATATAATCAGATAAAAAGACAATCGAAATTCAACACGTAAAACCAGCCCATCAAATCGAGAATTAGCCAGATTCGGGAGGTCTCCCTGAAATTTAGCCTCTACCCTACTTGGTGTACAGAACAAATGTTAAATAATCAGATTTAACAAAATCTGCCAAGGAGAAGCATGCAATTAATTTACATTTGTAATGTTCCCGTGAACCGTGACGCCCTCCGGACGGATAAAAATATCCCATAGTCTTATGATCTCATATCTATGACATATCCAAATCCGGAGGGTTTTTTAATTCCCTCACATCACTGAGTTTCCGTTTGGTTTTAGACACCCCAAGTTTGACATCCAACTGGATGCCCGACTCTCTCAATATGTAATAAGTAGGTACGCCTCGGCTAGAACGAGACATTGCCAGGGGTTCGTGGAAATGGGATCACATCACGTATGTTAGACATGCCCGTCACAAACTGCACCATGCGCTCGAAACCAAGACCAAACCCGGCATGAGGACAGGTACCAAATCGTCGAATATCGAGAAACCATGACAGCTCCTCCTGTGGGATATTCATTTCAGCCATCCTACGCTCGAGCACATCAAGACGTTCTTCACGTTGTGATCCGCCTATGATTTCCCCAATCCCTGGAAACAACACATCCATGGCACCCACCGTCTTTTGGTCGTCATTCAAACGCATATAAAAGGACTTGATCTGAGTGGGGTAATCTGTCAAGATTACCGGTTTCTTGCAGTGCTTCTCGACCAGGTAGCGTTCGTGCTCTGACTGCAGATCAGCGCCCCAGTCCTCGATGACAAATTGAAATTTTTTCTTCTTATTGGGTTTCGAGTTCTGAAGGATGCGGATGGCCTCGGTATAGGTAAGGCGCTCAAAATCCTCGGCCACACAGAATTCTAACTTCTCAATAAGCCCCATACTGGACCGCTGGTGAGCCGGTTTCTGAGACTCCTCCTGCTGCAATCGATCGTTTAAAAATTGCAGGTCTTCTGGATGAGCGGCTAGTACTTCCTTAATCAAATACTTCAGCATCTCCTCGGCCAGGTCCTGGTTGTCCTTCAGATTGGCGAAAGCCACTTCTGGTTCGATCATCCAAAACTCAGCCAGGTGACGAGAAGTATTGGAGTTTTCAGCCCGGAAAGTCGGTCCAAAGGTATATACACGGCTGAGCGCCAATGCGCCCAACTCTGCTTCCAACTGACCCGACACTGTCAAGTTTGTCTCCTGTTGAAAAAAGTCCTTTGTAAAATCAACGGTACCGTCTTCCCGTCGAGGAGGATCTCCTGCCGGTAGTGTGGTCACTCGAAACATCTCACCGGCTCCTTCGGCATCCGAAGCCGTTATGATTGGCGTATGCAAATAGTAAAATGCACGATCGTGGAAGAACTTGTGAATGGCAAAAGACAGGGTATGCCGGATTCTAAAGATTGCCCCAAAGGTATTGGTGCGAAAGCGCAGATGAGCAATCTCACGCAGAAACTCCAGCGAGTGCTTTTTCGGTTGGAGGGGATAGCGTTCTGGGTCTGATGTTCCATGGACTTCGATGGACTCTGCCATGATTTCGACGCGCTGCCCTTTCCCCTGCGACTCAACGACTTCTCCCGATATGCTGACAGCAGCTCCCGGACTTAACTTTGCCAAGAGTGCTTCGTCTTCACGCTCATAGTCCACCACTGCTTGAATCGACTGTAGGGTGGTACCGTCATTAACTGCAACAAAACGATTGCTCCGAAATGTTCTTACCCATCCTTTGACTGTGACCTTAGAACCAAGAGGTTCTGTAGCCAGTATACTGCTGATTTTCTCATGCAAAGCCATCGCACTGTAATTTAGGATTGCGAAGGTAGCGATTCATGCAGAATCGCCTCAAAATCGCGGATCAATGCGACTGCGGATTGATAGGTTGACCTCATATTCTCTTCACTTTGCACACCTGCATACAAGGCCGTATCACAGGTCTCGATAAGCTGCAAGGTCGATGCAATCAGGGCAGGTTCGGTACCTACCTCTGCCAAAACAGTGGCAATACGGTCGCGACTAAACTCTGCGGCGTCAATGGAGAGCCTCCATCCCAGATACTTCTTAATGCTAAAGGCCACTTCCTGATAAAACTCCTGCGACGAACCGCTGGTCAGCAGTGCTTCTGCCTCCGTCAATCGAGTTCGTGCCAGCGCCGAATGATCAATCTGAACATCGGGCTCTTCGTCCCGTTTCCGACTTCGCCATGACATGAGTAGGAAGGCCAAAACCGGTACGGAAAAGGATCCCCAGTACCAGGCACTGGAAAGATATGAGCGCCCCACACGACGAACACGACCATTTGTCGCAATGGGGGCAAGTGCATCGTCTTCGGCCGTCTCCGGCAAAGCATCGTCAGTTGGAATGGTCTTCTTACCAGGGCTGATTGCCAGCATCAGTGTATCACTGTCGGTCATAAACCCAACTCCAGGTTTGAAATAATGGAAAGAAGGTGTAAGCAAGAATTTGCCGGGCTTATCAAATGTCAGCAAGTATTCGAATCGCTTCTCGCCGCGTACAGAATCAGTGGCATTAACCATCCGTTCCAAAGTTGTTTTGGGATCATACACCTCCACACCGTCCGGCGCTTCCATTTTTGGTGCCCTAATGGTTTTAACATCGCCGTTCCCTGTGATGTTCATCACCAGCACAATCGCATCGTCCGTGGTTCCACTGTTCCGATTGACTTGATGCGTAACGGAAAAAGTACCCACAGCCCCAGAAAATTCAGGTGGTGCACCATCAAGGGCAGAGCGAACATCCAATTCCAAGGCATTGGAAGTGAGGTTACGCCGGTCATAACTCATCGAAGAGAAGAACCCGCCGAAGGGAGATCGGCGATTTTTTTTCTGTATCCCGATCTGAATCACAATCGGGTCAATCTGTATGGGCCCGCTTTGCTGTGGATATAATGCCACCTTACGCAGCACTTTGCTGCTGTAGCTCACGCCATTGATTTCGGTGGTAATCACCGGCTCTTTATAAGCATCCAATGCCTGTACAAAGCAGGCATCATAGGGACTCTCGGACAATATGTTGTAGTTGTCAATGTTGACCCGAGTGTAAATGCGGTACCGCAGCATAACCTGCTGCCCTACGTAGGCCAGTGCAGTATCGATCTCTGCTCGCAGAAAAATCTGTGTTTCCGGGTCGACTTCGGCAATGGTAGCTGGATCTTTGGGAGGAGTGACGTTGATGCTGAGCGGTTTAGACTGCAGCGGTTTTCCCTTAACCAGTATAGAAGCAGGACCAATGGTAAGTTTGCCTTCTTTTAATGCCTGAATGCTATACACGTACCGCGTTGATGTGGTTCCCTTGCCATTGACAAAGGAAGACTGATACGATCGCATCGGACCACTGATGACGCGAAATCCATCAAAATCTGGAGGATTGAATTTTCCTGCCTCGGCATTCTTCAAGGTAAAAGTCACATTAAAAGCCGTTCCGACGGGAACCGATGCAGCATCAGATTCGGCTAAGAATGCCTGGCCTTGTGCCGGTGCATAGGCCATGAAAAATATCGAAATGAGCACCCAGCCGAGCCGCATCAGATCTTTCGGGTTTTGAGTTTTTTCTTAGGTGGCGCCATCAGTGCTCGAGGTCTCTGGTCCCCAATGCGATGCTCACGAATGGAAGAGTCTTCGCGCAACATGCAATAAATCTCATGTGATTTGGACTCGATCACCTTATCAGCAGTTTCAAATTGTGCCATCGGTATGCTGAGATCACCTGTATCGGTGATTTTGAAGAAATAACTGTGACTTACTTGCTGGCTCGAATGTCCATTGACAAATTGAAAACTGGACGACTGATTAGGGCCCGCAATCAGCACCAAATCATCAAAATCGGGTGGAACGAACTGTCCCTCCAAGTTTTCGGCCGTGTACCGCACCTCCACAACATCCCCGAGTCCAACGGTATCTGCCGCCACCTCCAGATAAAAGCTCCTCCCCTCCTGTGCACTGAGCACCGCGGAAAAAACAAGCAGTCCCATCGTCATCCAGTGGGCGCGAGACAGCCGATTACCAATCTTTCTCCTTCTTGCTTTTTGAAGCATCTTGTTTGCGCATTTTTTCTTGCACCTTCTGGTCTTCCTCCTCAATGATTTTCAGCAATTGCATGGCTTGTTCCTTAGACAGCTTTTGTTCTTGTGGTTGTTGCTCCTCCTGCTGATAGTTGTCGTCTTCTTCGCTGGACTCCTGCTGCTGATCTTGATCTTGTTGTTGTTGCTGTTGTTGCTGCTCCTGCTCATTCTGCTCCTGCTCCTCGTTTTGATCCTGGTCTTGTTGATCTTGCTGCTGCTGTTGCTGTTGTTGTTGCAGCTCTCGCATGGCCATTAGCAGATTTTGCTTGGCCTCCAGATCAGAGGGGTTGATTCTCAGGGCCTCTTTGTAGGCTTCCAGACTCTTGGCATATTCCCCATTGAGATAGTGCGCATTGCCTAGATTAAACCATGCATCTGCCTTAAGACCCGCATCTGCAGCGGCAGACTGTGCCTTTTCGAAGTGCGCTGTAGCGTCACCGTATCTGCGCTGTTTATAAATAGCGTTTCCCAAATTAAAAGTAGCAGCCGCTTTCGGGTCGAGCAGTCCAGATTTTCGATAGGCCTCCTCAGCCTCCGTGTATTCCTTTTTATCGTATTTCCGATCTGCATCTCTGCGCAAATCATGCGCCTTCCCTGACTGTGCGTCCGCAGGTATGACGATCAACGTCATGATGCAAATAAACGGTGTTAATGATTTCCAACCCATTGTTTAGCACTAACGAAAAAATTGGTCCTTAAGATCCATTCGCAAAGCAAAAATACGATCCCAAAGCATAAAAAATATTGGTAGAAGCTCTCATACTCAGTGAAAGAGCGCTCTTCAAACTCCTGCTTCTCCATCTGATCGATTCGGGCTTTTATGGATGACATAATGCGCTCCTCGTCGGCCAGCCGAAAATATGCTCCCCCTCCCTTTTCTGCCACGGCTTTCAACAGCGTCTCATTCAGTTGTGTCCTTACCGGCTGCCCGTCAACCCCGCGCTTCCAATCTGTCTGGCCACTGGAATTGCGGACCGGGATAAATGAGCCCTCTACTGTGCCAATGCCTATCGTAAAAATGGTGATGCCTTCATCGGCTATCTGTTCTGCCTGCGCTACCGTTTCTGCGTCATGATCTTCTCCGTCCGAGATGATGATTAAGGTCTTTTGATAATTCTTGCCCTGTTCAAAATTTTCTGATGCTGTTTGCAAAACATCTTCCAGTGCCGTTCCCTGCGAGGCTGCAAGGGCAGGACTAGCGGACTTGATAAAGAGCTGTCCCGCAGCGTAGTCTGTGGTGAGTGGCATCTGCAGATATGCATTTCCGGCAAACAGGATCAATCCAATGCGTTCTCCCTTGAGGTATTGGATCAGGTTTTGACTAAATCGCTTAGCCTGCTCCAGGCGATTGGGCGCGATGTCCTGACAGTACATGCTGGTAGAAATATCCAGTGCAAGAAAAATGTCGGTGCTGCGCGCCTTGACCTTTTCACGCTTCGCTCCCCACTGAGGATTTGCCCACGCAATGATCAAGAAGGCCATGGCTACTAGGATGCAAATTCTGTGTACAAGATCGCGTCTCGGCGTGGGCACCTCCGTCTGCACATTGATTAACTGCGCATCTCCGATCAGATCTCGCTGTTGCAAATACCACTTCCTGGCCAGGTAAAGCAGCCCAGCCAATGGCAATAATGCAGCCAAAAAGTACAAATGCTCTATGTGCTCAAATCGAAACATCGCGTTAGGTCGTGTTCTTTTTACAACGACGCCATGCCGTGACGGTGGCGCTTTTCGCTAATGTGTATGTCATCCTTTCTTGATTCATTTAGGGGAACGATCTCAGTATGGTGGCACTAAGCAACAGATGCAATAAGAGAAGGCATATTCCAGCCGTTAGAAATTTGCCGTATTCATCGCTATAGCGTTTAAAGCTGGTCACCTCCCTTTCGGTTTTCTCCAATTGGTCTATTTCGGCATAGATGGCCTGTAGGCCTTCTTCGGACAAGGCACGAAAATATTTGCCCCCCGTAGTGGTTGCGATCTCTTTAAGCAACGGCTCGTTGATCATGACGCGGGCATAATCGAATACGTAAGAACCATCACTACGCTTGCCCTGGGGGGTTAGGGCCATCCCCTTCGTTCCTACTCCTATCGTATAAACCTTGACGCCAATCTCCCGCGCCATTTCTGCTGCTGTAGCAGGTTGAATGTATCCCGTATTGTTGTCGCCATCGGTAAGCAATATGACCACCTTACTTTTTGCATCGCTGTCCTTAATGCGGTTGACGCCAGTGGCCAGGCCCATGCCAATGGCCGTCCCTTCCTCCAGATTGCCACATTTAAGCTCAGACAAGAATTTCTTGACTACGCGGTGATCACTGGTGAGCGGGCATTGTGTAAATGCTTCTCCAGAAAACACCACCAGGCCGATGCGATCGTGTTCTCTTTTGTCGACAAATTCGCTGGCTACTTGTTTGCTCACTTCCAGGCGATCGGGTTTGAAATCTCGGGCCAGCATACTGCTACTCAAGTCCATTGCAAGGACGATGTCAATGCCTTCTGCCGTCACTTCTTCTTCCTTTAAGACCTCCTGGGGACGTGCTAATGCGACAATCAATGCAGCCAGTCCTAGCAAAAAGAGCAATGGTAAAAAGTGTCTGAGTTTGGTCTTCCAGGTTTGTGCAGCGCTCATCGACGAAGCGTCTGCCACCTTAAAGACCGTCCGCTTAGCCAGCCCTTTGCGATAGTGGTACACCCCCATCGCTGCTACCAGCAAAAGCAGGAGTAAAATCCATGGGTGTGAAAATTCGATATTTTGCCAGGACCTCATTCTTCTTCCGTTGAAATGGAACGGGTGGTCCGAACCAGCTGCTCGGCCTTGACCATAAAATCTTGATGGATCGTAGCAGAAGGAGTGGCTTTGGCAAACTTAACCATGTCCGCGATGTTGAGAATTTCACTGAGGTCATTGCGCTGTTGAGCCAGTAGTCCAACCTTGGAAAGCGACGACAGAATCTCTCCCGTGGTAGACTCTAATGCCGGCACATCAAATTTTTCCTCCAGATACCAGCGAATGGTATGGGTAAGTTCAGATTGGTACTCCTTGATTTTTCCAGCTTGCCAAAGCTTCTTGGCATCTAATGCAGCCAATCGCTGTAGTGCGACCTCATCAGGTGGCAAAGGGACTTCCACGATCACCTCCTCGGTATTTTTATCTTTTGATCGCCTTAAATAGAGGGCCATCAATCCCAATAACACAACCAGCGCCAGCAAGTATGGCCAGACATCGCGAAGGGTAAGACTCTCCTTTCTGATTTCTCTCAGCGGCGCAAGTCCGGTAGAATCAATGGTAATGCCATAAACCTCCAGTGCAATGTCATTGGAGCTCACCCTTTGACTTCTGCCTTGAGGGGTACGGTAAGTGAGGTGCAGGGGAGGCAAAACGAGATAGCCCGTGTCAAAGACCATAAACTGCATTTGGAGAGCGAGTCCCTCCTCCGTGGAGTGCCATGGCGAGCTTCCTACGGGCTCCACCTTGCGCTCCAGCCAACCCGTAACATCCAAACTGTCGACTTGTTCCTCCGCTATTCCAGTCAACGTCAACTGAGCTGTCCGCAGGTCACCGATGAGCATTCGATTGCTGTCGACACGGACATCAAACTGTTGACACCAAAGAGGGGTGCAAACAAGCCAGGCAGCAATCAGAGCAACTGTCTTCATCGTGCGCGTTTTTTAAAAAACTGCCTCAAAGCGGTAATGTAGGACGCTCCGGTTTCCACTGCGATAAGATCAGCTCCATTCTTGCGAAACAAAGCAGTTAAATTCTCGGACCGCTGTGCAAATCGGTTGCGATGCTCTGCCCTTATGGTTTCACTGCTTGTATCCAGCCAGTGCTCTCCGCCTGCCTCTATATCGCCAATGCGAATCAGCCCTGCCTTGGGCAGCTCTCGCTCAAAGGGGTCGACCATGTGCAACCCAATCAAGTCGTGCTTTCGTGCAGCCACTTGGAGAGCACGCTCGAAAGGAGGTGCAATAAAATCCGTCATCAAGAAGCAGATGCTCCTTTTCTTGACGACATTGTTGAAGTATTCCAGCCCTTGTTCAATGTCTGTCTGCTTGCCTTCGGCGCGATGCTCGATCAGTTCTCGAATGATGCGAAGGATATGCTTCCGACCCTTCTTGGGCGGAATGAACAAGTCGATCTGATCCGAAAACAAAATCAGCCCTACTTTATCGCTGTTGTTCATTGCAGAGAATGCCAAGACGGCACTGAGCTCGGTAATGAGTTCCGCCCGCAACTGATGGCGGGTACCAAATCGCGAAGACGGGCTGACGTCAACCATCAACATCACCGTGAGCTCACGCTCTTCTTCAAATACCTTGATGTGGGGAGTTCCGGTTCGGGCAGTCACATTCCATTCTATATTGCGTACATCATCGCCATAGTGGTAGTCTCGAACTTCGCTAAACGACATGCCCCTTCCCTTAAAGGCAGAATGATACTCCCCCGAAAAAAGCTCATTGCTGATGCCCCGGGTCTTGATTTCTATCTTCCTGACCTTTTTTAGAAGCTCCTTCGTATCCATCTATTCCGAATTTGCAAACGGGTTACGGTACTTCTACCGCATTCAGAATTTGCTTGATGATGTCCTCACTGCTCACGTTCTCGGCTTCAGCCTCATAAGTCAGCCCAATGCGATGCCGTAAGATATCCTGACAGACGGCACGAACATCTTCAGGAATCACAAATCCTCTTCTCTGCAAGAAAGCATACGCTTTTGCTGCCAATGCCAAATTTATGCTTGCTCGGGGGCTGCCTCCGTATTCAATCAAAGCTTCAAAGTCAGCTAGACCTGCCTTAGCCGGGTACCGAGTCGCAAATACGATGTCCAAGATGTACTGCTCAATTTTGTCGTCCATGTAGATCTTACGCACCGTTTTACGTGCCTTGAGGATCTGATCGGCTTTGACCACTGGGCCTATCTGCGCAAAATCTTCCTCCTGTAGGTTTCTGCGTATGATCTCTCTTTCCTCTTCCTTGGTCGGATAGTCAATTTTGACCTTCAGCATAAATCGATCCACCTGCGCCTCCGGCAGTGGATAGGTCCCTTCTTGTTCTATCGGATTTTGCGTCGCCAATACGAGAAAAGGTTCGTCAAGTGTATAAGAATGATCACCGATGGTGACTTGCTTTTCCTGCATGGCTTCAAGCAATGCACTCTGCACCTTGGCTGGTGCTCGGTTAATCTCATCGGCCAGAACAAAGTTGGCAAAGACTGGACCTTTTCGCACCGTAAAATCACTCTCAGCAGGATTGTAAATGAGGGTACCGATGATGTCCGAAGGAAGCAAATCAGGAGTAAACTGAATACGACTAAACTTGGCCTCAATGGCGGTTGCCAACGTTTTTATCGCCAGGGTCTTGGCCAAACCGGGCAACCCTTCTAACAATACATGCCCTTTGGTCAGCAGACCCAGCAGCAGGCGTTCAATCATGTGGTTTTGTCCGACAATTACCTTGGCCGTCTCCTGCTGCAGCGTTTCTACAAAAGCGCTTTCAATGTAGATCTGCTGGTTGATCGCCTCAATGTCTATAGAGTGTTGCATCTTCGTTATTCGTGTGATATCAATTTATAAGGAGCACAAAAATGGAAAAATCCCCGCGGAAATCGACCCGATCCTCTAGCGCTTGGCGGCACAACAGCAGTCCCGGGAGCATTTCCTGCATCTTCGATCTAACTGGATTCGCACCATGGCTATTGTTGGGCGCCTTTAGCATTTTGCAATTTATCGACCTGCCTGCGCAAACGCCCGAGCAACTGGCTAATAAAGTACTGGTCGTGATCATCCCCACCCAACATAAAAGCATCAAGGCACGCACCGAGCAGGTAGCGCAAGAACCGACCAACGATCGCTTGCGCCTTGATCTCGAGAGGCGCATCGGGGAGCAACAACGATTTGAGGAGGAACTGCTTAGTGCTATGAGCGGGTTTGCATTTTCTGAATGGGCTTACATTCAAGACACCCTCCTCAGGCATAGGACACAAAAGGACTCCCTGGTTGTATGCCTGCCGGATGGAAGTGCTCATGCACTTCATCAAGGCACCATCTGGTACTTACGAAAAGGCACCGCCCCTTCTGGTGCTGAAGGTCTGATCCTATGTGATCGTGATCTACAAGCCTTACCAAGGCCTTTTCCTGGATTTTATAAACTCAATCGATTTACCAGTGTACTGGAAAACATCTTTGGGAGACGGGGCACTCCCTGGCGTCCCCTTGGAGACATCGTTAAAAAGATGGATCAAAAGCTAGCGCGCTGGGCGCAGAAATCCTAGCTATTCTTCCTCCTTAAGAATGGGTTCCAGTTTGATCGATCGGTCGGGCTTTACCAGAGGCGGTTTTTCTGGCTTTTGCAACGGTGGTGGCCGGTCGATCGAATCCAATTCAATCAAAATGGGATCTGAACGGAAGGCACTGTCCACTGCCCATAGTGCCGCGGCCATGGTTTCTTCATGGCATTCTTTCATTTTTTGATCCCTATACCGTTTGATCCTTTCTGCCAGGGCCTCATCCATCAACTGTTGCCGAAGGCTCTCATCCATCTGTTGGACACATCCTGCCATGCAGAAAGAAATCAATATGAGGAAGCGCCTAACGTTCATGCTGATCGATTAAGTACTTTATTTCTTCCAGCCGCTCGGTCCAAATGGAATCAATCCAAGCGTCAATATGCGCATGTCGATACGCTTGGCAACTGTCTACCAGGTCCAGTTCCAACTGGATCCGTTCTTGGCGATAAAATGAATCCACCAACGTCAAATCACCCACCGTAAGCTTGTCTTCAGGAGCAAAACAACTGCTCAAAAGGAAAACGAGCAGGCACGCTAAGAGTACTCTCACTCGCAATTCAGTTTAAATCCGACTCCATGAACATTCATGATTTGCAAAGATGGGTCCTTTTTAAGGTACTTGCGCAGTCGACTAATAAATACATCAAGGCTTCGGCCCAAAAAGTAGTCGTCCTCTCCCCAAATCGTCTCCAAGATGTCACTTCTGCGCAGTACGGTGTTTTTGTGCTTGAGGAGAAAGTTGATCAGGTCGGCTTCTCGCTGCGTAAGCGTTCTTGATTCTCCATCTTCATGCGATAGCGTCAAGTTGGCAAAGTCAAATTCGAAAGTTCCCAGGCGTTGAATACTGGGCTGAGCATCGCTACTTATGTTTCTTCGCTTTAGAAACACCTCGATCTTAAAGATAAGCTCCTCAATACTAAAGGGTTTCGTCACGTAGTCATCTCCTCCCAGGCCAAAGCCATGAAGTCGGTCTTCCTTTAAGATCTTGGCGGTGAGAAAAATAATAGGCACCTCCTTGTTTCGTTTTCGGATCTGTTCTGCCAAGGTAAATCCGTCCACACCGGGCAACATGACATCCAGTATCGCCAGATCAAATTCGAAGGAGCGAATGGCTTCCTCGGCAGACGTTCCGGAATTGCAATGGTGTACCACATATCCCTTTTGTTCCAGATTGTCTCGAGTCACAAATCCCAGTGTCTCATCATCTTCTACATATAGTATGGTAGCCTCTTTCATGTCTTACAGGTTATGATGATCGTAGTGCCTTGTCCCAAAACGCTTGTTATCTGAAAATCCCAGCCGTGCGCATCGCAAAGCTTCTTTACATAGTGCAGCCCCAAGCCAAAACCTTTGGCATTGTGCACGTTGCCGGTTGGCACCCGATAGAACTGATCCGTAACTTTCTTCACGTCCTCTGGGGCAATTCCGATTCCTTGATCAGTGACTCGAAGCTCAAAATCTCCCTGGTAGTGTGTAGCCACTGTGATCATGGGTTGTGCATCAGAGTACTTTATCGCATTGTCCAGGAGATTATGCAGGATGTTGGTCATGTGGTGTCGGTCGCACAGCACGACCGAAGAGCCGGCTTGCAGATCGGTCTCAATCACGGTATCTGACTTGGTCGCACTTTCAATCTGGTCAGCAATGACTTCATTGATCAGGACGTGCATGTCGACTGGCTGCTTTTCCAACGTGATGCTTCCTCGACGTACATCAGCAATCTGCAGCACCCGCTCTACTTGATTGCTCAAGTGCTCCCCCTGCGATTGGATGATGCCTGCATAG
>JAHQVP010000221.1 GCA_019634275.1 Saprospiraceae bacterium
CTCACCTCCGTTTGCTTCCGCTACCATCCACTTAATTTCAAAAAGGTTGTCAAACGAGAAGCCACAATGTTCTGTAGGAAAGCAATCCATTTCCACCCCAACTTAGCCATTGGCCAAGGCGGTATAGCAATATCAAAGTCCAATCAAAAGACCTTAAGATCACTCAGGGAAGTTCATCGATTTACTATCGACTCACCCTCCCACTGGCATCTCCCTTCATCAGTTTTTCCACTTCCTCGATGGTAGAGAGGTTGGCATCTCCGTAGATCGTATGCTTTAGACAGGATGCAGCCACTGCAAAGTTAAGTGCTGTCTGATCATCCCCGGGATAGGAGAGCAATCCATAGATGAGCCCAGCCATAAAACTATCGCCTCCCCCTACCCGATCAACAATATGAGTGATGTTGTACTCTGGCGCTTCATATAGATTGGTTCCATCGTAAAGCACACCCGACCAGGTATTATGAGAAGCGGAAATGGACCCGCGTAGCGTGGTAATCACTTTCTGGGCTCTGGGAAAACGACTCATCAACTGCTTAAGCACAGAGAGATAGGCCTCACCTGACACCGATCCGCCCTGAGTCACGTCGACTCCTTCGGGATGCAGACCAAAGTGTTTTTCTGCGTCCTCTTCGTTTCCCAAAATAACGTCACAACACTCCACCAGCGCAGGCATGATCTCTCCCGGTGTTTTGCCATACTTCCACAACTTCTTTCTATAATTAAGATCCGTAGACACCGTAACACCTAGTTTATTGGCCATCTGGACGGCTTCTAGGCATGCATCCGCAGCACCCTGAGACAGTGCCGGAGTGATCCCAGTCCAGTGAAACCAATCGGCACCTTCCAATGCTGCTTCCCAATCAATCATGCCCGCCTCAATTGTTGACATGCTGGAATGAGCGCGATCATATACCACCTTACTTCCCCGACTGACGGCACCTATTTCCAGGAAGTAGATGCCTAGGCGATCGCCTTGTCGTAAGATCTGCTGTGTGCCCACGCCCCTTTTACGCAGTTCCATGACTGCGCAATCACCAATGTCATTAGCAGGTATCCTGCTTACAAAATCGACCGGAATCCCATAGTTGGCCAGCGATACAGCGACATTACTTTCTCCTCCACCATACACGACATCAAAAGATGAAGCCTGAGAAAACCTTCTTAAGCCAGGCGGAGTCAACCGCAGCATTATCTCACCAAATGTGACGACCTTTTTCACGACTACTGTTTAATATGTTTAAGAAAATGCGAGCCCACCATTGATATCAACATTGGCTCCGGTTACAAAAGATGCGCTGGAAGAGGCCAGGCATGCCACCATGTCGGCTACTTCATCCGGTCCACCTTCGCGTCGTAGTGGAGTCTTACCCGCTACGGCTTCTCGAGTGGCATCGGGTGTAAAGGTATCATGAAACAATGTGCCGATCAGTCCAGGACACACGGCATTAACCCGAATGCCTTGGGGTCCCAGCTCTTTAGACATGGCTCGAGTAAAGGTCATCATGGCTCCCTTCGATGTAGCGTAAGCCGAAGCTCCACCTCCCCCACCATCTCGTCCTGCCTGAGAGGCTATATTGACGATCGAACTGCCCTTCGGCATATGGGGAACCACTGCCTTATGCATCATGAATGTAGACTTAAGATTAAGATCCATGACAAAATCCCAAAACTCCTCGTCCATTTCTGGCAGCGTTTTACGCGCCACCAATCCTCCCGCATTGTTAACCAGCAAGTGGATCTCACTGCCATAAGCACTAAGCGTCTCCTCTGTTAGCCTAAAGCACTCATCCCATTGGGTAAGATCTGCTTTAACCGCTATTGCTTCTCCTCCCGCTTGCTTAATCATCTCCAAAGTCTCTTCTGCTTTGTCTGGTGTATTGAAGTAGTTCAAGACCACTTTATATCCCAGCCCTGCTAGCTTTATCGAAATGGATCTCCCGATGTCTCGGCCTCCCCCGGTCACTATTGCTATTTTTCCTTTTCCTTCCATCATGTTTTAGTTTTCAGTTATTTCTGCGATCAAACCTGCTGTGCATACCTCACCGGGTCAAATCTTCAATGGTTTTATCTCCTTACATAAATAATATATTGCCAAGACGCCTAGCGGTACGAATGCTGCAATTATAATAAAAGCTGGAGTGTAGGACTCCTCCGTAATGACAGGGACAAGAAAATTCATAACGATCACAGAGAAGACACCCACCGTTCCTCCAAAGCCAGCCAGCGATGCCACAGATTTTCCTCTAAAGAGATCACTAGGGATCGTTTGCAAATTGCTAATCGCAAACTGAAATCCGAAAAGAACAAATGCAACAATTACAACAAATTTAGTGGGCGTATCAGCCAGTAGAATTGTCGCAACCAGTCCTAGGAACATAATAATTCCTCCCACAGTGATGGGTCTCTTCCGTGCACGATCGACGTTTGCTCCCTGACTCAGCAGTCGCCCGGCATAGTATCCTCCAGATATACTTCCTATTGCTGCTCCTACGTAAGGAACCCAAGCGAATAGGCCGATTTCCTTTACGTCAAAACCATACGTGTCTGCTAAATACAAGGGCATCCATCCTACGAATAGCCACCAAATGGGTTCAAGGAAAAACCTCGAGACCAGTACCGCCCAAGATTCCCGATAGGACAAAATTTTACGGAGAGGCAACATCACATCTTCTACCTCCTCTTCATCTTGCATTTGTCCAGCCAGGATATAGTCTTTTTCATTTTGCTTCAGCCAGGGGTGTTTCTCTGGAGTTGTCTTATTAATAATCAACCACGGCACCACCCAGATGATACCCAAAGCACCTACCAGCACGAAGGTGATTCGCCAGCCAAAACCCAGGTAAAGCATTGCGATCAGGGGTGGTGCAATAATAGAACCCATCGCCGCACCGGAATTAAAAATTCCTTGAGCAATGGCCCTCTCTTTGATCGGAAACCACTCTGCATTGCTTTTGACGGCGCCAGGCCAGTTACCTGCCTCAGATATACCGAGCGTGGCACGGAAAAAGCTAAATGAAAGCAAACCACGTGCAGCTCCATGCAGAGCAGTAGAGGCACCCCACACCACAATGCTGATGACGTATCCAATCCGAGTGCCTACTTTGTCAAACATCCTACCGGAAATTGACTGTCCTAAGGCATAGGCTACCATAAAAACATTCAACATTATGGCATAGTCGTAATTGCTAAATCCCAGTTCTTCTTGAATGCCTGGCCACATCACAGCCAAAGCCGATCGGTCGATGTAATTAATAATTGTTGCTAAACAGATCAGTCCGATGACCCACCATCGCAATCCTTTAATTTTGAATGACATGATGTCTACTTTTTATTTTAGAAAATCTTCACGTAGGGGACTGAATACATCGATGAGAACACCGGCTTTCGTACATGTGCATCCGTGTATCGCATGTGGTGGAACATAGTAAGCATCGCCTGTTTTTATTGTGTGTGTTTTATCTCCGATGGTCATCTCAAACTCACCGCTTTCCACATATGTCACTTGCGAATGATGGTGTTCGTGCATTTGACCAACCCCACCTTCTTTAAAGGCAACCTTGACCAGCATTATTTTGTCATCGTATCCCATGATTTGACGATCAATCTTAGGATCCACTGATTCCCACTCTTCCTCACTCCCAAAGAAAAACTCCTTACTTGAATTCTGCATGATATTCCAATTTTAAATATTCTTACTTAATGACCATTTGGCATGGCCCTTCCCAGCGATAATTTTTGTCTTCAATCAATACTTGATGAACACTTGTATTATTTCGATCTTGATTGGCCAAGAGAACGGTAAATACTTTCCCTCCCTTCTCTGTAAATTCACAAATGGTGTAGTCTGCATCATTGTAAATGACTTGAATCTCCGATATTTTACTAAAAGGTTGTTGTGGAATTTCACTGGCATAGTCGTACCTGCCGTGTGGCTCAATGACGGATGCAAATACCGCTTCGGTGGCCTCTCTTTTTCTAACAATAAAGGCGGGATCACGCCGTAAATTAAATTCTTGATCATTCGCACCTAGTCGTGCAAATATGAGCTCATCGTTTGGATCAACTGCTGTTGTCAGCGAATAAAACTTTGCATGGCCAAACCACGTTATTTTGGCCAAATTTTCCCTAGAGCGGCCAGAGGCTTCTTTCCATACGTGTTGATACCCATGCTTTTCGCCCAGAACACCTTGTGCGGAAGTATTGGCGGTGTACGCAAAGTCCGTCGAAATGAGATGGCCTTGGAACCAATGAGGGAGATCGTACTGGGAAGGAGATTCGGATGTAACCCGTAGAATATCCAAGACCACAGGTTGATCAAATGCATCATCTTCGATCATTGCCATAGTGCGATGAAATTCAGATCCAGGATACGCCCATCTGTCCTTGGCACTCACTATTTGGCATTTATCATCGGAGGCATCAAATAAATACAACTCTGGATGATATTTTTCTCCTATCGCTATATCCCCTTCAAAGTGAGAAGTCTCATTGATCACCAATGTATTGTGAGCAAGACTCTGTTTGGCCCAAGAATTATTCTCTGGCAAATATCTTCCTCCTCCCTTTTGGTCAACATTGACCCAGCGCGCAGCTCCATAGTCTTGAAGAATTTCTCCTTTTTCGTCATATAGCGAATAGGAAAGTTTGTCAAAATGACCATGGCCCATTCCCTGATCAGAATATTTGAAAACCAGACAGAGATCTGCTTCTTTATCCTTACTTCGCAAAATTCCCACACCCCCTCGGTTTCCCTTTGCTCCATCAGTATACGCTATGGAGTGAGGGGTAAAAGGCGTACCAAGCCCCTTTGCTAAATCAGAAGCCACGCTAAAACCAGCTTCGTCTAGTGTTACCTTTTGTTGCTCTTGGGCAAGTGACAGTAGCGATTCGTCTTTGCCAAAATGGAGGTAGGCCAGGTCCACTGCAGCAACCACCTCTCTTGCCTTATTTGACATTCCCTTTTGTGCATCATTAATTGGAAAGAATTCACCACGCGGATCGCATTGCAGCAGTAGGGAGTACACTGCTTTCTTGAGTATTTCTCCTCGATAGTTGAGAATATCCAAATGGGGTTTATTATTGGCCAGAGCCTCACTAAAAAGCAGGAACGGATAGATGGCATAGCGCAGATAATAGGGCCCTTCTGTAAAATAGCCATCCGGAGAAAAAGAAAAATCAAGCTGGGCGAAAAATCCAGCACTTTTCTGACCAGCTTGACGGATTAGCCCTCCATCATTGTCCCTCCCATTGGATTCCGAATTATCTAAGCGCAAGCCATATAGCGCCCGATCAATCAGCTCTTCATCTTTCATTACTAAACCAATCATACCTACAGCAGCATTGCCCCAGGTACTGTGATTATGCACTCGATTAAAAAATTGGGGATTTTCGATAGAGAGAAAATCCGCGAAAGGACGGAATAAATTTTCTTCCAGTTTTCGTCTATCATCAACGCTCAAAAAGTGGTAGATGCAATCGTAAGCCTGACTCGTGTATACCAGCCAATTGGCATCATTAAGGCATTGCCAGAACAATTTTCCAGTTGCATAGGACCTATTAGTGGGGTGCAGACCAAGAGTAGGATACAACTCTGCGTATTGCATCAACATTTCCTTTACGTAACTAGCATATTTTTCCTCTTTTGTAAACTGATACAACACGCCTGCCTGTTGCAAGACAAACCAGTTC
>JAHQVP010000222.1 GCA_019634275.1 Saprospiraceae bacterium
AGCTTTCTCACGGTGCATACTGTTCGCCCAGCACTTTTTCCATTGCGGGAAGACAGTATGTAGTCATTGGCGCAGGCGGTGGTGGAAAGCCGGGCACTCCTTCTGGTGATGCCTACTATTGCTTTAGCCTTGAGTAATAAGGTCCAGCGTACTTTGGGTACGAATATTATCCACTCTATCGCTCCACGGTGCTCACCGATCCTGCCGTCATTCTTGTGAAACGTCCGGGCACTTCGATCATTGATGGCATACTCTATCGATAGCACCAAAAAAAAGGCCGTCCACCTGGTGGCGGACGGCTGTAAAGAACAATAAACCTAACTCAAGAAGAAAAACGAAGTTCCTTACAATATCTTTACTCCTAGTCTACATTGTCGTGTAGATAGGGGTTCTGCTTTAACTTGGGCTCTTCATCGCCCGTAATGGTCCATCTACTGGCCACCTCTTCAGATGAATGCGGCACGTCGTCCAAGGCGACCTTTCGGCGTAGGTATGCCGGCTCATTTTCCATTTCAATAACGGTCTGCGGATTACTCAATTTTTGCTTTTGCTTCCGCAATTGTTCCTTTTGTGACTTTGCCGCTTCCTCGAGGGAGTTCTTGGCAGTAGGAGCGCCGCTCTCGGCTTTCACATAAGGTTCCCGTTCACGTGGTGCCGGCTCTTCGCCTTCCTCCAAGGGAAGTTCAAAGGTATTCTGCTGCGCTGTGGTTGGAGCGATGGCAAACAATCCTTCATCCTTAAAGCCACTATCCTCAAGAGATACTACAATCTTCTCTGGTTTAGGCTCCCTCACGGGCTCCGTCTCATGATGCATAATCTCTTCAAAGCCCGTTGCGATCACGGTGACTGCAATTTTGTCCCCGAGTGACTCATCATAGCAGTTACCCCAAATCAGATCAGTATCCTCACCTGCTTCTCCCTGCACAAATTCTGTAATGTCATAGATCTCATCCATGGTCACCTCCTTGCTGCCAGAGGTAATATTGAGCAAGATGTGTCGTGCTCCTCTAATGTCGTTGTCTTCAAGCAATGGACTGTTTAGCGCAAGGTCGACTGCTTTTCGGGCGCGCTCCTCCCCTTCTGCCGTGGCAGTACCCATGATGGAGACGCCACTGTCTCTCATGACCGTATTGACATCCTCGAAATCGACATTGATGTAACCAGCTACCGTAATGATTTCTGCAATGCCCTTCGAGGCCGTGGTCAAAATATTGTCCGCATTTGCAAATGCCTGTGATACCGGCAAGTTGCCGTAAATCTCGCGCAATTTGTCGTTGGACACTATAATGAGAGAGTCTACATTTTGCTTGAGCTCGGCCAGCCCTAGTTTTGCTTGCTCCTTCCTCCGTTTACCCTCGAATCGAAAAGGTACGGTGACAATGGCCACGGTCAATATTCCCAGCTCCTTAGAAGCTTTCGCAATAATCGGTGCAGCACCGGTACCGGTACCACCACCCATGCCTGCAGTGATGAATAACATTTTGGTGCCATCTTCGATAAATCTTCGTACCTCATCAATGCTCTCAATGCACGCTTGCTTGCCCACTTGAGGCTTGGATCCAGCTCCACGTCCTTCCGTCAGATGCGGCCCCAGTTGAATCTTAATCGGCACAGGGCTCAATTCCATGCTCTGGTTATCAGTATTGCAGATGGCAAAATCGACTCCAACGATGCCTTGCTTGTACATGTGGGTCACGGCATTGCATCCTCCACCACCAACGCCTACGACTTTGATGATTGACTTTTCTTCGATCGGTATATCAAATTCCATGATGCTTCTCTTTAATGTTCTTTGAATTAGGTATTGTCTTTATAGAATGTCTGGGTCAGGCTCGGCTTCAAACCATTCCTTAGTCTTCTGGAAAGCAGTTTCCCACCATCCTTTCTTAGATATATCGCTCTCGTCAGCATCGCTTGCCATCTCCACCTCTGCAGGAGCTTTTTCCTCAATTGATTCGTTTAGCGCTACTGCGGAATCATAATTTCGGGTCCCCATGCCATGGTGCAGCAATCCGATTGCCGTGGCCCAAATAGGGGTGGCAATTTCCTCTGGGTAGCCATGCGCCAAAAGGTCTACAGGATATCCCACACGGGTGGGTATTCCAGTGTGATACTCGGCCAGTAGGGAGATGTGTTTTAGCAGTGAGCCTCCCCCAGTCAATACCAATCCGCCTATGAGTTTCTTCTCATATCCAGATCGCTTAATCTCCCAAATCACATAGTCGAAGATTTCTTCTACCCGCGCCTGAATGATCAAAGCCAGGTTCTTCTCTGATATTTCCTTTGGTTCTCTGCCCTTTAATCCTGGTATGGTGATAATGCGGTTGTCATATACCTCATCCGCCAGGGCCGATCCGAACTTGATCTTGAGTTTCTCTGCCTGCTCCGGCATGATGGTACATCCTTCTTTGATGTCCCGTGTGACGACATTCCCTCCAAAGGGTATCACGGCGGTATGTCGAATGATGCCGTCATGAAAGATGGTCAGATCAGTAGTACCCCCTCCAATGTCAACCAATGCTATGCCTGCTTGCTTTTCCTCATCACTTAGGATGGAAGAAGAGCTTGCAATGGGTTCGAGGGTAAGATCTGCCACTTGCAGGCCTACTTTCTCAATGCATCGTAAGATATTATTGGATGCCGTAATCTGTCCCGTGATGATGTGAAAATTTGCTTCGAGGCGGATTCCAGACATCCCAATGGGGTCAAGGATTCCCTGCTCATTGTCTACGGTAAATTCCTGTGGAATGACATGCAAGATTTTGTCTCCGGGTGGCAGCACCAATCGGTACATATCCCTGATCAATTTCTCAATGTCTTCTTGCACGATTTCGTCGTGGGCATTGTCCCTGGTCAGAATGCCTCGATGTTTAAGGCTCTTGATATGCTGTCCTGCGATCCCAACGTGGACCATGGATACTTTTGCGTCCAACTGCTTCTCCACCGAAGAAACGGTATCTCGGATAGCACGGACTGTCTTCTCAATATTAGAGATCACTCCGCGCAAGACACCCTCAGAGCTGACCTTGCCCAGTCCCAGCACTTCGATTTTGCCATATTCGTTCATGCGACCGGCTATCGCGCAGACCTTAGTCGTGCCGATATCGATGGCAACAACTACTTCTTTTGGATCAAAGTGATAAGGTTTCATATCGCTAGAGTTTATTGTTCTTATGCTTTAGGCTTTGTTCGGGTGATGACTTGACCTTCATACTTTAGGCTGATGCTTTCCAAAGAATTCCAAGCCAGGCTATTGGCTCCGGACTTCATGAACTTCTTCAGCACCGAGAGTTTTCTTTCCAGGTCCTTTCCTGGACCAAATTCCACTCCAAAGCGACCGACATTTCCGTAGAGAACAAGCTCTCCCTGTTGATCTAGATGGATGGATTCTAGCCATGCACTTAGAAAGGCATCACTTTGCATGGCGTCGACAACACGATGCGCATCACGAAGGGCATTGTGCGTGCTGTCATTCCAGACATATGCCGGAACTTGCCCTGAAATCACCGGCACTCTTGCCGTGAAATGATGACTGAGTGGTAACCTCACGCCATCTGCATCGAGGTAATAGTTGTTGCCCTGAACATCCATGACCCGCAAGAGCGGCACCCGCTGGGCCAAGTTGACATGCAGTCGCCTCTTACGGTCGACAAAGGCATGTGACTTGGTTATGAAGGGTTCCTGATCTAACAACTCTTCAATGGCATGAAGGTCCAAATCTGCTACCTCCGCTCCGACCAGATCAAACTCATACGCCTCCACGATTCGGTCCTCAATCTCTTCAATGGTCACCAAGTCGCTTCCGACCGTGGCATGATCCATGGTATAAATGACCTCCTCGATCACGCCCTTTTTGCTAACCTTCTGTGAGGAGACAAAGAGCATGGTCGCCAAGCCTAGCGCTGCTATCCAAGCTGCGCCAGCGAGCACTTTATGGGTCGAGATTTGATTTTTACTTTTCAAAGTGCTAAGACTTCTTCAACTATTCTATTTGTTGCATCCCTCACTTCGAAAGTGGAGATGCGATCACTTAATTCTTTCAAGCGATCTTCATCATGGATTACTTTTAAACAGGTTGCTACCAAATCATCCTTGCATTGACTGTCAGCGATCATAATCGCTGCCCCCTCTGACATCAGCGTCCGCGCATTGCTGGTTTGGTGATCCTCAGATACGTTTGGAGAGGGCACCAAAACAGCTGGCAGATGCAAGGCCGAAAGCTCAGAGATGGTCACAGCACCAGCTCGGCATACGACCAAATCTGCTGCGGCATAGGCTAAGTCCATCCGGTCCAAAAATGGGTGGACTTGTACGTTTAAAAGTTGTGCCGTTTCGCAATCTTTAAACTCCTCATAGTAGAGACTTCCGCTCTGCCATATCCATTGGATGGACTCGTTGGCAGCGATCATATCCCGACTGGCTCTCAAAGCATCATTCAAAGTCCTGGCGCCGAGGCTGCCCCCGGTCACCAGGATCGTCTTCTTCCTGAGTTCAAGACTAAAATGATTCATTCCGGTAGATCGATCTCCTTCCATTAGGTCCGATCGTATTGGATTTCCAGTGCGTACTATTTTCTCCTTGGGAAAAAATCTCTCCATGCCTGGATAGGCTACGCAAATCCGATCTACCACTCCTGCCAACCATCGATTGGTCAGGCCTGCGTATGAGTTTTGTTCCTGGATCAGCGTCGGTATCTTGCAGAAAGCTGCCATGCGTAATAGAGGGGCACTTGCATATCCTCCCACTCCTATCGCTACATCGGGTTTAAACGAACGGACAATCTTCCAACTGCGTACCAAACTGCTGAGCAACTTGATTGGAAACAACACATTCCTCCATGTCAAAGATCTTTGCAGGCCACTTATCCAGAGGCCTTCTATGGTATAACCCGCTTGGGGCACCTTAGTCATTTCAAGTTTACCTTTCGCTCCTACAAACAGAATCTCCGCTTCCGGAATCTGTTGCTGTAGCGCATCTGCAATGGCCAAAGCCGGAAAAACATGGCCTCCGCTTCCACCACCGCTGATGATAAACCGCTTCTTCAATTTTTCACCCAACTGCTGCCTCTACATTGCTTTCTGCCAAATGCTCAATGTACTTGCTCACACTGAGGATAATTCCAAAAGAAATGCAAGTGAACAGTATGGATGTACCGCCCATGCTTACTAAGGGCAGCGTCAATCCGGTTACCGGTACGAGATGTACCGACACCGCTATATTTGCAAAAGCCTGAAAAACAAGACTCAAACACAAACCGAGCGCCAGGATCGATCCAAAGGTTTTAGGGCTTCGAGTAACTAATCGCATACAGCGAAACGCCAACGTCAGATAGAGCAGGACCACAAACGCTCCTCCTATCAGACCATATTCTTCACAAATAATGGCATATATAAAGTCAGCATAGGGGTACGGCAGGTACGTATTCTGAGTACTTTGCCCAGGGCCCACACCAAACCATCCACCTTCTGCGATCGCTACTTTTGCATGTTGAATTTGATATCCTCCTTCCGCATCATTAAAAAACTGATTGATCCGGGAAGTCCAGGTCTCTACCCTTACCAGGTCCTCAAAAATATATCCCAGGCCAATGATCATGGCCAGAACAAACACCCCAAGAATACAGAGCACCGTGATGTATTTTATGTCGATTCGACCAATAAACATCATGGCCAGACATGTCACGAACAAGATGACGGCACTGGACAAATCGGCTGGTGCAATCAAGGCACATACGATAAGGATGGGGACGATGATGGGCAGAAAGGCATCGCGGAAATCTTTAATCACCTCTTGTTTAAAGGCAATACTGCGTGCCACGTAAATGATCAGGGCCAACTTTGCGATATCGCTTGACTGCATAGTGATCCCCAAACCCGGCACCGTCAGCCACCTTCTTGCTTCATTCACCTCTTGTCCATACATCAACGTGATCAGAAGCAACGGAACGCTCACAATAATGAGCAATGGTGCGATTCTCGAGTACTTCATATAGTGTAAAAGGTGACAGGCATAAGTAAGCCCAAAGCCCGCCAGGATGATGATCAGGTGTTTAATCAGATAATACTCTGTATTGCCCCCCTGATATCGGTAAGCCAAACTCTCAGTCGACGAGTAGACCGCCATCAAAGAGAAGGCAGCAAGAAATCCCACCACCAACCAGATGACGATATCTCCCTTTAGTTCTTGATAGACCCTATGCCGTAGAACGCTCAGTCGTTGCATTGTTCTTTACACTTTGTGCGCCGGGCACTCTGAAAAACCAGAGGTCACCCGGCCCACTGTCTCAGGCCGTGTAGATTTGAAACCGTTTTCTTACTCGAATCTACCTTAGTCGATTAGCCTTTAACGAAATATGTAGTTAACTCAAATTAAAGCTCTTACTTATTATCAACATCAAATATATGTACAATATTCAATGATAACAATTTACAAATATAAATCTATATAAATATAAGAAAAACTTTATATGTACTACCTTATTTTTAAGGTAATAACAGTCAGGATCGCGAGCAGGATGCCAACAATCCAGAAGCGTGTCACAATCTTGGGCTCCGCCATGCCCTGCTTTTGAAAATGGTGATGCAAGGGACTCATCAGAAAAATCCGTTTGCCCTCTCCATATTTCTTTCGAGTATACTTGAAGTACCCCACTTGAATCATGACCGAAAGAAGTTCGGCCACAAAGACACCGCATAAGACCGGAATAAGAAGTTCCTTTCGGAGCAATATGGCCAGACTGGCGATAATCCCTCCAATGGTAAGACTCCCGGTGTCTCCCATAAATACCTTGGCCGGATAAGCATTGTACCATAGGAAACCGACACACCCCCCCACAAAACATCCGGAGAATATCACGAGCTCACTGATGTTGGGGAGGTAGAGAATTTGGAGATAGTTGGCAAATATGGCATTGCCCGACAAGTATGCCATCAACCCCAATGTCCCGCCGATGATTGCCGATACCCCAGTGGCCAGCCCATCAATTCCATCGGTGAGATTGGCCCCATTTGATACCGCTGTAATAATAAATATGCACAATGGAATAAATATGATCCATGCAAGTCGATCGGCATTGTTTCCAAAAAACTGAATGAAAAGCCGGTAGTCCAAGCGGTTTCCTTTCAGAAAAGGAACATTGGTTAAGGTTGTTTTTACATGCACTTGCGCAGGAATGGTGGCATCATCTGCAGGAGGCAATTCCTTTACGATCGTCAACTTTTCAGCTAAGGCCACCTCCCGATCCATCTGTACCACAATGCCTTGATGCCACATCATGAAGGTGCCGATGAGAATGCCAAGCCCCACCTGGCCCATGACCTTAAATTTGCCATGCAAACCTGCCTTATTTTTTCTAAAGACCTTTATGTAGTCGTCTGCAAATCCGACGATGGCCATCCATACAGTCGCCAGCAGCATCAGGATAATGTATATGTTGTCTAGTCGTGCCATCAGCAGGCACGGCACCACGATGGCCAAGATGATGATCACGCCTCCCATCGTTGGCGTGCCCGCTTTCTCCTGCTGCCCTTCCAAGCCCAGGTCACGGATCGACTCGCCCACTTGCTTTCGCTGCAAAAAAGCAATAATGTGCTTACCAAAGAACATCGAAATGGTGAGTGAAATCAAGATAGCGACTCCCGCACGAAACGAAATAAATCTAAACAAGCCGGCACCTGGTATAGAATATGTCTGTTCCAAATACTCAAACAAATGATAAAGCATATGCGGATCTATTAAGCGGGTTTAAGCAAGTGACGAATAATCGTTTGGTCATGAAAGGGACGTCGCTCTCCTTTTATTTCCTGATAATCTTCATGACCTTTTCCTGCAACAAGTACGATACTGT
Source organism: Saprospiraceae bacterium (assembly GCA_019634275.1). Lineage (GTDB taxonomy): Bacteria > Bacteroidota > Bacteroidia > Chitinophagales > Saprospiraceae > CAJQNM01. The sequence continues at coordinate 7,847 of JAHQVP010000222.1, forward strand.
CTTTGTCCGCCAAGGCATAAGCCGTGCGAATCGCTTCTTCTCGAGAAACAATCTTCAGCACTTCGCTAGCAGCGTCTGCAGGTATACCCTTAGCCATGTCTGCAATAATCTCCTCCGGATCTTCGTCACGAGGATTGTCTGAGGTCAAGATGACAAAGTCACTTAAGACAGCTGCCAATTTTCCCATTGCAGGCCTTTTGCCACGATCACGATTGCCCCCACACCCTACCACCGTGATGGTCCGCGCCTGCTTCTTCTTTGTTTTACGGATGGCCTCCAATACATTCCTGAGTGCATCAGGCGTATGAGCGTAGTCCACGATAAATGTGACATCTTTCTTCGGATCGCGAATGGCCTCAAAACGGCCCGGAGGCGCTCCCATAGAAGACAAAATCCGGAGGGTCTCTTTGGCAGGAAGCCCAGCTATCATTCCAATGGCATAGACCGTCAGCAAATTATAGGCGTTGAAGCGCCCCATAAGTGGACTGTGCATTTCCGTCTGATCTACAACGAGATGCAGGCCAGCAGGGCCGTTCTCCAAGATACGAGCTCGATAGTCAGCAAGGCCGGAAATGGACATGGTTTTAATATTGGCCTCGCAATTCTGAACCATAATGCGTCCTCTACGGTCATCAACATTGATCAATGCAGTGGCCTGGTCGGACAATGCATCAAATAACTTCTTTTTGGCTGCGATGTATGCGTCAAAAGATCCGTGGTAACCAATATGGTCGTGGGAAAGGTTAGTAAAAGCCGCTATATGGAAAGACAGATCGGCCACACGATCTTGATCCAATGCGTGTGAGCTGACCTCCATAAAACAATACCCACAATCCTCGTCCTTCATGCGACGTAGCAGACGATGCAATTGGATGGGGTCCGGCGTTGTTAAGGTAGATTTCAAAATGACGTCGCCTACCTTGTTTTCGATAGTAGACAACAATCCACTTTTGATGCCCATCCCGGTAAACAAATCATGCAGGAGCGTCACTACACTGCTTTTACCATTGGTGCCTGTTACTCCCACTATCTTCAATTCCCGACTCGGTGAATTGTAGAAGTAATCTGCAGCTGCAGATACTATTCGTCGCATACTACCGCCAACCTCGACATAGGTAATGCCATCATCAGGGGCATCAGGAAGACGGGTACAAAAAATTGCAATGGCGCCATTCTGGATGGCAGACCCGATGTAATCATGTCCATCTGAAAAAGTACCGGCTATCGCAAAGAAGGCATAACCTGGTGCTGCTTTGCGTGAGTCCAGCGCCAATCCCTCAATCTTAACAGACGCATCCCCATGCGCAATGGAGAGATCATGAAGGGCACAAAATTCACGCAGTACCATCAGCCGAGCGACAAAAGAATCTTTTGAGTCTGCAGGGGTGCACCAGCCTTGAGAGACTGTCTCTGTACTCGGCCTGAGCCTGTGATGCGTACTTCTAGCCCTAAATTCTCCAGAATGTACAAAGCATCCCTCAGGCCCATGCCCATGACATTTGGCACCACTCCTTCTCGCACAATACGATTTTCCAGACTCATCATGGTCGAATCAGAAGGCATCAAAACACTGTACTCAGCAGTAGCCATATCACTATGTGGCAGATTGAGTTCTGACATCACTCTTCTTAGATCACGCGCATATCCACTTTGAAAAAGAGGGGCCCCATATCCATCATTGGACACAAATGCCTCTTGAATAAAATCATGGTCCGTTGCAACGCAGAAGTCTGCAATGGCGCAAAATACAGGTCCTGCGACCACACTGCCATAATAGCCGGCTCTGCGAGGATCTCGAATCATGACGATACACGAGTATTTAGGTTTGTCCGCCGGAAAGTACCCCACAAAACTCGATAGATACTTGTCCTCGCCTTTCCAATACTCCAGTTTAGAGGTCCCCGATTTTCCAGCGAAAGTATAGTGACTTCGTTGCAGTTTTCGGCCTGTACCATTGGTGACTACACCACGTAACAATTCCTGTGCAGATGCTATTGTCTTTTTTGACGCAATCTGACTATTGAGCACTTGGGGTTGAAAAGATTCGATCAGCTTTCCGCGATCCTCGATCCGATCCACAAGGAGTGGCTTTACCAATGCCCCATCATTGGCAACGGCATTGTAAAACGTCAACAATTGCAACGGCGTGATCAGCAGTTCGTATCCATGAGACATCCAAGCCAACGTTGTGGTCTTGCTCCAGCCTTCTGCATAGGCATCTTTAAATGCTGGTGTTCCCTCGCCCGGAATTTCGAGACCAGTACGGTCATGCAAGCCAAAAGATCTCAGTCGATCTGTAAATAGAGTTGCCTTCTTTTCCTTCCCATAATGCTTCTTGACCAACTGCGCTACTCCAATATTAGACGACATTTCGAATGCATGACGGATGGTAGTCTGATACATTCCATGCGATTCTGCATCTCTCATGCGATAATTGCCAAACATCAATGTTCCACCATGCAAATTAATGGAGTCGTTTAGATCCAAATTCATGTCCTCCATCAATGCCATCATTGAGGCAAGTTTGAAGGTAGAACCGGGCTCTACCGCATCTCCAACGGCATGATTGAAACTTTCCCAATAGCTGCCATCGTTCTGTCGCTTAAGGTTGGACATTGCCCTTATCTTGCCTGATTCTACTTCCATGACGACAGCCACCCCCGATGATGCAGCGTGCTCATTCAGGGCAGTGAGCAATGCCGAATGCGCAATGTCCTGCATGCGCATATCAAGCGTGGTGACTACGTCCAAACCCTGATCAGGCTGAATCTCGGAAACACCATTCATAGGCACCCAGACATTGTTGCCGAGCTTCTGCATCAAGCGTTTCCCTTCCTTCCCCTTCAAATACGTGTCAAATCCCGCCTCTACACCGATTGACGGCGCATTTTCACGATGCAGACCTATCGTTCTGAAAGCCAATGATCGATAGGGTTTCAAGCGCTTGGAATGCCGTTCTGCAATAAGTCCTCCCTGATATTTACCGAGTCGAAATAGAGGGAAATCCTTAATCTGGCGGTATTCTGCATAGGTTACATTGCGCTTGATCAACAAGTAGCGATTCTTCTTGGCTCGGGCTTGCTCCAGCCAACGCCGAACGGCAGAAGGAGACTTACTGGTTAAAACATGCCTACTTAGACAAATTGACAAGCTATCCACATGGCGCTCAAATATGGTGTTGGTCATGGCCTCCGATGCCATATCTACATGCAAATCGAAGTAGGGTACGGAAGAAGCCAATAGTTCACGATCTTTGGAATAGATATTTCCACGATCCGGCAAGACATCAACCACTTTGAGCTTAGCACTATTTCCTTCCTCTTTCCACTTTCTACCCTCTACCTGACTAATCCATGCCGTCTTTCCAATGAGGCAGGCGGCCACCATCGTCAGAACAAACAAAACCAAGTATGCACGGGAGAGCAGTTCCTTCTTCATTTCACTGCTTGTCTTTTGAGATCTTTAGCGGCAGAGGTCCTTTGGTTGTCAGTTGATACTGTTGCACTTGCTCTGCTAATCGTGAGTAGGTAGCTTCTTGCAACATGTCGGATTTCGAAGACATGTATATCCAATTCAATTCCTTGATTTCCTTCTTCTTTTGGTCAATCAGACGCATCTTTCGCTCCACATAGTGGGCATTGCCGATGTACACCAACACCAGCACCAGTAGAAAGAAAAAATAAGGCATACTCCGTACCAGATACCCACCATTGGCACCAGCAGCACTACGTTTCGAACCGTCTTGTCGCTTGCTTTTTGTCGTCATTATTTTTTCCGTGCTGCCCGTAATTTGGCAGAGCTCGCTCTCGGATTACGCTTGATTTCATCATCGCTCGCCAAAACGGGTTTTCGAGTAAGCACTTCAAAAGAGAAATGATCGTCTCCATACCCGGGAGAGCCTTTCATAAAATGCTTAACCAGACGGTCCTCTACAGAGTGATACGTCAGTACCACGAGAGATCCGCCTGGTCTGAGGATTTTAGCTGAGGTTTGTAGTAGTTTTCTTAAAGCGCCGATTTCGTCATTGACCTCTATTCGAATAGCCTGGAAAATCTGAGCCTGATATCGGATTGGATTTCCCCTTGACACTTTTTGGATTATCTCGATAAATTCTGGAATTCTCGAAATAGGGCGTCGATTTCTTTCCTCAAGAATTCGACCAGCTAAAGTCTTCGCATTTCTTATTTGTCCATAATCACTGAATATCCGCACCAGATCGTCGCCGGAGTAGGTATTTATCACTGCAGCTGCTGTTCGATCCTGGTTCTGATTCATCCTCATATCCAGATCTGCATCTGAGAAATATGAGAACCCTCTGTCCATCTCATCAAATTGATGCGAGGACACCCCCAGGTCTGCAAAAACACCATCTACCACCGGAATTTCGTAGTAGCGCAAGAAGCGATCCACGAAGGCAAAGTTGGAATGCACTAAGCGGAGCCGTGCATCATCTTCTTTGTTCTCTAACGCATCCAGATCACGATCAAAGGCAACTAATTGACCCCGAGCATTTAGCCTGGTCAAAATCGCCCTTGCATGACCTCCAGCACCATAGGTAACGTCCACATATATTCCTGCTGGATCATCGATAAGATAGTCCATCGATTCTTTCAGCAAGACCGGAACATGATACTCAGAAGTCATAGCAAACCATTGTCGTCACCTCCCAACACCCGCTCTGCCAACTGCGCAAAATCTGCAGGCTCCTCCTCCATCATGCCTTCATAAGCAC